>QHWJ01000387.1 GCA_003222535.1 Acidobacteriota bacterium | reverse complement strand
AGTTATTCGGCAGCTGGGCCATGTTGATCTCGCAGCCGGGTGTGAGATAGGTGCAACCGAGAGAGCCCTGCGCGATGTCATCACGGTTCACATCCGTCCACGCCAGGGTGGCGGATTGAAGGCGAATCGGATTGTAGGCGTTCGTCAGATTGTCAGTGAGCTGAACCATGTACTTGTTCACGCTGAACTTGACGGCGGTCTTCGCGTCGCCGAACACGTTGTAGACCATTCCGAAACGCGGCGTCCAGTCTTTCCAGACCGGGAACGTCTCGGGACCGAACGACCGGTCCGCGACGGTGAACCGCCCTTTCGTGGCGACTTCTGAGGGAACCGACGCTTTGAAGTACTCCCATCGCACGCCGTAGTTGAGCGTCAGCCGGTTGTAGGTCCATGAGTCCTGAGCGTAAATCCCCACGAACGCGTCCAGCCGATTGTTCAAGTACGTCGGGGAGTTGAAGACGTACACCGAGGTGGGCACGCCGTTCTGATAGTTCTGCTCCAGATCGGCGTTCTTGTACGTCGCGAACCACTCGTATCCCCAGTTGTTCTGGACGCCAAACTTCATGTTGTGGGAGCCAGTCACGTACGACACCGATCCGACGAGGTAGCGCCGTGTCGGATCCTGAATCGACAAGGTGATGGGATTGGCGGTCGTCACCACTCCCGTCGACAGGTCGCGGCGGGTCGCGCCGGCGAACCATCCGGGGGGCTTCGATCAAGAGCTTGCTGGAGAAGGTCGACGTCCACTTGAGCTGCGTTTGCTCATAGAGAGGCGACGGCAGCGTGACCATTCCCGCCGTCGCCGGATCGTAGCCGGCGCTCACCACGTTGCTGAGGTACTTGAAGACGCGGTCGTGGTACGCGCTCAACTGATTGCGCCTGTCGATTTGCCACGTCAGGCGGAGAGAAATGTTCTTGATGTATTGCTCGTTGACCGCCTGCGTTCCATCCTTGTAAAAGGAGTCGGCGATCGCCTCGTTGTTCCCCTGCTTGCGCGACGCGGCGAACCACCACAGCTTGTCCTTCAGGAGCTTGCCGCCCATGCCGGCTTCGAAGTCGTACGTGCTTTCGAACGCATTGCCTTTCTTCAACCCTCGAGCGACGAGATCCGGCGAGAGCGGATCGGCCTGCCAGTTGCCGCTCGCGTAGACCATGGCGCCGGAGCCGTGAAAATCGTTGCCGCCCTTCCGCGGCACAAGGTACTGGCGCACGCCACCCGCCGACACGTCGGCGCCGGCACCGCTGTTCTGGATCACGATCTCCTCGTAGTTCTGAGTGTTGGAATAGGACTGCGTCGCGCCATTCCCGCACATGCCGTTGAGCTGGATTCCGTCCAGCAGCACGGTCGCCTGCTCGCCCGCCATCCCGTGCGCGATCGAGGCATTCTGGTTCTGGCCGTTCGAACCGGCCACGTCGGGCGTGCCCATGATGACGCCGGGAGCGAGCGCGGCGGCCGTTTGAGCGGTCCGTCCGGTTGGAATCGAGTCGAGCAGGTCATGGTTGAGCACCTGGGTCTTGGCCGTGCTCTGGACGTCCACGACCGGCGACGCCCCGGACACCGTGACCGTCTCTTCGAGCGCCCCAACACGCAGATCGGCGTTCACCGTCGCCGTGAAATTGCTCGGCAGCTCGAGCGCTTCGCGCTTGAACGTCGTGAAGCCCTGAAGCGTGAACGTCACCGTGTATGTGCCCGGGCGCAAGTCCACGATCAGATACGCTCCACGCTCATCGGTGACCACCGTCCGCAGTTTCTCGATGAGGGCGGGGCTCGCTGCCTCCACGGTGACACCGGGCATGAAGGCGCCTGTAGAGTCCTTGACGACCCCGGCGATCGAGCTCTGTGCCTGCGACGCTGAGGGAAACAGCACCAGGGCGCCAAGAACCGCCAGCACGCATTTCACAGCGACCTTTCGCGCCATAGCTTCTCCTTCTTCCTCACCATTTCACTTGCATCTCGACCCTCGCGAGTCGTGGCTGCAGAACCGTGGACGGCTGCAGGTACGACGATGTCAGGTAGTTCATGGAGCGCACGGTGTACGCCGCATGGTTGTTGAGCGCATTGAACAACGAGATACCCGGCTGCAACCGCAGCTTGCCGGCCGTCAGCCACTTTCCGAGCGTGAGGTCGAGTTATGAGCCACACCGACCCCACGGGCGCGTTCCCGGTCGGCGTCCCGTAGGTGTACTTGTAGGTCGTGAACGACGCCCCGAACTGGAGGCCCCATTGGAGCGGAACGGAGCCGGCGATTTTGAACTGGGTATTCCACGGGATGCCGCTCCTGGTCTGATCGCAGTACAAAAGCTGGTTCGGATTGCTGAACCCGTCGCACTGGACCTGAAGTGTCCGGTCGGTTGCCGTGCCCCCGAAGACGGACGCGCCATGTGGAAGCCGCGCATTGAAGGAGAGCTCGACGGCGTTGTTCCACATGCTGCCCTGCGGATCCGTGGTGTTGAGGTTCAACACCGCGCTCTGCCTGGCGGCGCTGACGTTGTACATCGTGATGGCGCTTCCGTCGAGCGGGCTCGCGATCTGCACCGGCGTATAGTCGCTGAAACTCTGCAGGACGTTCTGGGTCAACGCCAGATTGTAGAAATTGGTCCGGACCCAGTTCGCGGCGACCGACACGCGTGGCAGCAGCTCGTGCTGCACGCCGAGGTTGAACATCACCTCATCGGGACGCCGCACGTTCGGATCCACCTGGGCCGTCCCGCAGGGGATCGAGCCGGGCGTCGCGATGGTCGAGCATCCCGGCGTGATCAGACCGAAGTTCCTCGGCAGCTGGGCGAAATTGATCTCGCACCCGGGCGTGTTGAACGTGCAGCCAATCGGACCCTGGACGATATCGTCGCCGTTGAGGTCCCTCCAGGTGACGGACGCCGACTGCAGGCGCATCGGGTTGAGCGCCGCGGCAACGCCGTTGGTGACCGACAGCTGGTACTTGTTGACGCTGAACTTGATCGCCGTCTTCGCGTTTCCGCTGAGATCGTAGGTGACGCCAAGCCGGGGCGACCACGTCTTCCAGATCGGCATCACCTCGGGGCCGAACACGCGATCCGGGACGAAGCGTCCCGCCGCTGAGCTCTCCGCTGCGATGGAGGATCTGAAGTACTCCCAGCGCACGCCGTAGTTCAGCGTGAAGCGCTTCATCGTCCATGCATCCTGCCCATAGAGTCCCCACTGGGCGTTCATCGTGAACCGATCGCGCTCGGGCGTGTTGTAGATCGCCGCGGAGGTGGGCACGCCGTTCTGGTAGATCTGCCCCACGGCGCCGTTCAGCGTCGTCCCCTGTTCCAGAAACCCCCAGGTGTCCTGGGCGCCGAATTTCATCGTGTGCGCGCCGGCCACATATGACGCCGACGACGAGAAGAACTTGCGCACGGGAATCAGGTAGTAGTTGCCGCCGGGCGCCGCGTTGGTGACCGTGCCGCGGGAGGTGTCCTGGTGAAACGCGGCCGCGAACCACTCGGCCGAACCGTACGGCGGTTCAATCCCCGGCTGGTAGGTGGTATGGCGCTGGGCCCTGTACTCGCCGTAGCCGGCCTCGATCAACAACCGGCTGGAAACGGGCGAGGTCCATTTCGCCTGCAGCTGTTGATAGAGTTTCGAGGGTTCCCATACGCGGGACGCCTTCACCGGATCGTACCCGGCCAGCATGTCGTGGCCGATGTACTTGTTCACGCGATCGATATACGCGGTGAACCTGTTGCGCGGCGTGATCTGGCTCGTCAGACGGATCGACGCGTTGTCCACGTGCTGATCCTGGACGGCTTGCGACCCGTCCGGATTGAACGCATCCGCAACGGCGCTGTTCGCGCTGATTTCGCGGGCGGCGGCGAACCACCACAGCCTGTCCCTGACGATCTTTCCCCCGACGCCGCCTTCCAGGTCGTACAGCCCGTCGAGGCTGTCGCCTTTGGTTAGCCCTCGAGCGATCAGGTCCGGCGTAATGCTCGCAGCCTGCCAGGTATGCCGGCTGCCGTAGGCGTTGACGGAGCCGTGAAGGTCGTTGCCGCCCTGCCGCGGAACCATATTCTGGCGGACACCCCCGGCAGACACGTCTGCACCCGCGCTGGTGGTCTGGAAGACCATCTCCTCGTAGGACTGCGTATTGGTATAGGCCTGGGTCGAGCCGTTCCCGCACATGCCGTTCAACTGGATCCCGTCCAGCATGACCGTGGTTTCCTTGCCGGCATTGCCGTGGAGAACCATGCCGACCTGGTTCATGGCGTGCGCGCCGCCGACGTCGGGTTGAGCATTCGTCACGCCGGTGACCAGCTGTCCGTACGACTGCGCCGTGCGCCCCGTCGGAATCGCGTCGAGCAGATCGCGGGTGAGCACCTGAGCCTTGGTGGTGCTCTGCACGTCCACGACGGGCGAGGCCCCGGAGACGGTGACCGTCTCCTCGATCGCGCCGACACGCATCTCGGCATTCACGGTCGCCGTGAAATCGGTGGGCAGCTCGATGGCGTCCCGCTTGACCGTCGAGAAGCCTGGCAGCGTGAACGTCATCCCGTACACACCAGGGCGCAGGTCTCTGATTTGATAGGTCCCGCGCTCATCGGTGACGACCGATCGCACTTTTTCGATCAGCTGCGGACTGGCGGCTTCTACCGTCACCCCAGGCATGACGCCGCCCGACGCGTCCCTGATCACGCCAACGATCGCGCTCTGCGCATGGGCCACGCCCGGCAGGAGCGCGAGCCACGTCAGTGCGACGACGAACGAGCTTGCCATCACTCTGCTGCGCATACTGCTCCTTTGACCCGGCAATCGTGACGGGTTGCATCGCCGCTCATCCTGAACCTTTCGACTGGCCGCTCATCCTGAGCCCTTCGACGGGTCGCTCATCCTGAGCGTGTCGAAGGATGAGCCGCTCGCTCAGGACATGCCTGTCGAAGGATGAGCCGTATTGCTCGTGGTTCGACAAGCTCACCACGAGCGATCTGCGACAAGCTCACCACGAGCGATCTGCGACATGCTCACCACGAGCGATATGTGACGTGCTCACCACGAGCGATATATCTCGAGCTCGCGACGCTCGCGCTCGCCCTCGCTACCGCGTGGCCGGCGTCGTCCCGTTCAGAGCAAACGCGACCAACGCGTTGTCGGCACCCGTGCCCGTCGCCATGACGATGAACTGCCGCCCGGATTTCGTGCGGTACGTCATGGGGTTGGCGTTGTTGGCATACGGGACCTTGCCACGCCAGATTTCCCTGCCGGTCATCTTGTCGAACGCGTAGAAATACCCGTCGCCCCCGCCGATGAACACCAGACCGCTCTTGGTCACCATGGCGCCGCCCCTGCTGTTCGGCGATCCCAGGCGATCGGGCAGGGTCACCCCCTTCAGCAATGGATTGTTGCGCAGCGATGGACTCCCTTCGCCGAGCGGCACCTTCCATGCGATCTCCCCTGTCGTCAGATTGATCGCCGTCAGGACGGCGTAAGGCGGCGAGTTGAGCGGCACCCCGCGCAGGGTCATCTCTTCGGCGCCGCGCGCGAACACGTTGGAGTAGTCAGGGTCGACCAACGAGTCGGTTCCGTCGTTCTTCGCCACGCGGTTCCGTCCGATCGAATGCGCCGCGCGGACGAACAGATAGCCGGTGTCCGGGTCGAATGCCGCGCCACCCCAGCTGGCGCCTCCGCCCTGTGACGGGCTCTGCAGCGTGCCCTCGAGTGATGGAGGCGTATACAGCGGGCCGAGCCGATACTTCTTCATTTCCGCCTGAGCCAGCGCCTTGATTTCGGGCGTCAGGTTGTTGGCGTCCTCGAGGGTGACGCCTTGATCGACAAACGGCGGCGGTTTGGTCGGAAACGGCTGCGTCGCATACGGCTGCTCACCCGGCACGTTGGTGTCGGTCGGCACCGGCCTCTCGACAATGGGCCAGACGGGCGCGCCGCTGACGCGGTCGAAGACGTAGGCAAAGCCCTGCTTGGTGACCTGCACGACCGCGTCGATCCGGCGGCGGTTGACCGTGATCGTGACCAGCGTGGGCGGCGCCGGATTGTCGTAGTCCCACAGCCCGTGATGGACTTCCTGGAAGTACCACTTCATCTTGCCGGTGGTCACGTCGAGACAGACCACCGACTCCGCAAACAGATTCGCCCCTTTTCGGTTCCCGCCGTAGTAATCGCTGCTCGGCGTCGTCGTCGGCAGATAGAGCAACCCGCGAGCTTCGTCGAGCGCCATGGGCGCCCAGACGTTCCCGTGTCCATTCGTCTTCCACGACTCGTCTTCCCACGTTTTGGCGCCCGCATCGCGCTCGGACTGGGGGATCACCGAAAACACCCATTCACGCTTGCCCGTCCGCGCATTGATCGCCTGCACCTGCCCGACGGGATCGGCTGATTGCACCCGGTCGGGCACCTGGCTGCCCATGATGACGAGGTCTTTGTAGATGATCGGGGGGGAGCTCTGCGTCATGTGCGTGAAGTCCGACACGCGCTTCAGGCCGTCGGTCAGCGAGACTTCACCGTTGTTGCCAAACGAGGGAACCGGCCTCCCCGTCCGGGCGTCGAGCGAGAACAGCCGATGGCGGCTGTTCAGAAAAATCCGCAGCTTGTCGCCATCCCGCCAGAACGCCGTCCCGCGCAGCTTCCACCCGCTGCCCGAGAGTACCTGCCCAATCTTGTAGGCCTCGCCATCGAACCGCCACAACTCCTTGCCGGTTTCGGCGTCGAGCGCAGCGATGCTGTTGTACGGCGTCGTGACATACAGCACGCCGTCGATCATCAGCGGCGTGCTCTCGAAGAAGCCGGGGAACGTGCCGTATTGCGGAAGGGGCGTTTCCCAATGCTTCCACTGCCAGACGACCTGCAGCCCTTGTACATTGTTCGGGGTGATGTCCGTGAGCGGAGAGAACTTCGTCCCCGCCTGGTCGCCTCCGTAGTAGCGCCATTCGACCTGCTTGGACACGTCGTCGGCGCGAGCGGCGAGCAGCCCTTGAGTCGGACTTTCACCACGGGCTGCCAACAGCGACGCCGAGATCGCGACGACGAGGACCCACAACGTCCGCTTCATGGCAAGCCCTTTCGAAACCACTGTTCACGTGGCCACCGAGACACAAAAGACACAGAGAAGAAACACGCAGCGCCCGACGCGGCGCCGCCGAGCGGCGGGCGCCTCTGTGTCTCAGTGTCTCCGTGGCTTGTCCAAATCAATACGTCGGCGTAATGACGAAATGCTGTACTAAGTCTCACTTGTGATCGTCCGAGCTCCTTGCCTCCGTGGTGAATCCGCGGCTCAACCCGGCACGATCGACTTCCGTCCCCCTGAGGTAGACCTTATTGATCTTGCGCGTATTGAGGATATTGTCCAGGGGATTGGCATCGAGCACGATGAAATCAGCGCTCTTGCCGTTCGCGACAGTCCCCTGCTGGTCGAGCTTGAGAATCTCGGCCCCCGTACGCGTCCCCGCGACAATCGCCTCCGCCGGGGTCAGCCCGCAAAACACCATGTCGGCCAGCTCGGTATGCACGCCCGACCCGACGTCACCGTTGGCGTCGGTTCCAACACCGAGAATCATTCCCGCATCATGCACACGCTTGTTGTTGCGGCACTGGATCCCGAACATGTCGCTCGGCCCCGTCCCGCCGCCGCGTCCGCCCCGGCCGCCGCGTCCGGCGACCCGGTTCGCCAGCTGGTCCCGCAACCGCTTGACCTGACTTGGCGGAAGGGCGTCGCTCATCCAGGCGATCTCGGCCTCCGATTCCGCCGGCGTCAGCGTTCGGCCCGGCAGGTTCGCTCCCGCCCAGACCTTGGGATGCTGCTTGAGGATGGTCATGTATTCGTCGTCGACATCCTTGTCACGAACGGTGTGCGCGAAGCCGTCGACGCCGGATTTCATGAGCTGCTTGGCGTCCGACAGGTCGAAGATGTGGGCGACGACGCGCATGCCGTTCTTGTGCGCTTCGTTGATGATGGCTTCGTAGACCGGCACCTTCAGCTTGGGCACGGTCCCGAGTCGATCGTCCACCCAGATCTTGATCATCTCCACTTTCTTGTCGTGCAGCTCGCGGACGTGGGCGATGCCTTCCGCTTCGGTCTCCGCCCCGTACGGCACGCCGAGCCGATAGTCCACCGGCGGCCCCGCCATCGGCGTCGCCGCGATCCCGCGACCCACGGTGAGGAACCGCGCCGCATTCGGGAGGGTTTCGTTGCGCAACTGGTACGGCATGTCGGGATTGACGTCCCAACGGTCGAGGCCCATGCTCAACGTGGCCGCGACGCCGTAGTACGCATAGCGCTGCAGATGGTCGATCACGAGCTCTCGCGTGTAGCTCTCCTTGCTCGCCTTATTGGTCTTGTGGTCCGTCCACCCGAGATGGTTGTGAATGTCGATCAGCGCGGGCATGACGGTCTTCCCGGTCAGATCGACGCGGGTCGCGCCGGCCGGCGCCTGAACCTCACCTTTCCGGCCGACCCTGGTGAATCTGTTGTTCTCCACGAGGAACGCGGAGCTCTCGATCGGCGCGCCCGCCTCACCGGAAATCAGCCGTGCGCCCTCGAACAGGACCGCCCGGTTCGACGGGCGGGCCTGCTGCGCCGAGACCCACGCGAACGCCATCGCAAGAAACAGAAACGTGATCGGTGCTTTGACTGCGCGCATTTGAAATCCTTCAGGGCCGAGCATGGACCGTTTGGCCGAATTTACGGCAACGTATAGGCGATGAATTCCGCGGGCACGCCGGCGCCGCTGACCGCCACGACGAGGTACTGCTTGCCGCCCAGCAAGTACGTCATCGGCGAACCCGTCTGCGGGGCGAACATGAACTGCTCGCCGACGACTTGCCCCGTCGCTTTGTCATAGGCGAACAGCTTCGCCCCTCGCTGCCCGGCCGCGTTCTTCGAGAAGCCGCTTTCTCCGGAAATCACCAGCGTCTTCGTCGTCAGCGTGCCGATCGGGCCAATCCGGCCGGTCTTCGGGATGTCCACGCCTTTGAGCGCGGGGTTTTCCTTGACCGAATCCAGCGTGTCGCCATGCGGCACCTGCCAGACAATGTCGCCCTTGTTGAGATCGATCGCCGTGATGCGTCCATAGGGCGGCTTCACGAGCGACAACCCCTGCACCGTCAACCCGCCTCCCGTGTCGCCGCCACCCTGCATGTTGACGTAGTCCATGTCGGACCGCGTTGGAGCGTTGGCGAGCGACACGAGACGCGTCAGCGTGTTCGAGAAGACGTACAGGATGCCGGTCTCGGGGTCGAGCGATCCTCCAGGCCAATTCGCTCCGTTCGGGATGTACAGCAGTCCGACCTTGCCGTCCTGACCCCTGGCGATCGGTGGCGTGTACACCGGTCCCATCTTGAATTGCGAGGCCATCTTCAGCGCTTCCGCCTTCAGCTCGGGAGTGAAGTCGATCAGGTACTCCGGTAAGAAGCCCTGCCGTTCGAAGGGGGGCGGTTTGGTGGGGATGGGCTGCGTGGGGCTCGTCTTCTCGCCGGGCACCTTCGTCTGCTCGACCGGTTTTTCCTCGATGGGCCATACCGGCTGGCCGTTGGTGCGATCGAAGACGTAGGTGAATCCCTGCTTGGTCGGCTGCGCCACCGCCTTGATCGCTCTTCCGTTCACCGTGATGTCGGCCAGCACCGGGGCGCACGGGATGTCGTAGTCCCACACCCCGTGGTGAATGAGCTGGTAATGCCAGAGCCGCCTGCCCGTCGTGAGGTCCACCGCCACCAGGCTCTCGCCGAACAGACCGTTCCCCGGCCGATGGCCCCCGTAATAATCTCCGGTGGGCAACTCGACCGGCAGGTACACGAGACCGAGCGTTTCGTCCACGGAGAATGGCGCCCACACGCCCGTGTTCCCGGTGTACGCCCACGAGTCCTTTTCCCAGGTGTCATTGCCGAACTCCCCGGGGACCGGGATCGTGTGGAAGATCCACAGACGCTTGCCGGTGCGCACGTCGAACCCGCGCACGAAGCCTTTCGCGTTCGCTTTACTCTTGGGGACCCCTCCGGCCCGATGAGCGGCGCCGACGATCACCACGCTTCTCGCGACGACCGGCGCTGAGTTCAGCCCGATCTCGCCCGTGATCGGATCGAGCTCCTGATCGTCCTCCTGCTTGAGATCGACGATGCCGTTCTGGCCGAATCCGCGCACGGGGACCCCGGTCTTCGCGTCGAGGCCGACGAGCTGATAGCCGATCGTCACGAAGAACACGCGATCGTCGCCCGCGCCGTCGGTCCAGTAGGCCACGCCGCGGCCTGACAGCGGCCTGGGCGATGCGGCGGCGCGCCTGGTTTCGTCGAGGCGGTACATCCACAGCAGCTCGCCGGTGGCCGCGTCGATCGCCACGGCGTCGCGTCGCGAGCCTGCAGTCGTATACAACACGCCATTGATCATCAACGGTGTCGCTTCGAGATTGAAGTCCGGCCGGCGTCCGAGAATCTCCGTCTTGAATCGCCACGCGATCTGAAGGTTCTTGAAGTTGTTCGCGTTGATTTGATCGAGCGGCGCGTACCGCGTGCTGCCGAGATCGCCGCCGTAGGTGCGCCATTCGCCGTTCTTCGTGCCTGCCTGTCCCCGGACGCCCACCGGCAGCGCCATGAGCAGGCCGGCAAGCGCGATCACGTTCAATTTCGAGCGAGGGACCGTCCGCGACATCATGCACTCCGGTTTCAGTGTACGTGATTACGACACTCATCCTAGACGATGAACGTCTGGCGTGAGAAGGGATTCGTCTCGCGCTTGACGGCCCCGCCTCCGGCAAGGCTTCGGCGAGGGACAGCCAGACTTTCACCCTGGGCTGCAGTAACGGAGAGGCCGACATCAAGACCGTGGGGGAGGCGGCTGATGGTCCCGCGGCGCGAAGGCGAGCGTCAAGTGTAAATTCGACGTGACATGCGCCAGGTGCGTGTGACGGGAGCCATAATGCCGGCTCACCACAACCCGAGGGCAGAGCGATGGCGTCCGTGTTCCGCAAGACACTCGTGCGATCGTTTCACGTTCGATATTTCGAGATCGACGCTCTGCCGCCGTCCGGCTGGATCGCGTCAGAGCGCGAAGACGAGCGCGCGTCCACGAGCGGCGTTATACGGACTGGCATCGCGTGGAGCGCGCCGCGATGCGCTTCACACGTGAAGTCGCCGACCTGCAGCGCCAGGGCTGGCTGGAGACCTGAGAGCGCGGCGAGTCTCTGGTAGTATCCGGCTTCCGCCTTCGCGTGAAGCTTCCGCCTACGCTGAAGCTGCGGCGGACCGCCGGAGCCTTCGGCGAAGGTGGTCGGCGGACCGCCAGAGCCTTGGCGACGGCGGTCGGCCGGACCCGACCGAGTCCCTGAAGGCGGACACGAACGGAAGCAGGGGCCGGCAAGGAGAGCCGTGATGTCTTCGACGAGGTCCGTCGCAACCGGTTGGTGTGTTCTCGCGCTCTTCCTGGTCGCGGGCGTCTGTCGCGCGCAAACGTTTCGCGGCACCATCTCGGGACGCATCGCCGACTCGAGCGGCGGCGTGCTGCCCGGCGTCAGCGTGACGGCGACCAACGACGCCACCGGCGTCGCCCGGACGACGAACACCTCCGCCAGCGGCGATTTCTCCCTGCCGGATCTGCAGCTCGGCACGTACACGGTCGAGGCAACCCTCGCGGGCTTCCAGACCACGAAAGCGACCGTGGAGGTCACGGTCTCGAGGGTGTCGTCCGTCGAGATGAAAATGGGGCTGTCGAATGTTTCAGAGACGGTCCTCGTGTCCGCCTCCTCCATCCTGCTCGACACGGTGTCCACGGCGCTCAGCAATGTGATCAAGCCCAAGCAGGTGCAGGACCTGCCGCTCAACGGTCGAGACTTCACGCGGATGCTGCAGCTGGCCCCTGGTGTGGCGGGTACGTCGGTGAACGGCGTGCGCACGCGCGGCAACAACTTCCAGATCGACGGCGCCGACAACAACGACGCGTTTCAGAACATCGCGGCGGTCAATCAGGGCGGCGTGTCCGGCATCGCCGGGACGCTGTTGCCGATCGAGGCCATCGATCAGTTTTCCGTGCAGTCGGGCGGGTCTGCGGAAATGGGCCGGAACGCAGGCTCGACCGTCAACCTCGTGATCAAATCGGGCACGAACAGCGTTCACGGGACCACGTACTACTTCAACCGCCACGAGGCGCTGTCGGCGACCTCGCCGGTCGCGGCGCCCGGCTCGCCCAAGCGCCCGATTCGCAACAACCAGTACGGCTTCTCGCTGGGCGGCCCGATCGTCCACAACAAGACGTTCTTCTTTTCGACACTGGAAGTTCAGAAGCTGACCGCCGGCAACACAACCCCGACGACCGCGCCGTCGGCCGACTGGGTGGCGAGCGCAAACCAGCTCCTGAATCAGTTCGGGGTCCCGGTGAATGAGACGTCCACGAAACTCCTCGCGCTGTGGCCGCAGGACAGCCGGACGGGATCGGCGACGGCCCAGAACTTCGTGAGCACCGATCCGAACTCGTACAGCAGCTACAACGGGATCGCCAAGGTGGATCACCAGTTCAACCCGGTGTTCAACGTCTCGGCCAGGTATTTCGGGGGAGGCGGGGATCAGGTGGCCCAGACCAACTCGCCGTACCTGGCGTACTACCAGGCCGTGCCCAGTCGCATGCACAACGTGTCGGTGGTGTCGGCCGGAGTGTTCACGTCGCACCTGGTGAATCAGCTCGTCGTCGGCTACAACTATTTCCTTCAGACGTTCAATTCGCAGGATCATTCGGCCGATCCGCTCGCGATGGGGCTCAATACCGGCGTGACCGATGCCGAGTTGAGCGGGCCTCCCAACATCACGATCAACGGGTTCGCCGCAGTCGGCGGTACGCAGCCGCTCGGCCGCGTCGACAAGACGATTCAGTTCACCGACACGCTCTCGTACGCCACGGGCGCGCACCAGATGAAGGCCGGCGGCGAGCTCCGCGTGTCCAAGCTGTTCATCTTCTACGACAGCAACAAGCGGGGCACCTTCACGTTCGACGGCACCGTCGGTCCCTGGGCGTCGCTGCCGGTGTCGGCCGCAAGCGCATCGCTGAAGTCGCTGTCCGATTTCATGGCCGGCAGCTACGCGACCGGCAGCATCGTCCGCGGCAACACGCACCACAACTATTTCCAGAACTCCTTCGATCTCTTCTTTCAGGACGCGTGGACCGCGACTCCGGCCCTGACGCTCAACTTCGGCCTGCGGTACACCTATCCTGGTGTCCTGGGCGCCAGTGATGCGCCGCTGACGAACTTCCTGCCCGACCAGGGCATGGTGTCGACCGACACGTTGTACCCCGCCGACAGGAAGGATCTGTCGCCGCGCGTCGGGTTCACGTACCTCCCGTGGGAGAGCCGGAAAACCGTGTTTCGCGGAGCCTACGGCATCTTCTACGACATGCTGGCCGTGAATTTCTTTACCGCGAACACGACCTTCGCCAACGGTGGAGCGCTCGGAGTCGGCAACAACCCGGGCGGCAGCACGCCGGTCTACTCGATCACGCAGCGGAGGCTGACCTACGCGAACAACGTCCCGGTGTTCGGCACGTCGCTGCAGCCGCCGTACGGCGCGTTCGCGGTCAGCCAGGAGCTGCGGCTGCCGTATGTGGTGAACTTCAACGTGAATGTCGAGCAGCAGCTCGGCGCCACCACGGTCCTTCAGGTCGGATACGTCGGCACCCGGGGCCATCGGCTCGCGCTCATGCGAGATATCAACGCGCCGGCGCCGCGCGCGGCAGGGTTATCGCAGGCGCTCCGGCCATTCAATGGCCGCTATCCGGAGCTGGCCGCCATCAATGAGCTGGAGACGATCGGGAGCTCCCGCTACAACTCGCTGCAGATGTCGCTGATTCAGAACGCCTGGCACGGTGTGTCCGGACGCTTGAACTACACGCTGGGGCACGCGATGGACAACGGCTCGGAAGCACGGAACACGCTGCCGATGAATTCCGCCGACATCAACGCCGATTGGGGCAACGCCGCGTTCGACGTGCGCCACGTCATCTCGGCCGGCTTCACTTACTCGATGCCCGCCTTCGGGACGTCGCGGTTCGGCGACGGCTGGCAGTTCAACACGATCGCCACGATCCAGAGCGGGGGGCCGTTCAACATCACCACGGGCACCGACGCGAGCGGCACGGGTGATCGCTCCGATCGTCCGAATCTCGTCGGCGATCCGTTCAGCGGCCTCGTCCAGCCGGCAACTCCGCAATCGGTGCTGTTCTTCAACCCGGCCGCGTTCGCGGCGCCGGCGCCCGGCACGTTCGGCAACCTCGCGCGCAACGCGTACTACGGCCCCTGGTTCAAGACCGTCGACGTCTCCGTGTTCAAGACGACGAAGTTGAACAACGGCGTCTCGCTGCAGCTGCGATGCGAGGTCTTCAACGTGCTCAACATGACGAACTGGGCGAATCCCGGCAGCACGCTCTCGAGCTCGACGACCTTCGGGCTGCTCACGAACACCCGCAACGGAAACAGCGCGCCCGGCATCGGTTCGGGAGAGCCGCGCAACGCGCAGCTCGCGGCGAAGATTCTCTTCTGACACCTTCGTCGTAGGCGTAGCGCGAGCCTTTCAGGCGAGCGGGAGAAATACGACATATTTGGCCACAGAGACTCAAAGACACAGAGAAGAACACGCTTCAAGCAGCGCGCCCGACGCGGCGCCGCCGAGCGGCGGGCGAGGCGTGCCAACCGCAAACGAACGACCACTGGACAGTGGCTCGGTCGTTCGTTTGCGGTTTGCGCGCCTCACGGCTCGGCCTGCTGTGCAGGCCGACCGCGTCGAGCGCCTCTGTGTCTCAGTGTCTCCGTGGCTTGTCCAAATGCGGCTTGTCCAAATCAATACGTCAGCGTAATTACGAAATGCCGCACTCAGTCTGCGCTCAGCGACTCGCGGCCGTGCTCGGTTTCGCGTTCTCCGGGTGGAGGACCAGTTTCTGCACGCGCCAGTTGTTCATGTCGGCCACATAAATCATGTTCTCCGACGGACAGGCGATACCGTGGATCCAATTGAACTGGCCGAGCTCGTGGCCGGACTCGCCGAGCATCCCCACAATCTTGCCGTCCAGCGTCAGCTTGTACACGCGGCCCGGCTCCTGATCTGACGTGTAGAGATACTGGGTCGGTCCGTTCGTGATGCAGATCGTCCAGGGCTGCGTCTCGTCGGGTGGATTGGGGTTCACGTTCCCGAGCACCGGATGGCGCTTCTTGTCATACGCCGCGTTCAGCAGGATGAACCGCTGGAAATTGCCGTCGCGATCGAACACCTGGATCCGGCGGTTGCCGCGGTCGGCGACGTAGACGTTGTTCTGCCGGTCGATGCCGATGTTGTGCGGCGTGTTGAACTGGCTGGGGTTCTCGTTCGCGTGTTGTCCGCCGGTGCCGCGTGATCCCCACGACTTGACCCAGTTGCCATGCTTGTCGAACTTGGCCACACGTGAGTTGATGTAGCCGTCGCTGATGTAGATGTTGTCGTCGCTGTCCCACGCGATGTCGGTCGGCGCGCGGAAGGTTCCATCGACGTGCTGCGGCGCCGGACGGCCTTCGGCGCCGCCCCTCCCCAGGCCGTTTCCCTTGAAGTAATCGGGCTCGTCCGGCCCTTCGGGCCGCCGCCCGAGGTTCAAGGTGACGTATCCCGCCGGGTTGAACCTCATCGCGGTATGCGTCCCCTTGTCGACAATCCACAAGTTGTCGTACTTGTCGTATCGCGCGCCGTGCGCGTATCCCAGGCCATACACGCCATGGCCGACTTCGCGGACGAACTTGCCCGCCTCATCGAACTCGACGAGCTGCGTCGTGGCATTGCCATAGAGCGGCCCCGACGTCGAGCTGCCGGGGTGGTTCAACATGAGGACGTGGCCCTTGGAGTTGGTCGCCACTGCGAGCACTTCGCCGAGATTCATCGTCGCCGGGTACTTGAAGTAATCCGGGACGGACTCGAACGGGATCCTTGGAACGGTGACCGTCTGCGGCTGCTGCGCGGATAACGACGATTCTCCCGGCGTCCGCGAGACGGCGAACGCCCCGACCAGCGCGACGAGCACGAACATGACGATGACAAGCCGTTTCACTGTGACCTCCTGGCAGAAGAGCACTCCACACCGCGCGGCTCGAACCCATACCCTAGCACGTCGGGGCTTGTGATCACGCGGCGAAGATGACTGAGACCACTTCGCAAAATCAGTGGCCGCCACTCGTACGTATGGAATCCCCCCTGTCGTGTCCGGCTTCCGCCTTCGCGTAAAGTTTCCGGCTACGCTGAAGCTGCGGCCGACAGTCCGCCTGAAGGCGGACACTTTCGGGATTCCTCACACGCTGTGAAAAATCGCCGTCAATTCTGCACAGGGACGTGGTGTTCAGGCGCGTGCAAGGAGGGCGGACAGGTCGACGTGCACGGCCGCGGCGGACGGAAGCAGCAGCCGGAAGCATGCGCCGCGCTCGGCCGGGACGAGCGCGAGCGATCCGCCATGTGCCTGCGCGATCCCCATGCCGACAGAGAGGCCCAGTCCGGTACCCTCACCGATCGGTTTCGTGGTGAAGAAGGGCTCGAAGATCCGGCCCGCCACTTCGTCCGGGATGCCCGGTCCATCGTCGGAGACGTCCACGAACGCCGAGCCGTCCGACTCGCCCGTGCGCACGGAAATCGTCCCGGGCTGTCCCAGCTTCTTGATCGCATGCTCCGCGTTCAGGAGGAGGTTCAGCACGACTTGCTGAATCTGTTCGCGATTCGCGACAATCAGCGGCACACCATCGGCGTAGTGCTGCTGCACGTCCACGAGGCTGGCACCGAGATCCAAGGCCCTGAGGGCCACGGTCGATTGCACGATCTCGTTGAGGTTGGCGATCGATCGCTCCAGCGTCTCCTGCCGGGCAAACAGCAGCAGGTGGCGCACGATCTTGGCGGCGCGGCCGGCTTCCCTGCGAATCTGTTCGAGATCGTCGCGCACATCGGAGCGCTTTTCCGCTTCGATCAACAGCTCGGTGAAGCCCATCACCGCCTGAAGCGGGTTGTTGATCTCGTGCGCGACGCCCGCGACGAGCTGGCCGATCGCGGACAGCCGCTCGCTGTGAATCAACTGCTGCTTCAGGCGTCGATCCTCTGAGACGTCCTGCTCGACCGACACCACGTGCGTCGCGGATCCGGCGGCGTCAAGCAGGGGAGCGACCGACGCCGACACCGGAAACGTCGTCCCGTCCTTGCGGGTGCGCGTGACCTGGCCGCGCCAGGTGCTTCCGTCGCGCACCGTCGAATGGATTTGGCCGGCGGAGAGCGTTTCGTGCGCCAGCAGCTCACGCGGACCGAGCGCCGAGAGCTCTTCGGGAGAGCGGCCCACCGCGCGGCAGAACGCCGCGTTCGCATGACGATACCGGCCGTCGGGCGTGAAGACGAGGATGAGATCGCGGGCCTGCTCGATCACCTGCGCGAGCAGCCTCGTCGTGCTGCTGGCCTGCTGGAGCTCCGCCCGCTCGGCGGCGATGCGGGCCACGAGCAGCGGCAGCACCGAGATGAGCGTGACGGCGGTCGTGAGATCGCGGAAGCCCTTGAAGGCTTCCTCGGGCGCGATGTGTCTGAGGCCGAAGTCCAGAAACGGCAGCAGTGCGACGGCGATGAAGATCACCCAGGGACGCGGCCGCGTCAGCTCCTCGGACTCATCCGCCGCCCCGTCGGCGGCGCCGGAAGCTGGTGCCGCGGTGGCCGCCCAGGGGAAAAAGGCGAACGGCAGGATCCACGTGAAGTCGTAGACGAACCCGCTGCGGTACACGCCATCGGCGCTCCCGATGTTGCTCAGCGTCAGCGTGACGAAGCCGACGAACGCGCCGATCGTGAGGCGGCGGTAGGTATCGCGCCATGCGGTGTGCCGTGCGACCACGGTCGCCGCCAGCATGCCCGCCGCCACGAGTGCCTGTTGCAGCTCGGAGACCAGGACGAGCGGGGCCACTGTGGGTCCGGCGCCGCCCGCCGCGCCTTCCGGCGTCGTCACGAAGAAGGAATAGAGAAAGCCGGTCACGACGGCCAGGCCCGCGATGTCGATCGCGGTGGTTGCCGCGAGAGGCTCGCGGACGCCGCGGTGCGGCTGCGCGAGCAGGCCGAACAGCGGCGCCACGCCGCCGAAGAGCGCGAACACGGCCGGCCACGCGAGCCAGGTGTCGCGCGCGAACATCAATTCGTCGGCCGCCCATCCCGTCAGACCGATGGCCGACATCGCCAGGCCGAGCGCGATGGTGGCCCAGAACAGCCACTGACATCCGGCCCACGACTGCCGGCGCCGTACGATCACGATCGTGCCGGTCATCGGCGGCACGAGCAGCGCCACGGCGCGGAACCAGCTCAGCACGGTCGGCTGATTGCGCAGGGTCCAGCCGGCGATCGCGTAGGCGGAGGAGTAGAGAACGCCGAGCAGCAGCCAGACCATTGCTTGCAGTCTTTTCGGCGGGAACGGGCACTTTCATCAGCGGGCGATCCAGCAATCGTGCATACACGAATGCACATATGACACCGGTGATTCTCGGGGGAGATCGAGCGGCGAGTCGGGCCGTCGACTACGCTCGCGATCCGCGTTCTATGGTCGTTTGGCGTAAGATCGATGCGAGTCGGGGCGTAGCACAGCCTGGTAGCGCACCTGCGCACGACCTGCCTGCGTCCAGCGCCGGCAAGGCGCCGAATTGATTCTCAGCCCTGACCCTCGTACCATCTACCCATGCGCGAGATCTCCGAATCCTATCGGTACATCGTGCGGTCGCCAGACGTACGCGGCGGCAACGCCCGAGTGGAAGGTACTCGGATCGCCGTCCACGATGTCATTGGTCTTTTGCTGAACGGCGAGAGCGTCGAGAGCATTACCGCGAGCCGCCTGCCGATGCTCACGAAGGCCCAGGTGTACGAGTGTCTTGCGTACTACGAGGATCATCGGGGCGAGGTTGACCTGCTGGTGGCGCGACAGATGACCGATGATCAGCGGTGAAGTTTCTGCTCGACCACGACGTACCCGAGGATCTGACCTACCTACTCCACGAGCTCGGCCACGAAGTCCTGCGCCTGCGCGATGTCCTCCCGCAGGAGGCCTCCGATGCGGCAGTCCTGCAATTCGCTGATGAACACCGTTGCCTCTTGGTGACGTGTAACCGCAACGACTTCGTCGAGCTGGCGCAGCGGCAGCCGCATTACGGCATCATCGTCATCGTGAGACGCAGGACTCGCGCGGCGGAACGAGCAGCATTGTTTCGTTTGCTGGAACGCGCTGGCGAGACCGGCCTCAAAAACAACA
>QHWJ01000386.1 GCA_003222535.1 Acidobacteriota bacterium | reverse complement strand
TTCCATGTGCCTGGGCGCATCCAGGATTGTGGGGGGTTTGTTGTGATGGAACCGTTTGGCGAGTGCCACGCCGTACTGTTGGTCGTACACCCACTTCTGGCCAATGGCATGAGCGATACCCAACATCGAACGGCCGAGGATCTGGCCGCCCAGGGCGGCTGGATGGATGACGGTCCCGACGTCTGCGACGGCGAGGAAATCGACGATGTGGTACATGCCCGTTTCGACATCCACCTCGACTTCAGCAAAGGACGCCACGAAAGACAGCGAATTCCCGTCGCGGGGGTACATGTCGCGTGCCACGCCCATCAGGCCCTGCCCCGCAAGCGCTCCGGCCGACCGCTTGGTAAACGCATTGATCTCCTTGGGCACCTCGTGGCCGTCGTAGATGCCTCCGAGCTCGATCGCGCGCTCGGCCGCGCGCGCGAGCGTCATGCCGGCGCCGCCGCCCTTGCGCGACACGCGCTCGTTGGCCACGACGTAGTCTTCGGGCCGGCCGCCGAAATCCTTCGCGGCGATCTGCTGCAGCTTCTTGATCGCGTCGCTCGCCGCGGCGTGCGCGGCGCGCGTCATCGCGTGCGTCGTCTGGCTGCCGCCCGACACGCAGCTCCACGGCAGGTTCTTGGACGTGTCGCCCCAAGCGATCTCGACCTTCTCCCAGGGCATGCCCATCATCTCCGCGGACACTCGCTGACAATCGGACCACGATTCGGTGCCAAGATTGCCGATGCCGGTCTGGATGTACATCCGGCCGTCCGGCTTGATGACAAAGAGCCCGTCGAAACCGGTTGAGCCGGCGTTATACGAGCTGATTGCCACGCCACTGCCACGCACCTTCGAGCCCTGGCGCTGTCCGCTCCGGGCTTTGCGTTCATCCCACTTGAAGATCTGTGCTCCCTTATCAAGCGCCTCTTTGATGAAGCAACTGGTCGTATAGGTCCGGTTGCCCTGCGCATTCGCCGGGCCGAACCTGGCCTTGCCGGCCGGTGCATTAATCTTCCGGATCTCGACCTGATCGATCCCGAGCTGGCGTGCTGCCTTGGCGATCACCGGCTCCATCAGGACGATGCCCTGCATGCCGCCAGGCTGGCTCTGCGCACGGCGAGGCGGCGTGTTGGTAATCGCTGTCACGCCGCGCCAACGCATGGCCTCGGGCTGAAACATCAGCGACGCGAAGCGGCTGGCAGTGTTGCCGTCGCCCCCCGGGCCGTACGGCCCGCCGTCGACCACGGTGTACATATCGAGCGCCGTGACTCGGCCTTCCTTGGTAAACCCGACCTTCATCCGGCCGTGCAAGGCGGGACGCGCGCCACCAAGGGCGTGCTCTTCCTCGCGACTGATGCGCATCTGCACCGGCGTGCCCGTCTTCTTGGCCAGGAGCGCCGGGATGATATCCGTGACCGACCCCGTCCCCTTACTCCCATAACCGCCGCCGCAGTACTCGCTGATGAGCACGACGTTCTCCGGCTCGAGGCTCAACCAGCGCACCACCGACATGACGGTCTGCACGGCGCTCTGGGTCGACAGGTGGATGAACAGCTTGCCGTTCTGCCAGTACGCCATCGACGTGCGGCTCTCGAGGCACTGATGGCTGGTGTTCGGCGTCACAAACGTTTCGTCGAGGATGAGCGACGCCTTTTTGAAGCCGGCTTCGATGTCGCCGTACGACCAGGGCGCATCGGTGTCCTTGCCCATCGGTAGACGACCCGCCTTGTACTCCTCGACCTCTGCCTCCGTCCACTTCAGGTCCTGAACCGCCGGAAGCGGCGGCGGCTGGCCCGGCGTTGGCGCAGGACGCACCCAGACGTTCCCCTCGATACGGGCATTCATCGCACCCGGCAGCAGCGACGCGACCGGATCCACGCTGAACGGCAGCGATTCCCACTGAATCTCGATCCTTTCGATCGCTTCAACAGCCGTCAGTTCGTCGACCGCCGCCACAGCCAGAACCGGTTCGCCCTGATAGAGGGGCTCGTTGGTCAGCGCCTTCTCACTCTTTGGGTTGGCCCTGATGACCTGGCCGGCGTCATTGACCTGATCCTTGGGACCAGGCACATCGTCGGCCGTCAGGATCGCTTTCACGCCGGGCATGGCGAGCGCCGCGCGGGTGTCGATGCTCCTGACACGCGCGTGCGGGTAAGGGCTCAGAAGCAGCCGCGCGAACAGCATCCCCTGCGCGCGGAAATCTTCGGCATAGCGTGCGCGACCGGTGACTTTGGCGCGCAGGTCAGGGGTTGAGTAGTTCTGACCCACCAGCTTCTTTTCAGCCATTTCGGACCTCCGCGCAAACACAAAGTCTCCGAGACTGGATCGGGTCTAAAGGTAGAGAGTATACACCTTCATGCAGACCAAGAAGAGAGGGACGCCCCCGTCGGCGAGCGCGAGGCAAAGACGCTCGAGTCCTTAAATCATGAGTAATTTGGCGCGTTTTTGAGACGCCTGGGGAGCAGTGGCAGATCCGGGCATCAACCCCATCGCAGCGGCCTTGAACTCGCGGCCCAAGTACGTAGCGTCGACCACACTCACCGACCGCGGTGGGCGAACACGACTGTCCTCTCCAGTGAGGTCGCGGCGGCATCGGCGAGCTGAGAGCCAAGCCGGGAGGTGAGCTGCAGGTGCACGGCAGCGGCGCCCTGATCCGGTGGCTGCTCGACAACGATCTTGTCGACGAGTGAAATGATCTGCGAAATGTCAGGCGAAAGATTATCGACCACCGGAGCCGCTGAGAACGCGGGCATTGAAGCGAATCGTATCCGAAGGCGCCCTGAATGTGAGTGTCACCGTAAAGGAAGCGGCGGGCGCAAGCCACAGCGGCGCGCCTGCCAATCGGATCAATGGACTTCCGGCTGGCAAGGCGCACGACGTCACGCCTGTCGCGTTGGTCAACGTGGCGCCGTGTGTCAGGCTGTCCACGGCAATATCGAAAGGCGCACCGATGGGGCGTGAAGAGGTGTTCCTGACGGTCATCGACAGAGTATAGGTATTGTCAGGCCCGGCATTCAGCGCTCCACTGTCGACCCTCACCAACGGTGACACATTACTGCCGCAGAGAAGTCCATAGACGCTTACTGCGTTCGTCTGCGTCGGTACGTACACCTTTCCGTTCGCGACCACCGGCGGCGCAAACTTCGTGAAATCGCCAAGGGTGTCCCGGGTGCTGTTCGTGTCGGAATTGTAGATTTCCTGGCTGACGTTGGAGGCCCGGAAAGCCCGCAGTGTACCGGGAGCACGCCCGCCGCTCCTGGTGGATTGAGTCGTAGCCGCCCACACAATGCCACTGCCTACCTCGGAGCCATTCGCCGAAACGCTGGGGCCGCCGGTCATCCCTGGTTTTACCGCACTCACAGCGGCTGGAGTCGTGACGAAACGATTGTTGACGAAGTTATAGGCTCTGAGGACATCCCGTCGATCCCAGACGTAAAGCACGCCGTCATTCTCGCGGCCCCAGAACGCCGTTCCGAGCGTTTGTGCGCAGTCTCGTTGGCCGCAACCGTGGCTCGCTTGAAACCTCTGTAGCGGCCCACCCGGGGCGCCTTCGAGCTTCCCCATGTCATTGCGATTCAGGAGAAAAATGACGCCTTCCTTGCCGCCGGAGAACATGAGCTGCGAATCAGGGATCAAGGTGACGCCGCCGGCGCTCAGATCGATATTTTGAAGGAACAGAAACTCGTGATTGTTCGGCGTAAACCAGTCGACAAGGTTGAGACTGCGGCCGGCGAACTTCAACGTGCTGCTCCCGAAATTCCTGACACCGTCATAGCTGCCGCCGGCGGTGGACAGATAAACATGGCCCTGATCGTCCGCCGCGATCCCACGGCCTCCGTGCCAGATTCCACCTTTCCGGCCGCTCGGCGTCGTCTGGAACACCGCGAACCGTTGTTTCAGATCGCGCGCGTTGAATGTCTGCAGGAAGCCTTCCTGCGACCAGTGCTGGTCGTTTGGATCAGGCACGATGTTCGCGAAGGCGACATAGAGCACATCGCCGACCATCAGCAGCCCCGCGCGTTGGAGTGCGCCTTTCACGTTCGTAAGCGTCCCCTCCGATCCAGCGAACGGGAATGACAGGAGTTGTGGAGAGTTGTACTTTGGACGTCCGCTGTAGATGTCCAGGGCATTCACCCACAGGTTGTATTCGTTGTCTTTCGACACCAGGGCGACCACATAAAGGGTACCGGTTGGCACGTCGATACAGGGCGTTCCCAGAATGCCATGATGGACCGGCCCGATCCAGCTGTCGCCTGGAGCGGGAGTGCCAAGACTGCGCGACCACAGAGGCTCCGATTGCGCGGGATCGTCGGCGTCAAATGCGTATACGGTATTTCCCATCGAGGCGATGAACAGGACGTTGTGGCGATTGCCGGAGATGTCGAGGTCGGGAACGATCAAAGGAAGCGCGTAGATGCTGTCGTCCACTCTCCTCGAGAAGAGCTTGCCGAAGTGAGTGGCATCCACGTTGGACGGGTTGAGCATCCACTCCTGAAGGTTGGCTCCCGTACGCCCGTAGTCGTACTGCGACATCGGCACAGTGACCGGCGCGCCAACGGGCGCGCCGACCGATGCACCGACCGACGCAGTCACCGCCGTGATGACTCCAAGCCAGGATGACAGGATCCGCATGCGGCACTTATCTCCGCGTCGCCGTGGCTCACACGAGCGTCGGCCCGACTATTGGAAGAACCGTCGGAGAGGAGGAAAAATCCTGCCCCGAGGTCCTTCATCCGGACCCGTTGGCACGATGACCTCGAAGTCGGCGCCTTTCACGCGCGCGAGCGTCTCGAGCCCCCGCAGCCGCCGGTCCGGGGCGATCGACATGAGCCAGTCGCCGCCGTTGTCCGCGACGAACATGCCGTAACGCTTGAGCCCTTCGAGAATGGCCCGCGCATGCGGCGGGAACTGAGACGTGTCGAAATCGTTGCGCAGGCGCAGCCGCTCCCCCATCCGCGGCAGATTCGGATCCGTCTGCGAGCTCGCGAAGTGACGGGCGGGATACACGTACTCACGCCTCGTCCGGCGCACGGTCACACGCATGGCATGTGCGACGCGGCCGCGCGCGACTTCATCGTAGCGAACGATGGCCGGGAAGATCGGAAGACCCGCAGCGTCCGACGACGTCCATCGTTCGGGTCGTAAGGTGTTCGACGCGAGATCGAACGTGGACGCCTGTGACGCCTCCCACCCCGCATCGGTACGGCGCGCCTGCCAGAACTCGTGCAGGCGCTGGTTCAATGGATCGACGACGATCAGATGACGGTCGCCAGTGCCCTCGCGCTGGAACCGCTCCAGCGTCATCCCTGGCCCGGGTAGCGCTCGCCTGTCCTCGTTCCGCGCCAGCGGCCAGTTCTCGATCGGCGCATTCGGAGGAATAGGAAATGGACCCTGATCCGATTCCGCCGGGTACATCGTCACCCGGACTGGCATGGTGGGCTGATCAGGGGGCACGAGCACGAAGTTCATGTCCAGGTTGTATCCGAGCGGCGCATCCGCGCCGATGCTGCGGATGATGGCTGGCGAATTCGGATGCACAGGCCGGTTCGAAATGTCTTCGTGCCACGGATTGTCGCCCGGAAAAATCTGCATCGCGCTCAGAATGCTGTCGGCTTCCGGTGTATCGAAGAGTACGGGCATCGTGAGCCGCTCAGGCTGGCCGCTTCGGGCAGCGACTTCTATGGCGTGCGCCAGCTTCAGACGCGCGGCTTCATAGGGATCACCGGCTTCGGGAAAGCTGACGCGCGCCCCGGCGTCGGAGAACACGCGCGGGACGATCGTCGTCAATACCTCGCTCACCACTGAGTGGAGACCGAGACGACGAGCGAGCGTCAGGTACTGATGATCCTGCAGGCCGCGCCGGAAATTCGCCAGCTGAATGGTCGCAATCGGACCAGGCAGGCCGCGATCCTCTTCCGGGTGCAGCCTGTCTTCGCCCGGATAGATCAGCGCGCCGTCGCCGTGAATGTAACCTTGATCGGCGATCGGCTTGTCCGGTTGCCCCCGATTATCGAAGGTGATGCTGTTGGCCCAGACGTTCTGGTCGCGCTCTCCCCGTTTCTGGGAATTGTGGCGCCAGTGCACCGCGTGCCAGTAGAAATAGACTCGGACGTCGTGTTTGAACGCGGCCCAGATTGTCGCGCGCGCATCGGTGGCAGGCGCGTCGATCGTAATCGCCCCGCCTGCCGGTCGGCCGCTGTTGTAGAACCAGTACTCGCGTCCGCGGGCTCGCTCCGTCGCGACGCGATCGAGCCGAAAGCCCTTCGGGCCCGAACACCAGATATCGATCGCGGGGGCGAGTGCGTCGACATAGGCGCTTGTCACGAATATTGGAAGCGCGCGGCCCGGCCCCGGATTCGAGCGAACGTTCTCGGCCAGCTTCAGGATGTGCGGGTACTCCCGCGCCCGCGGTTCGTCCGGCATGTAGAGAAACGTGATGGCGTGCGGCACCTTCTCGCGGAGAAATGTCATCCACGCATCGCTGCGCGCCCAGGCCGTCGGGCGATCCTCGAAATCCGGGCCGGGTCCGTAGAAGCTTCGCGGGGCAATCACATTGCCGACGCCTGCGCCGGGACCCTCGTAGCCGCGCTCGCGTGTGAAGTCCGCCCCGGAGAATCTGCCCATGACCGCCGCCAGTCTCTGCTCGTTGTAGTCGTGCACGAGCTCCACTCGATGACGATGAGCGAGCCGGTGATAGGCGGGATCGAGATTGCGGCCCTGGTAGCGCTCGGGTTGATCGCTCGCGTAGAACAGCATCGCGTGCATGCTGTTCTCGTCGGGAAGCGTGAAATCGAAGACCTCGAGCTCGATCGGCAGCGTGCGCCGTGCCGTGTCGGCGTGGATGTCGATGGTGCCGCGGTACAAACCCTGGGTGCGGGCGCGGTCGATATAGATCTCGATCCAGATCGCCTGGTTCTGGTTGGCGCGAACCGCGATCGGCAATCCTCCGCGCCCGTTGCGGGCGTTTTCCGGCACCAGTTGCACCGGCTTCCAGCCGGTGGGGTTTGCCGGCGCAGCCGCCGATCCGGGTTCGTACACCCAAGACGCGTGTGACGGCAGCGCGACGTGCATGTAGTGAACCGCGAAAATCTCGATGGGCCGGTTGACGTAGTCGGTGGGATCGCCGGCAGGGGGCCGGTATGTGATGCGATCGCGAACCGAGTTGAGCCCGGGCAACCGGAGTGAGAGCTCATCGACGCCGTGATCGTCTGCCTCGACAATCACTTGAAACGCGACGACCTCATTGCGCGCACCCGATACACGCACGACGCGGCCATCCCACGCGGAATTCCGGGTGCTCGCCGGATGCTCGCGGGCGTCGCGGTCGACCTTCTCGCCGTCACTGACCGCCCAGATCCGTCGCACGCCGGCGTCCGCGTCGACGGCCAACAACGACATCACAATAGCAAGGGGCAGTGATCTGCTCATGACCAGTATCCAAGGCCGTGGCTCGACCCCCGATGGACAATTGCCGACGATATCATCGTCGGTAGTCGGTAGTGTCCGCCTTTTTAGGCGGACCGGGTTCAATCCGGTGCGCCCCGCCGGCGCACTTGCGCGAGCGCCGTCGCGATCTCAGGCTGGTTGGGATCGAGCCGCAGCGACTTCCGGAAGGCGGCCTCCGCTCTGGCGGTCTCTCCGACCGCCAGACATGTCAGGCCCAACCCGTTCAGCGCCATTGTCGAAGGCGGACCAGCCTCGATCGCTCGCTCGAAGTAGGGCAGGGCGTCGGCCGGATGTCCTTCAGTTGCCAGTGCACCCGCGAGATACAACAAGGCCTCGGCATTTCCGGGTTCACGATCGACGGCCTGCCGAAAGAGCTGGATGGCTTGATCCGGGCGCCCGCTCCGCGCGCGTACGACGCCCAACTTCGTGAGTGCCGACACGTCGCCGGCATCAAGCGCCAGGATGCGATCGTACCGGGCAGCCGCCGCATCAGAGTCCGCCCGGAGCAGCGCGAGGTCGCCCAGACGCCGGAGCGCTTCGATGTGGTCAGGAACGAGCTTCAGGACTCGCTCGCACAACGCCGCGGCCTCGTCGTACCTGTGCTCCTGGATGCGCACCTCGACGAGCGAAATCAAGGGTTGCGCAAACGCCGGGTTCTCGCGTGCGGCGCGTTCGAAGATCAGGGCCGCTTCCTCGAGGCGGCCGGCGAACCGAAGATTGTCGCCGAGCACGATGGCATCTTCAGGTGTGAGCTGTCCTTCCTTGTCGAGAGCACGGAGGTCCGCGACGGCGAGGTCGTGACGGCCGGCGGCCGCATAGGCCACGGCGCGCGTGCGGCGGGCCATGAACACGCCCGGATCCTCGCCGAGCACGGCGGTCAGCTCTCGAATGGCAAGCGCGGGCTCCGTACGCGCCGCGGACATGGCGCGGTTGAGACGCGGGAGAAAGCGGATGCCGTCTTTGGGATCGCGAAGCGCTGTACCGGGGGCACGCGCGGCGCGGCCTCCGCTCGCATAGCCGAGTGCGCGCAGCCGCTCGGCTGTGTTGGCGTCGACGGGAGGCGCGGCAACGGGAACGGGTGTTCCACGAATCACCTCATCGAGCTTGCGACTGAGGTCGCTTGCGGGCGCCTCGTTCTCATTCAGACGGTTGGTCGTCTCCGACGCATCGTTTGCCAGGTCGTACAGTTCAGGCTGCGGAGCTTTGATGAACTTGAACCTCGCGGTCCGCCAGGCGTAGAGCGGGCTCCATCCCAGCTCCGTTTCGGGGTATAGCGACTCGGCGTACGACGGCGCATCCGACATCTCCTGCCCATCGGCGGCTGCGCGGAGCGAGCGGCCGTCGATATCGCTGCGGCGGGCGAGCCCGGCGTAATCCGCAAGCGTTGGCAACACGTCGATCGACCGGGCGACCGTGCGGGACAGGCGGCCTGCGGGAATCTGCGGGCCGGCCATGACCCAGGGCACTCGAAGTGTCGCGTCGTAAACAAAGACTCCGTGTGTGCCTTCGCCGTGCTCGCCCAGGCTTTCTCCATGATCCGCCGTGACGATGACGACCGTGCGGCCGGTTTCGTTCCTGACATCCAGCGCATGAAGCAGACGCGCGAGCTGGCGGTCGACGAACGCGATCTCGCCGTCGTAGGGCGCCGGGCTGTACCGCTCCGCCAGATCCGCCGGCGGCTCGTATGGCGCGTGGGGATCGTAGTAGTGGACCCAGAGGAACCAGCGTGACGGAGGGCCTGTGGAACTCGACGTGGCGAGCCACCGAAGCGCCGCATCGGTTGTCGCATCCGCGAACCGCTCGACGTACGGAGTACGGCGCCGGTCGTTGCCTTTGGGCAGATGGTCGTCGTACGTCTCGAATCCGCGATCGAACCCGAACCGGCGATCGAGTGGGAAGCCGGACACGAACGCCGCCGTACGGTAACCGGTCTGCCGGAAATCCTCGGCTGCCGTCTTGACCCGCGGCGACAATGTAAAGCCGCTGTTGTTCCGGAAACCATGGCCGGGTGGGATTCGGCCGGTCAGGATCGATGCGTGTGACGGTCCGGTCAGCGGCGCGTGGGCCAGGGCTGTCTCAAAGCGGATGCCCCGACTGGCCAGCCCATCAATCGTCGGCGTCGAGGCGGCCTTGTATCCGTAACACCCGACGTGGTCGGCGCGAAGCGTGTCGATCGTAACCAGCAGCACGTTCGGCCGGTCCGGGGGCGAGGAACGGGAGGCGCCCGCCCGGCAGGCAGCATCCGACATCATCGTCGTCAGAAGGAAGATGGCGGCGACAGAGGATCTCATCGTCCTATCGCGCAGAGAAACGTAACGGTACACCACTCGCCGCTCAATGCCTATGTGAGAAACCCGCTTGACAACGAGCAAGGCAAGGTAGAGATTCACCGGCGAGGTGAAGAACATGAGGGGACTCTTCGCCATCCCGTTCGCGATCTTGCTCGTCGTTGGGCTCAAAACGCCTGCCATTGCGCAGTCGTTCCTCGGAACGATCCGCGGTACCGTCCTCGATCCTCAGGGGCAGGTCGTTCCGGGCGCGGCGGTGGTGATCACCGACGAGGCGACGGGCATGCCCCGTACGCTCGAAACCGACGGGCAGGGACGCTACGAAGCTCCGGATGTCAGACCCGGCACGTATCGTGTCGAGGTCATCACGCAAAACTTCAAGAAGTTCGAGAGGACCGGCGTCGTGCTCCGCGCAGCAGGCACCGCTCTGGTGGACGTCACCCTCGAGCTGGGCAGCCTGAACGAGACGGTCACCGTGTCCGCCGATTTGATCAACAACATCACGCTCGACAACCCGGCCATCGCCCGCGGGCTCGATGAGCAGCAGCTCCACGATCTTCCTCGCGACAGCCGCGACATCCAGTCGTTCCTGCTCCTCAACCCCAACGTCGTCGGTGGCACCGACGACATCCAGTTCCTGGGCGGCAAGACGTACGGCGTGTCGTACATCCAGGATGGCCAGGCATCGACGAACGCCATCTTCGGGACGGTCGGCAACTCCGCGCCGGGCCTCGATGCGGTGTCGGAGATCAGCGTCCTCTCGAACTCCTACAGTGCCGAATACGGCGGTCTGGCCGGCGTCGTCGTCACGACGAAGCGCGGAGCGAGCATTTACCGCGGCACAACCTTCTACGATTTCAACAGCAACGACCTGAACGCGTTGACGTACAACCAGACACTCTCGGGTGTCAAGCGCGGCGATCCACTCTCGGACACGCACGAGTACCGGTGGGGCGTGAGCACGGGCGGTCCTGTGGTTCGGGGAAAACTTTTCTTTTACGCGAACTACGAAGGTTCAAACGACAAGAGCATCTTCGGGGGCAGCCGGGCCACTGTTCCTACCGCGGCGATGCGGAGCGGCGACTTCCGCGGTACCGCGATCGTGCCCAGGGATCCGACGACGGGGCTGCCCTTCCCGGGTCAGGTGATGCCCGGCAACCGTATCGATCCGGCGGCTCGGGCCATCATGGACTTCTTCTATCCGCTGCCCAATCAAGGAACCATGGCCAATGGCTACGGTGTCTTCCAGCAGTTCGTGCCCGAGACGCGCCACCGGCAGCGGGCCGACCTGAGGATCGATTACGAGGCGAGCAAGAACGATTCGGTGTTCATCCGTTCGAGCTATCAGAACCGGGATCCCAGCAACATCTTCTTTGAAGGGGGGAACGCCCTCACGAACCTGCCGATTCTGAATACCAGGCTCAATACGGCGTCCGTCATCGGCGGGTGGACGAAAATCTTGTCGGCGACTATCGTCAACGAGCTCCGCGCGGGCTACAACTATGACAACTCGCGGCGGGAAAGCACGTTTCAGGCAGCGGAGGTGGCTGGCCGGCTCGGCATCGAGAAGGCACCGAGCCTGGGAGCCGACCGGCGCGGGTTCCCTTCGTTTCAGTTCACGGCCGGGACGAACCGGCCCCTCAACATCGCGGACCTCGGTCGGAACGTCGATCGCACCGTGCGCCAGAACGCCTTCTCGCTCAGCGACAACGTCACGTCAATCATCGGGGCGCACACGCTGAAAAATGGCGGCCTGTGGACCCGCAACCTCGCTCGCGACGGGTTTGGCTTCGGGGTCAATTTCCGCGGCCAGTATCGGTTCCGCGGCACGTTCACCGGAAACGCGTTCACCGACTTTCTGCTGGGCATGCCCTCCGACGTGCGCGACCAGGTAACCAACCGTGGACCGCTCGAGGGCCACTCGAATGATATTGCCTTCTTCAGCCAGGACGACTGGCGCATCAACAAGCGCCTGACGCTCTTCCTCGGGCTGCGCTATGAAGTCGTCGGGGCGTGGCACGAGAACGATCAGACCCTCGCGAACTTCCTGCCGGTCGACGGCGGTCATCACGTGGTGGCGAATGCGCAGGTTGCTCAGCTGCTGCCGCCCGGCTTGATTGCGCTCGGCCGCACGCTGACAGCCGACCAGGCAGGTCTGCCGGACACCTTGGTCCGCACCGACAAGAACAACTTCAGTCCGCGAGTCGGCTATGCCTGGCGCCTCGATGAGAGCAATAAGACCGTGCTGCGCAGCGGCTTTGGCCTGTTCCATCCGACCGTCGCAGTCCAGGGCATCAGGGACCTGCTCGCCACCAACGAATTCCGGTTCATCAGAACGCGGAGCGGCGGCGGGCTCCGCAATGGCTTCTCCGGCGGAACACCAACCGTGGATTTGGCTGATTTCGGGAACCAGGGGATCGATCCCGACCTCCAGAGCCCGGACATCTACCAGTACAACGTGACGGTGGAGCGCGAGCTCGGCGGCGAGATGGGCGCGCGCGTCAGCTACATCGGCTCGACGATGCGGAAGCTCCTGGTGGACCGCGACTACAATACGTTGCGCGCAAGCACCATCCCGTTCGATCCGGAGGTTCCGGCGGACTATGCGCGGCTGCCGTACCCCTTGTACGGCTACTACATGGACGTTGTGTCGAACGCCGGCAGCGGCCAGTTCCACGCACTTCAGGTCGAGCTGCTGCGTCGGTGGCGCAGCGGTCTCGCCTTCAACGCGGCGTATACGCTCGCGCACTCTGACAGCAACGCCCCGGATACGGGAAACAGCACGATCGGCCCCGTTCAATTCGATCCCTACGACATCGAGAAGGACCGCGGTCCCGATCCCAACGTGGTCAAGCACCGCGTCGTCGCGAACGCGACCTGGGACATTCCGGTGGGGCGCGGTCGATCGCACGGCGCGAACATGTCGAGCTGGGCCAACGCGCTCTTCGGCGGCTGGACAGCCTCGACGCTCTTCCAGGCGCGCAGCGGTCAAAACCTCACACCGTTCTTCAGCGGTTTCTATACGACCAGTCCGTGGAATACGGGGAAGCCGCTGGACGGGTTGGGCAACAACTTCTGCTGCGCCTGGCGGCCGGACCAGACTCGCGATCCCAACACCGGCACATCACGCGACGCGTTCTTTGATCAAACGGCGTATGCGATCCCCGCACCGGGACAACTGGGCAATGCCAAGAAGGGCAGTCTGAAGGGGCCCGGAACGTGGGTCGTGAACTTCGCGTTCTACAAGGATGTCGTGACGCGCGATCGCTTCCGGCTGCAGTTCTCGGCCTTGCTCGACAACGCGTTCAACCATCCGCAGTTTTTCGCGGAGTATGGAGGCGGCTTCGTCGATCTCACGTCGTATTTGATCGATGGGGATCCTCACAACGGCACAACCGGCGTCCTGGGTGCTGACGCCATAAGAAGTGTGGAGGATTTCTCGCGCGGACGGGTGGTCCGGTTAGGCATCAGAGCAACATTCTAAAGGAACGTGGAGCCAATCTTTTTCTCTCTGACCTGCCATCCGGCTTTGACCTTGACGACGCGCTTACCGTTCTTCTTGGCAGTTCTTTCCGCGTCATCCTTTACGGGAAAGACCGGACCGTCATGTCTCACTGCGCTCGGACCAATGTCTACACCATCCGGTCAAGGTCCTTCAGGAAACTCTTCCAGGGCTCTGGCAGCTCAGACAGCATACGGTAGATGTTCCGGGACGAGGTCGGTCAACAAATTCCAGTGCTGTGCTTCTGGCGAACGCTTGTCGTGCAGCCAGCGCCGCTCCGCAGCGGTCATCGATTCGCGACCGAGCGTGTCTTCTCTCACCAAGCGCGCGCGTTCGAGTTGTTGCTCGACTTGCGAGAGCTTGAGCGCCGTTGCGTGATCACCGCGGTGATCGGCAAGTCGTCGCGTGAGCGCCACGACGAATCCCAATCGGTTCTGGACATCCTTCACTTTCACCCGTTCACGGATATACGGATTTGATCGAGTACATCTGCAACGAGAGTTTTCAGAGGCCGCTGAAAACTCTCGGGAAATAGTTCACAAACTGAGGAGCGCTTACTCCTTGGCGCCTTTGATCCATTCCAGGATCGTGGCGTATTCCGGCGAGTCTTTGGTGAACCGAATGCCGCCGCCATGCGCCAGGGTTGCGGAGCCGGCGACGCCCTCCGTCTCCGAACTCGACGTCGGTTTGCGCAGAATCAGGCTGTTCTCGGGATCCGCCTGGTCCACCACGTTCAATGCCGTCGAGAACGTCCCGTTGAACAGCGTGTGCGTCGAATGGCAATGCACGCAGGCATACCCGTCGCGGCCGCGCTTGGTGAGGATCGGCTCCACGTAGCCGCGAAAAAACGCCTCGTCCAGCCTTCGGGTCGCGCGCGCGGCGGGTCCCGTCGCGGCACCCGCCGGCGGTGGCGGTGGTTTCAGAATGCGTAGCGCCTCGACCGCTTCCGGAATCCTTTCCATCTTCGCGGACAGCCCGTTGGCTTCCGGGCTCAATGGCCCCGCGATGCGGTTGACATCACCGAACCGCACGTCGCGCACCAGCAGCGCGGCCTCCGCGGCAAGCCTTCGCATCTCGGCATCCGGTTCGTCCAGGAGCGGGGAGAGCGCCCGTGCGATCCGCGCGCCACTTTCGCCAAAGAACGCGATCTGTTCGATGTCGTTGCCGATGCGGTTGTACAGCGGCGGCGCCGGTGCGGTGATGTCTGCCTCGGGATCGTAGATGTCGCCGCGCCGTAACGGAAACTCGGTGAGCGCCCGCAGCAGCCTCTTCTTCTGCGGTACTGGCGCTTTCTCCAGGACCGCGGCGAATTTCGTCGCCAGCCGCGATTCCACGGCCAGCCGCCCCCGAACCGCCCGATCGCGATCCTCGGCCGAGGGCAACAGGGCCACCCAGTTGTTGTAGAAATAGCGGATGTTCTCGTCGGCGAGGTTGTAGACCGCGTCCTCCAGGTTGCTCTCCACCCAGGCCGGTTGCGGCTGTCCCATCGCGGCGAGCAGGGTGTCCTCGATCAGCTCCCTCGTCGCCGTGTCCGTGGTCCAGTACCAGAACTGCCAGAGACCCTTGACGGCCTGCATCCGCACCGACGTCACAGGGTCGGCGACGCGTTTCGCCAGGACGGCGCCGAATTCCGGACGATTGGCGAGCGCCGCAAAATGTTGCGCGAACACGCGTGTCGCGCCCCATCGCGTCCGGTCGTCCTTGGATTCGAGCACGGCCGTCAGTCCGGCTGACGAGGTCTCCGGATGCCGGCTGTAAGACTGGCGCACGGCCCATGCGGCGGTCCGCTGCACCATCTTGCTGGGATCGCCCAGCAGCCGGAGCAGCGCCGCGTCCTGCCCGCCCAACCGTCCCAGCGCTTCTGCCGCGGCTTGCCGGATCAGCGCGTCAGGCGATGCCAAGGCCCGTCGGATCTGCGCGCGCATGCTGTCCGTCACTGGATCCCAGATGCCATCGAGTTGTTGAAGCAGTTCCACCGGATCGGATGACAGCCGTGCGGGCGCCGCCGCCCCCCACCCCTTCGCACGCGGACCGGCAGGGAAGTCAGAGCTGAGCGCCAGCACCGCCATTTGCGTTTCGCGAAATGGCGTACGGAAGTTTTCGAACGACTGGAGCGGATCCATCCAACCGCCGAACATCTGTTGACGGTGAAGCAGATAGTCGACGCCCTTGGCCACCTGCGGATTTGATACCGGCACGCCCGCCGCACCGAGCGCCCACAGCGCGTGCCCCGTCTGAAACTCCACCTCCGGCTGGTCTGGGCCGAACCGCATCGACCATTGCCCATCGGCCCGCTGCAGGGAGAGAATCCGCTCGGCGTTCTTCTGAATCTGATCGCGGTAGCTCTGTGAATCGATCTCGGCCAGCGCCAGCGTCTGGTAGCAGAGATCCACCATGTTCTCGACCTCGCCGGTCGCGATCAGCTCGCCCATGCGCGCGTCGTGCGTGTTGCTCCACGCGTACCAGGCGACCTCGTGGCGGCTCACGAGAGGCGTGTTGCCGTTGGTTTCGTCGGGCGGCAGCTTGTCGCGGCCCGCGTAGTACAGCTTGAGGTACTCGCCGATGCCTTCGTGGACGTTCGACCGGCGTTCACCGGAAATCTGGCGCTCGTAGATATCCAGCAGATGCGACATGCGGCCCAGTACGTTCGCCGGCGCCGAGATGACTCGGGCCCACACCGCGCCCGTCTGCTCGAAGCCGTAGAACGGGCGCGGGTTGTTGTAGAAGCGCTCGGTCAGGAACTGAAGCTGCTGTCGCTGCACCACAGGATAGCCGTTCCGCGCGGCGTACAGCGCGGCGCGCAGAGGGAAATGCGTCGCATGGCAGGCCACGCAGAGCGAGGTTTCCTGGTGGACGCTCGAGACGCGGTCGTAGACCGATCCCCGGCGCGGAGTGTTGGCATGCCACGAATCACCGGCGGCAAGGACGTAGTCGAGCGCGGTGCGCACGGCCGTCTGCGGATCCGTGTACGGCGGCGGATCGTACACGCGGGTCCGTAGCTTGTACTCCGGATGGCCCGCTTGCACGGCCACGTAGTACGTGCCCCGGTCATTCAGAATTCGCGGCGTGAACTTGTTGCCCGCAAGTGCCTGCGCCTCGTGCGGCAGCGTAACGGGATCCTCGCCGTCGAAATACTCCTGGGGCTCGCCGTTGACGAGGCGATAGACGGCCACGTCGACGGGAATCTGGTCCCGCTCCATCAGGTCCACCTGGAAGAAGACGAGCTTCGGCGTGCCGGACGTGAACTCGAACTCGTACCAGTCGGTGGAAGCGGCGCGCGTGGCCGGCGTGCGCCGCGTCGTACCGGGAAGCGGCACATAATTCTCGTCGTCGCCCGATGCGAACACCGTCTGGCCGAGCGGAATCTTCACCGCGTCCTGCCAGCGCCGCGCAGGCGAGCTCTTTACCAGCCCCGTACGCGGCCATCGGTTCACGTAAAGCGCATAGTTCCCGGAAGCGTGCGTCGGACGCACCACCACCGTCGCCGGACCCGCCTTCGGGACGCGGAACTGCGTGTAGTAGTCCGCGTCTCCCGCGTGCAGCGTCTTGGATGCCAGGACGGCGTTCCCCTGTCGGACTTCTACTTCCACGCGTGTGTCTCGGCCAAGGCCGGTCAGCGAGGTCAGTGAATAGAGCAGGCTGTATTGGCTGTTGGGATCGAGCGCGACGAGCGGCACGCTCAGGTCCGCGACCGGTCCACTACGTCGCACCATCATCGTCAGGGAGGCCGTGCCCGTGGCGTTCTGGGGAGCCGTGTCCCCGGCAAAGGACAGGAGCACTGCCAGGATCGCAAGCAGGATCATCGCAGTGTGGGACGTTA
>QHWJ01000223.1 GCA_003222535.1 Acidobacteriota bacterium | reverse complement strand
GCCGTCAATCGGGGCGAGCGCCTCCATCGCGCCGGCCTCGCGCTCTGGGAAGCGGCCAGGCGCGGGCAGATCGAGCTGGGTGTCGCCGAGCCCGAAAGGTGGGAACCGCACACTCGGACGCTCTGGCAGCACAAGCTCGCGGGCGAGCCCGTCCGCGATCGACTGAGCGGGCCGGACGGTCCGCTGCTGGCTCACCGAATCGGCCGCGCGGTTGCCTCGCTCAGCCACGCTCAACTTCAGGCCGACGACGTGGAAGTCTTGGACGGCCCCGCGCAGATGCTGCGGTCGAGACGCCATGGAACGGAACTGTCTCGACAGGTTCCCCGGCTTGCCGGGCCGACCACGGAGTTGCTCCAGCGACTCGCCGCGCTGCACGCCGGTTCCGCGCCGAGAGAGCCGCGGCCAATTCATGGCGCGCCTCATCCCAACCAGTGGCTCGAGGATGGTCCGCGGCTGGGCCTGTTGGACTTCGATCGGCTGTCGGTCGGCGATCCGGAACTGGACGCGGGCGTCTTCCTGGGGGATCTCGAGACGGACGGCAGCCTCAAGAATTCTGTCACGCGGATGGCCAACTCGTTCTTCGCTGGCTACGAGTCGGTTGCCGGATCGCTCCATCGCGGACTCGTGCTGGCGTACCGGGTGCACCAGCAACTCACGACGTCGTTGCATGCCGCACGAGCCGTGCGCCCTGACGGCGATTGGCGCGCCGAGAAGAAGCTTCACCGTGCGATCCACTGTCTCAAGGAGGGCCTGTCATGATGGCGCCACCGGCCCGCGACTGGCTGGATCCCCTTCGCCGGGCGCTCGACGCGTCTCCTGCTCCGGTCACATTTTTCTTCCGCGACGACGATGTCGGCTGGAGCGACGACCGGCTCTTCACGCTGCTCGATCTTTTCGCCCGCTACGGCCTGCCCATCGATCTGGCGGTGATTCCGGCGGAGCTCGGCCCGGCGCTCGCGCGGCGACTCGAGCGAACCGTGAGCGATTCGGGCGATCGCGTCACCGTCCACCAGCATGGGTTCGCGCACGTCAATCACGAGCACGAAGGCCGCAAATGTGAATTCGGCCATGCCAGACCCGGCCTCGATCAGCGGGGCGACATCGAGCGCGGGCGGCAGCGCCTGCGACACCTGCTCGGACCTCTGGTGCGGCCCATTTTCACGCCACCGTGGAACCGGTGCACCGCGGAGACCGCCCGGTGCCTGGTCGATCTCGATTTTCGAGTGCTGTCGCGCGACGTCAGCGCAGTCCCGCTCAACCAGGCCGGACTCGCCGAGGTGTCCATCCGTCTCGACTGGCACGCGCATCGCCGTGGCGTGAGGCTCAGCCCGAACGAGTGGGGAGAAGCCCTCGCCCGAGTCGTCAGTACCACCGAGCCGGTCGGCATCATGTTCCACCACGCGGTCATCGACGAAGCGGAGCATGAGGCCCTTCGGCAATTGCTCGGAGTGCTCGCCGGGCACCACCACGCCCGATCGGCGGGAATCATGGCGCTCGCGCGAGACGAGGCCGTCGGGAAGGCACATTGATGATCACGCGTTCGTGTCACGGGGAGGAATTGGTCATGGTCGGCTTTCGTCGTGCCGTTCGAGTGTGCGTCGTGATGGTGATCATGATGGCCGCTCTGGGCCGTGCGGCGGCGGCGCAGCGCGCCGGGATCGTGACGGGTATCGTCGACGACGACACGAAATCGCCGCTCGTGGGTGTGGTGATCGTGCTGGAGCCGGCGGACGGCGGCCGTTCGCGCGAGACCGTCACCGATCGGGCCGGCCATTTCGAGATCACCGGCGTGACGGCCGGCACCTACAAGGTCAGCGCATCGCTCGACGGCTTTCAGACCGCTGCGCTGCCGCTGACGATCGGGGCGGAAGCACGCCCCCCTCTGGCGATTCGCTTGAAGCTGAGCAACCTCGAGCAGGACGTGACGGTGGTGGGACGCAAGGCCGGCGACCCACTCTCCCCCGAGAGCAACGCGGACGCCGTGACGCTGGACTCCGATTCGATCCGATGGCTGCCCAGTGAGAGCCAGGACTTGTTGCCGCTCCTCACGAACTTCGTCTCGCCGGCGGCCTCGGCGTCCGGCGTCTCGGTGGTCATCGACGGCGTTGAAGGCAGCAGCCTGTCGGTTCCCGCCTCGGCGATCAAGCGCCTGACCATCAACCGGAACCCGTACTCCGCCCAGTTTCGCGGGCCGGGCAAGGCGCGCATCGAGGTCGTCACCGATCGCGGCTCGCGGAGGCTCGTCCACGGCAACGCGTCAATGTTCGTACGCAACGCGGCGCTGGACGCGCGCAATGCATTCGCCGTCACGACGCCCGCACTCGACCGCCGGCTGTGGGAGTCGACGCTCGGCGGACCCCTGCCGGGCAAAGGGTTTTCTTTCTATCTCACCGGCAACCGGTTGATCAACAACAACAGCGCGATCGTCAATGCCCTGCTGGTCGGCGGTCCGCTGGTGAAGAACGTTCCCACTCCGGAGCGCCGTACCAATCTGTTTGCGGGTTTCGATTGGCGCCGCTCCAGACGGTACGAGGCGAGTCTGCGCTACAGCTATTCCAACGCCGTTGCGAAAGACGAGGGCATCGGAGGGCTGAGTCTCGCGGATCACGGCTATGCCACGAACAATCGTGAGCATCAGGTGATCCTCGGCAATCACATGCTGTTCTCGGACACGTTCGTGAACGATGTGCGCGCCACCTTCGCGCAGGAGGCGTCTCTCGACGGCGGTCCGGCAGCCGGGCCGCAAATGGTCGTCGGCGGTGCGTTCAATGCCGGACCGTCGCAAGTGTTCTCGACGATGCGGTCGCCGTCGATGCGGGTGCAGGAAGTTGCCACGTTCCTGCGTGGTCCGCACACGATCACGCTGGGCGCGAGCATTCGACCGAAAGACGTGCACGTGAGCGATGCCTCGAATTTCGGCGGGACGTTCACCTTCGGCGACCTGGCCCATTTTGCCAGCGGCACGCCGTTTCTGTACCGCGTCAATGTGGGATCGCCGGCCGCGACGTTCACGGACCACTCCGCCAGCACGTATGTTGAAGACAACATCAGGCTTGGTCCGCGCGTCAGCGTGACGGCTGGCGTCCGCGACGACTGGGAAATGCGCCTGGGGCATTCGTGGGGACCACGGTTTGCCGTCGTGTTCGCGCCCGGCAGCCAGAAAACGGTGCTCCGTACAGGCGCCGGGCTCTTTTCCGAACACCTGTCGCAAGGCGTGATCACCCGCACGGTGGTGTCGGACGGCGCCCGCGTCCGAGAGCTGGTGATCGCCGACCCGCCGTTTCCGAACGTCTCGCCGGCCGATCTGTTGCTCCGGCCCCGAAGCGTAACGCGTCTCGCGCCTGACCTGCACGCACCGCAATCGTTCCAGACCGGGATCAGCCTCGATCGCCAGCTGTGGCGCAGGTCGTCGCTGTCGCTCGAATACCAGTACGTGCGTGGCTACGACCTGTTCCGCTCGCGCAACATGAACGCGCCGCTGCCCGGCGGCACGCGGCCGGACCGGGATTTTCTGAACATCTATCAGGTGGAATCGTCAGGTGAGCGGCACGGTCACTCGGCCAGCACGACGTTGAACGGCCGCCTGTGGCAATTCAAGACGGTTGCCCAATACACATGGTCGCATGTGATGGACAACACGGCCGACCCGCGATTCCTGCCCGCCGACAATTTCAATCCGCAGGCGGAATGGGGTCCGGCCGCATTCGACCGGCGGCATCGATTCAGCCTGATGGCCTCACGGGACTGGCGCGACAACACCTGGCGGCTGAGCCCGACCCTGCTCCTCTCGAGCGGGCTGCCCTACAACATTACGACCGGTCTGGACAACAACGGCGACTCGATCGTGAACGACCGGCCGCCTGGCGTGACGCGCAATACCGGTCGCGCTCCTGGATTAGCCCAACTCGACCTGCGCCTTACACGCGTGCTTCGAGTCGGCCGGCCGATCAACGCGGGGGACGCGGAGGCGCAGACTGTCGACCTCAGCATCGATGCGTTCAACGTGTTGAACCACATCAATGTTTCGGAGGTGGTCGGCGTGGAAAGCTCGCCCCTGTTCGGCCGAGCCGTCAGCGCGAGCAAAGCGAGAACGCTGCAGTTCTCCGTGAAGTATCGGTTTTGAAGGAGTAGAGGAAAACCACAATCATGCGAACAACCTTCGGAATGGGCATCGTCGGCGCTGGAAGGATCTTCGAGCAGCACGCACGGGCGTACGCGGCGCTCGGCGCGCGCGCGCGCCTTCTGGCAATCGCCGACGTCGACCAGGCGCAGCTGCAGAAGGTGACCGCCCGCTACTTCATTCCGTACGCGTATCAGGACCACCGCGCGCTACTCGAGCGCGACGATGTCGATGTCGTCACCGTGTGCACCCCACCCGTACTGCACGAACGGGTCGTTGTCGACGCGCTGGAGGCCGGAAAGTTCGTGTTGTGCGAGAAGCCGCTGGCGCACACCCTCGAGGCCGCCGATCGCATTCTCGCCGTCGCACGCCGATGGCCCGGGAAGCTCTCGACGGTCTATCAGTTCCGCTACTTGCCGGAAGTGCAGCGCACGCTCTGGCTGCGGGACCAGGGACGACTCGGGCGTCTGATGTTCGGCCGTTTCAGCCGCTGTGCGCGCTTCGAGACGCCAGCAAAGGCCGGCAAGCCCGGCAAGGTGCGGACCGACTGGTGGGGACGCTGGGGCACGGCGGGAGGCGGCGCGGTCATGACACAGCTGATTCACGAGATCGATCTCATGTGCCACCTGTTCGGCCGGGCGATCGAGGTCACGGCAGCCATGGACACGTTGAAGGCGCCGATCGAGTCGGAGGATACCTGCGCCGCGACCGTGCGCTTCGAGAGTGGCGCGCTGGTGTGTTGCTACGCCACGATGACCGCGCACCGCTCCTCCAGCGCTTTCGACGTCGTCGGCGAGCTCGGGTCGGTGCACTCGCCCTGGGCGCTCGAGTGCATGGACAGCAAGTGGCGGGAGCAGTCTCTCCGCGCCGTCCTGGCGGTGCATCCGCTGTCGGCCGAGCGTTCGTCCGTGCCGGCCGGGTTGGCGGTGCCGAAGGACGGCGGTTGCCGATCGGGCCGGAGGAGGCGCGCGCCTCGCTGGAGATCTGCACGGCCATTTACGCCTCGGCGTTGACCGGACAGACAATCGCCCTGCCTCTCGACAAGACGAGCCGCTGTTACGCCGGGTTGACAACCGGTGATTACGACGGCCGGCAAGGCCATCCTGTCCAGATGGCCGCAACGAGCACCGAGCGATCGGTGAGCGGGATGCGTCGATGAGTCCCGACAGCCTGGCGATCTACGGCGGTACTCCGGCAGTGCGCTCGCGATATCGCGAGCGATGGCGTCAGATCCACCTGGCCGACCTCCTGCCAATCCTCGCCCATGCCCGGCGCGACGTGAGCACGCTTGCCAAGGGCGATGGCCCGATCGCTCTGTTCGAGAAGCGGTTCGCCACCCTCTGCGGCACGGCACACGCGCTGGCGATGAACAGCGGCACTGCGGCGCTGCACAGCGCGTACTTCGCGGTCGGCGTCAAGCCGGGGACCGAGGTCATTGTGCCCGGGTACACCTTCTTCGCCACCGCGGCGCCGATCCTGCAATGCGGGGGGCGGCCGGTGTTCTGCGACGTCGATGCGCGCACTCTGCTCGCCGATCCCTCCGACGTGGAGCGCCGCATCACGCCGCGGACGCGCGCCATCTGCGTCGTGCACCTGTGGGGCAACCCGGCGCCGATGGACCGCTTCGTCGACATCGCCCGCCGCCACGGCGTGGCGCTGATCGAAGACTGCTCGCACGCCCACGGCGCCCGCTACCGCGACCGCCCCGTCGGCTCGTGGGGCGACATCGGGTGCTTCAGCCTGCAGGGTCCGAAAGCCGTGTCGGGCGGAGAGGCCGGGATCGCGGTCACCAGCGACCCGGTGCTCTTCGACCATATGCTCGTGCTCGGGCACTACGGCCGGCTCAAGAGCGGGCAGGCCAGGAACACATTCGACACGGACTACATCAGCCTCGGCGTCAAGTACCGCCCGCACCTGTACGCGATCCAACTGGCACTCGGGAGCCTGTCGCGGCTCGAGGAGCTCAACCGGCGGCGGCAGCGCAACTACGACGTGCTGTGCGCCGGACTCGCGGGATGCCTCGCCGTGGAGCCGATCAAGACGACAGTCGGCGGACTCCGGGGAGGGTTCCTGGAATTCATCCTGCGCTACGTGCCGGAGCATGCGGGCGGTTGGAATCGTTCGGCGTTCGTGCAAGCCGTCCGCGCAGAGGGCGTTCCGATCGGGGAAGAGCGCTACGCCAGGATTGGTGATCGCGGCCGAATGCTCCACGAGACGCCGATCTTCACCACCCTCGACGTGGCGCGGCTCGGCGGCCCGCTGGGCAGGTCAGAAGACGAGGGTGAGCGTTCCACAGGTCACGATCTGCCGGTGGTGCAGGGCCTCGGCGGCCGGCTGATCACCCTGCCGCCGTTTACCCGCGTCTCGGAGCAATTCGTGCGCGAGTGCGCTCAGGCGCTGCGCAAGGTCGCGGAGTGCGCCGCAACGATGGGAGAGCAGTCCGGGCGGCACGGGACGCGCCTCAAGGGGGCGGGAATCGCAGGGGAGGACGAGACAAATGGAGAGTTTGGCGTCAGATCTGGCGAACGCGCGCGCGTTTCTGCGCGCGTCGTGTGACGGCGACGTGCCTCTCGATCGGCTCGAGGTGACCTACGTGCAGGCGGGCCCCGAAGGGCCCGTGCGCGTGCTCTATGAAGGCCCGGGGCGCAACGGCGATGTGCTGCGCGTCACCGCGCGGCGTGTGAAGGCAGCCAAGGCGCGGGAGATCGAGCGGGCGATCAACGCGCGCGACGCGGGTCCGGCGGTGTCGACAGGGTTCGCACAAAGGGCCCTCTACGCGCCGGCTCTCGACCTGCTGTTCCAGGTGTTTCCAACCGACGACCGCATTCCGTCACTGCCGGTGGCGATCGACGGAGCCGCGATGGTCCCGGTCCTGGAGTCTGCGCTCGCCCCGCATGCAGCGGGCTCGCGCCTGCAGTCGGTGACGGCCCGCGTGATGCGCTACAAGCCGGAGCGCAAGTGCCTGCTCCGCTATGATCTCGCCTGGTGTGACGGGGCGCCGGCCGCGGCTCCGCGAGTGGTCTGGGCACGCGTCGCCCGTCGCGCAAACTTCGAGCGCACGCGGAACATCCTGCCGCGGGTGCACCCTCTGGCGGCGGGGCTCGGTTTCGAGATGCCGGAACCGCTTGGCGTGGTGCCCCAACTTGCCATGGAACTCTTCGGGCCTGTTCCTGGAGTGGCGCTGTTCGCGCTCGTTCAACGCGCTGAATTCCCCGCGCTCTGCCGTCGCGTCGGCGAGCGCCTGTGTCGCTTTCACGCCCTACCGGTAGAGGTTGAGGACGTCCTGGACGTGGCGGCGCAGGTCGCCCGCCTGGAAAAGCAGGCAGCCGCATTCACGTGCATGCTGGCCGCGGAGCGGGAACGGATTGCGGCGGCCGAGCGCGAGCTCACGGCGCGCCTGCGCGCGCGGGCACCGTCGCCAGGACGGCTCATCCATGGCGATTTCCACGGCGACAACGTTCTGGTGGCCGACGGGCGCCTCGCACTGCTCGATTTCGAGGACTGCGCCATGGGCGAGCCGGCAGACGATGTCGGCTCGAACTGGGCCCAGTTGACCGGGCACGTGCAGAAGGCCGCCGCACGGAGCGCGCTGCCGGAAGCTGGCCGGCGGTCGTTCATCGAGGGCTACCTGGAGAACGCCGACGCAAACACCGCCGCGTGCCTGCCGACATACGCGGCCATGCATTGTCTCCTGTACGCGAGTCAATGCCTCCGCCACCCGCTCAATCCGCGCTTCGACAATGCGCGCGCGATGCTGGCGGCGTGCGAAAACGTCCTCGAGCAGGGACTGCCATGAGCCGTCCGGCCCTCCTGCTGTACTGCCAGCACTCACTTGGCCTCGGCCACTTGAAGCGGTCGTGGACGCTGGCCGAGGCGCTGTCGGCTGATTTCGACGTGGTGGTGTTGAGTGGCGGCGAGCCGCCGGACGGCCTTCGCCCGCCCTGCGGCGTCGACCTCGTTCAGCTCACGCCGCTTTCGCAAGACACAAGCGGCCACCTGTACTGTCT
>QHWJ01000385.1 GCA_003222535.1 Acidobacteriota bacterium | reverse complement strand
CCACTTTCGGCGCGCATACGCGCAGGGAGTACCGCTCTTCAACCGTCCGCCGGCCCGCCTCGGCAAATCGAGCGCGCAGCGACGCGTCGGTGAGCAGCCTGCGCAGTTTGGTCTCCCACTCCCCGGCGGTCGCCGCCAGAAAGCCGTTGACGCCGTCCTCGATGATCTCCCGGTTCACGCCGACCGCCGACGCGACCACCGGCACGCCGCACGACATGAACTGAATGGCCTTGAACCCGCATTTGCCCTTCGACCACTCATCGTCTGTGAGCGGATAGACGCCGACGTCGCACGTATTGAACAGCGACACCTCTTCCGCGAGCGACCACGGCTCGTTCGCGACGTGCACGCCGTCGAACGCCACGTCAGAGGCGGCGCCGCTGACCTTCATATGAAACGGTGTCCGGGCGTGGACATTCCTGAACACGCTGGCCAGCAACTTCAGATACGGCGCGGTCGTCGGGCTGCCGATCCAACCGACGACGGGCGGCGTGGCTGCGCCGGGGTCCACGCGCGGCACGAACTTGTCCGTATCCACGCACGTGGGGATCTTGACGACCGACGGGTTGTGGGTCCGCGCAAAACCGGCCAGGAAGTCGTTGCCGGCGATAACCCGCGCGCTCAGACGCACGATTTCAGGCACCTTGCTCGCCCACTTGAGCGACACGATGAAGCGGTTGGCATCGCTCACATTCGGCAGAAAAACGGCGTCGTCGAAGTCGTAGACGATCGGCGGCTTGCCGGGTGCGGCGAGCCAGCGCTCGATGAGCGGCGGCCCGATCGGGAAGGCTTCGCGATACAGAAAGATGAGGTCGTACTGCGACAACCCCCGAAGCGACTGCAGGCGTCCGAGCGACAGACCCAGGAAGGCCGCGATCTTCTTCAGGTAATGGCCCGCGTGGTACACCAGACGAAAGAATTCGGGAGTGAAAAACGGGCTGACCGTCACCTCGTAGCCCACCGACTCCAGGTACGGGATGAACTGCGCGATACGAAACCGGCAGCCCGCGCCCTCTTCGGGAATGGGCGACAGCGCGAGCACGCGGCGCACTCCTCCCGACCGGTCGTGAGCGGTCATCGTGGCGAGCGCTCGTAGGCCGCGGCCATCAGGAACATACCGACGACAAGAAACAGCGCCGGCACGATCCACGTCAGCAGCTCGGCACGAGGCGTGAGCCGCTGCGCCACGAGCACGGTCGCCGAGGCGCTCGTCATCAGTCCGCCGGCGAGGCGCACGCGCCCCGGTACGGTTCGCTCCTTCACGCCGCTCGCCAGCTGCCGGCAGATCGCCTGCGCGATCGAGTTGCGCCAGGCTGCCTGGGCGACGGTCACGATTCGGTCGACGGCACACACGAGTCCGCTCGACCTCACAGCGCTCAGAGCGCGCGCGTCTGCGCTCTCGGACTCGCGAGGGGCGACGACCCTCCAGATCAGAGCCTCGGCCGCGACCGAGAGACGTCGCACAGGCGCAATCGCCTGCCAGACGACACTGGTCGTCGCGGCCATTTGCCACTTGCCAGGAGATTCGTCGGCGACGGGCATGCTCTAATGTGGTGCGTGTGACGGTTTAGTACACTCGCTCGTCCCGAGCCCTTCGACTCGCCGCTCATCCTGAGCCTGTCGAAGGATGAGCCGCCCGCTCAGGACAGGCCCGTCGAAGGACGAGCGGTTTGGCTCGTGGTTCGACAAGCTCACCACGAGCGGATGTCCATGTACGTTACGCACAAGACTAACGACTCTGCGGTGCGGGCGGTGCGGCGGGTTTGGACGGGAGCTCCGCTTCTTTCACCGCGACATCGATCACGCCGCCATCCATGGTGTAGGACACGGTCTCGAACGAGAAGGGCGCTCCGGCCTTGACCAGAGCGTCTTTGTACATCCAGCCGAGCGCGGACTCCTGAACCGGAACGGTCAGCACGGCTTCGACAATCACCAGTCGTCCCGGAGTCACCTGCCGCACACGCTCATCGCGGAGCATCGATGCACTCCCCTCGCCCCTCTCACTGAACGAGACGAGCGTGGCCATCTCACCGGCCGGATGCGCCCGCGCGCCCAGATCCTGATCGGCGTTCTTCAGCCTGGCCAGCACATCCGGGCTGACAACGAACCGCACGCGGACGGTCGCGGTTCGTGACCGTCCCGGATAGTGCACATCGCTGACACGCAGGTTCATCGAGGTGCCGAGCGCCGGATAGCGCACGTTGGCATCAGGCCCAAGCGGGATGCCGGCCACGGTGCAGCGCAGCGCCCCGTCCGTCGTCGTCTCGATAAAACAGTTGGTCCGCAGGCGCACGGGCAGCTGCAGCGGTCCGTCCACCGGGATGGTCAAGGTCGACTTGTCGCCGGTCCTGATATGCAGCTCTTCCCGCTGCGCCGCACCGACCGTGAGGATCTCGGCCGCCGCGGCGCCAGCTTCGGGAAAACGATGCCCGGGCCCAAGCTGCTTGACCTGGTCGGCATTGAGCGACGTCAGAAATCCGCTGACGTCGACCACGATCATCGGCGGGGCCGGCTGTCTCTCGAGCGTGAAGCCACCAGGCATTCGCGCCACCTCCTGCATGTAGTCGTAGAGGATGACGTCGTACTTCCCCGGCGGGAGGTCGGCCAACTGCACGACGGCGCTCGTCGGACTGTTGAACAGGAACGTCCGGCCCTGCAAGCCGTTGAACGACACGCGCATGTAGGGCCTGAAGTTCGTGCCTCGCACCTCGACCTGGAGGTTCGGCCCCTCGCGCAGGACGTTCGGATAGACGCCCGTCAGCGTCGGCAACGGCTCCTTGAAGAGGAGGTACGCGCCATAGGCCGCCGGCAGGAGCGCGAGGAACAACACGCCGACTGCGGCGTCCACGAGGTTGAACCGACCGAAGAGCCGGCCTCGGTCATCGATGATCGACATAGGCATCCTTGGTCACGAAGCTTCGACGTCCAGGTTGGCTGGCCGTCACCCGGCGGTTCGAGGCGAAGGCTCGTTACGGTTGCCGCGCGTGAGCCAGGCGATCACTTCGCAGCCGCCCAGCACGCTGAACCACAAGAGGTACGGCAAGGCCAGGCCGCGGTGGCGAACGAGCGTGCCGACGTTTCCGCTGGTGATCGCGACCAGCACGGCGGCGGTGCCGGCGTAGGTCGCGAGCAGCGCCGTCAGGAGCACATCACGGCGGAGCCCCGATGCGATCCCAATCGGCACGAGCGCCACCATCAGGTACCACACCATCTGCTCCGGCAGATACGTCAGCGCCGTGCGCGACTGAATCTTCCAGGGCAGAGGCTCCAGCACGTATGTCACGAGCGAGCCGATGACGTACTGCACGCCCTGTCGGAACGTCACCTCCTGGATGGACGCCTTGCGCACATAGAAGCTGCCGTCGAGAATCGTGTACACGTAGCCCGGTGTGTTCACGTGGCCCCAGTGCACGGCCACCACCTGGCGAACGGCGGTCACCACGCGGTCCTTGAACCTTCCGCGCGACACGACCAGCGGCGTCGCCAGCAGGCAGACGACGGCCAGACCCATCAAGACCCGGGGCCTTCGTCCCGCGAGACCGAGCACGAGACCGCCGGCCGCCCCGGCGCCCGCCATCACGAGGCCGCCTTCACGAATGGTCTGCGCGACCAGGGCTGCTGCGATGAGCACCGCGATCGCGCCGAGGCGCTTCAGAAACGAGGGACCCCCAGACTTCGAACTTCGTACTTCAGACTTCGTCCGTCCGGCCGTGACCGCCGCCACAAGCCCCACGAGCAGCGCCGGCAGGCGGCCGTACGACGGCCGAATCAGGCGATAGAGCACAATCGACGCGGCCACATAACAGAGGATGCTGAACAGGTGCGCGCCGTACGGCGCCGGTCCCACGAGCGCCTGCAACACGGCCAGCACGTAGAGAAAGCTCGTGCGGCTGTAGTCGTCGTAGGCGTAGACGAAGTCGGCACGGTGCACCGGCAGCCCCAGCGCCACATTGCGCATCCACAGCGAGCGGCGGATGAAGTACTCCTCGTCTCCGAAGATGTGGCCGAACGGCACCTGGGAGTGGTTGGTCACGAGGAACAGCCCGAGGATCACGAGCGCGCGCGCCGCCGCGGCCGACACCAGGACGGCGAGGACCCACCGCCGCTCCTTCTCCTCGAGCCCCCGCGCGGCCCAGCGAACGAGCGGGATGATCGCCAGCATGCACAACACGCTGAGGGGCGAGAGCACATAGCACGCGCCGATCCCGACACCCGCGAGCGTCGTGCGTCCGATCGTCCGCAACGACGACGCCTCGCGATCGCGTACGTCCGGCGTCACGCGGCAAGCTCCCGGAGCATCGACTCGTACTGGCGCGCGATCACCGGCAACGCGAAACGCCCGGCCCCGACCCGCGCCTGGCCGGCCAGCCGTCGCCTGAACGGCTCGTCGCCGAGTACCCGCTCGAGCGCCGCGGCCACCGCAGCGGGTTCGTGCCGATCGATCAGCAGGCCATCCACGCCGTCGCGCACGATCTCGCTCGTGCCGGGCGAACGGGTCGCCACCACGGGCACGCCGCACGCCATCGCCTCGACGAGCACGTTGCCGAACCCTTCGTAATGCGAGGTGAGGGCGAACACATCAGCGCGCGCGATGTACTTCCACGGGTTCTTCTGGAACCCGCCCAGCACTACCGCTTCGTCCAGGCCGTGGGCGGCCACGAGCGCGCGAATCGCGCGGTCCTCGTCACCCTGTCCGAGAATGAACAGCCGCGCCGGCACGCGCGGTCGCAGAAGCGCCAGGGCCTCGATGAGCAGCGGATAGTTCTTCGCTTCGGCCAGACGCCCCGCGGCAACAATCACGGGCCGCTGCCACGCCGCGGCGTGCACGGCGTCGATGGGTGCCTGCGCGGCGACGGCCACCGCATCGAGATCCACCGGGTTGTGCACGACGCGCACGCGGGCCCGCGCCACCCCGAAGACCGCGACGAGGTCGTCGGCCACACCTTGCGACGTCGTCACGATCAGATCGGCAGCGGCACATCCGGCCCGAGTCACCATGGCGAAGGCGTGCCGGTGCCAGTGGCGCCGCCATGGGTAGTCGCCATCGGTGAGAAACGCGGACATCGGCGTCTGCTGGTTGAAGACCACGCGCGCGCCGGACGCGGCCGCCTTCACCGCGGTCAGCACCGTGAAGTAACTCAGGAACGACACCACGACATCGGGATGTGTCTCGCGGACGAACCGGCGCAGGGCGTGCCACAGGCCGATGCGCGAATCCGCCGTCCCGGCATGGAGCCGCACCGCGGGTGAGACATCGGAGAGGAACGGTCCTTCGTGGCGGAATAAGTACATCGAACGTTCCCAGGCCGCATCGTCGAGCGCATTCAGAATCTGCACGGCCGCACGCTCAGCGCCGCCACCGGCGAGCGAGGGCAGCACGAAGCAGATCTTCCGGCGCGCTACAGCCAATTTCCTCGGCGGAGCTTCAATCGTTCGCAGTAACGGTGATTACGGAGAAAACGGTTTTCAACACGGAGAGACGAAGAAACGGAGGACGACCGGAGGCGGTTCGACGGGCGTCGCGAAGCGACGCCATGTCGGCCTGCTACGCAGGCCGACCCCTCGAACCGCTCTTCTCCGTTCGTCTCCGTTGCTCCGTTCCTCCGTGTTAAACCGTGTCCTGCGTCTCCTCCGCTCCGATCACGCGACGGGCACCGTGGCCGGCTGCTTCAGTGTGAGCCTCAGGTGAGCGGAAACCTCGGACAGCATCCGCGCGGCCTGGGCCTCGAGCGTGAACCCGCGCGCCGTCTCGTAGCCGTTGGCGATCAGCCGCCGGCGCAGCGTTGCGTCGCCGATAATGCGCGCGATGGCGCCGGCCACGGCGTCAGCGGTCGGCTGGTCCACGAGCCAGCCATTCACCTCGTGCGTCACCAGACTCGGAATGCCGGCCACGCGCGTCGTCACGATCGGCATTCCTGCCGTCATGGCTTCGAGCAGGACGCGCGGAATCCCTTCGCCCGGGAGCGTGGGCAGCACGAACACGTCGTAGTCGCGATACATCGGCAGCAGCCGGTCCAGCGGCGCCGGCCCGAGGGCCCGCACGTCAGCGCCGACGCCGAGGCGCGCGGCGTCGCTCAGGATCGCCACGCGCTCGTCCTCCCCGGGCCGGCCCACCACGGGACCGACAATGTCCAGGGCGACGAGTAGTCCGCGGGCCTGAAGTCGCTGCACGACATTCGGCAGCACGCGGAGTCCTTTGCGTGGATCGATCCGGCTCACGGTGAGCAGGCGCACGCGCGAACCGGCGCACGTGTCGGTCCGCGTCGCGATGTCGCTCGCGCTGATCGTGGTGGTCGTCGTCTCGATGACGCGATGAGCGGGGCGCGAGTGCTTGTCCGCCAGCGCGCCGCCGTTGGCAAACGCGAGCGACCGATCGACCATCCACTGCACGTTCGATTCTTCGAACACCGTGTACACGCGCCACAGCACACGCTTCACACCCCGATACGGCATCGCCGGCAGCAACGCCTGCAGGTCGCCGACCACCAGCACGAAGGCGGGCCGGGACGCGAGGCGGGCGAGCACGAACGCCACGATCGCGGCCGGGCTCGGGACGCGGCAGTGCAAGGCATCGATCCCGCGCACCCAGCGCCACAAGCGCGGCAGCATGGCGAGCAGCTTTGGATAGAAATGCACCGGGCCGTCAAAGGGCGGCAACGTGGCCAGCGTGACGTTCGACGCGCGAATCGGCGTGCCCTCGCCGCGCGCTTCGGGGAGCACCGGCACGCACAGCGAAATCTCGTCGAAGTACGGCGCCAGCGAGTCCACGTATCGCGCGAACGATCCCTCGACCTCGCGCAGCGTGCCGTCGGCGGCGCGCCAGAACGGCATGTGATAGACGATGCCGAGCTTCACGCCGTCCCCTTCTCGACGAGCAGGCGATCATAGAGACCCGTCACGGCCGCCACGTATCCATCGATGCCGAAGCGCGGTCGAACAAATGCGGACGCGGCGGCGCCCATCGAGTGCCGCAGCGCCGGATCGGCGCTCAGACGCGCGAGCGCCGAGCCCAGCGCCGGCACGTCGGCGGGCGGCACGAGGACGCCGGTCACGCCGTCCTGGACCACCTCGGGAATGCCGGCGACGCGGGTGGCCACCACCGGAAGGCCGGCGCCCATCGCCAGCACCATCGACAGCGGGAGGCCTTCCCACAATGACGGCATCACGAACACGTCGATCGCAGCCAGGAGATTGCCAAGATCGCGGCGCGCTCCGAGAAAATGCACGCGGCCCGACAACCCGTGGCGGTCCGCGCGTGCGTGCAGTTCGTCGCGCAGGTCCCCGTCGCCCACCACCAGCAGATGCAACGGTGCGAGGCCCGGCGTGGACGCCACGGCATCGAAGAGATACCGATGGGCTTTCTGCTCCGTCAGCCTGGCGATGATGCCTGCCAGGGGCGCGCCGGGCGGCACGCCCACCGACGCCCGCATCGCCTCGCGGCTGGTGGTCGTCTGCAACTGCGACCAGTCAACCGCGTTGTAGATCACGTCCACCTTGCCTGGATCCGCATGCGCCTGCAGAATGTAGAAATCGCGCACTGACTGAGCGGAGACCACCACGCGATCCGTTCCACGCATCAGGAGGCGCTCGGCGAGCGCGTGATGCACCAGCTTGTGCTCGTAGATGTTCACCTCCGTGCCGATGATGATGGGAACGCCGGCGAGGATGGCTCCAAGCCGGCCGTAGAGGCTCGCGGTCAGCAAAAAGGTGTGCACGATGTTCGGCTGCACCTCTCGCAAGTGGCGCGCGATCCCGAGCACGTGCCATGGCCGGCGTAGCCCGGGATCCAGGTGGAGCACATGAAACGGCACGCCGGTCTTTCGAATCTCCTCACCAATGGGTCCCGCCTGGTTGATACAGCAGACGATCGGCTCGAATCGATCCGGGAGATGCCGGACCAGGTTGAGCACCATTTCCTCGGCGCCGCCGACCATGAACGCATGCGCAAGGTAAACGACACGAACGCGACTCAACCTCTCAACTCTCAACGCTCAACTTTCAACTCTCATAGTCCGGTGAGCCTTGAGACTTGAGAGTTGAGACTTGTAGTGGGAGATCGTCCGTTCGAGACCGTCGGCGAGCGTCACGCGCGGCGTCCATCCGAGCTCGCGCTGGATGCGGCCGATATCCGCGACGAAGTCGCCCGTCTCGATCTGGCCGGCCAGCGCCGGCCACGGCACGTGCTCCACGCGCCCGCCGCCGGCCAGTTGGATGATGGCGTTCGCCATGTCGATCATCCGCGTGCCCTCGCCGGATCCGACGTTGAAGGCGCGGCCGTCGCTCGACGACGACGTGGCCAGGCCCGCGAGCGCCGACACGAGATCGTCCACGTGGATGTAGTCGCGCCGCTGGGTCCCATCGCCATAGATCGGCAACGTCCCGCCGGCGAGCGCGAGCTGAATCAGGCGGTTCACCACGCCGTACGCCGTGCGACCCTCCGGCTGGCCGGGGCCGTACGGGTTCGTGGCGCGCGCGATGGTGTAACGCAGCCCGAACAGCGAGCCGTACAGCCGCAGGTATTTCTCGACGGTGAGCTTGTGAATCGCGTGCACGCACAGCGGATCGGGAGCCTGCTCCTCGCCGACGGGCTGGATTGCCTGTCGTCCGTACTGCAGACGCGAACCGACGAACACCAGCTTGGCCTCGCGGTTGCCGGCGCGCAGCGCTTCGAGCAGCACGAGACTGCCGCGACAATTCACGTCGAGGTCGGTCCACGGGTCTTCCATGCTGCGGACCGCCCCGGATTCACCGGCCAGATTGAACACCACCTGCTGTCCGGCGACCGCGGTCGCCATCGCCCCACCGTCGCGGAGGTCGCCTTCGATGATGCGCACGCCGCGAGCCTCGAATGCGGCGGCGCGATCGGCGTGCCGGGCGCGCGACGACGTCACCACCGTCACGCTGCGCCCCTCGGCGACCAGACGCTCCGTCAGGTTGACCCCGATGAACCCGAGGCCGCCAATCACCAGCGCCCGCGACGACGCGCTCACCCGCTCACCTTTCGGGCCACGCACAGGCAATGCAGGTGCGCTTCGGATTCGATGCGCTCGAGCGACTCGACCGCGAACCGCGGTCGAAGCAGCTCGCGCACGCGCTCCTCGTCGGCATAGAGGCCACCGGCGAGCAGCCGGCGGCGCAACCCCCGCCGGACCCTACCGCGCATCGCCGGGACGATCCCTTCGCCGATCCGGCGACCGAGCGTCCGCGGTATGGACGGTGACGCCGGATGCACGGCCGTGAACGCGAAGCGCCCGCCAGGTTTCAGCCACTGGACGAGGCGCGCGACGAGTGGTTCGTCGAACGGGACGTGCTCGGCCAGAACACCGACCGAATACACGAGATCGAATCGCGCGGCCTCGAACCGGTGGGTGAGCAGATCGCCCTGGACGAGCGACACCGAAGGCGCGCCAATCCGATCGGCGTTGTACGGACGCCGTGCTTCCTCGAGCATGGCGGCCGACGCATCGAGGCCGACGAGGCTTCTGACACCGGTCAAGGCCCAGAAATACCGGCCGGTTCCACATCCCAGATCCAGCACGTCGATGGGTGGGGGGAACATGGCGCAGACGCGGCCCAGCCAATCCGCAAACTCGCGGCAGGGCGCGCTCGCCTGGAACTGTTCGTCGTGGGCGCGATACCGTTTCGCGTACGCATGGTCGTAAAGCGACGCCGCGCGCTCCGCCCACGGCGAGTCGGCGCTCACGCGAACAGCTCCTCCGCCGGGACGAACCGCACGTCCGAATGGCGCGCCGCGTAGTCCAGAACGCTGACCATCACGCGTTTCATCGAGTCGTCGACTTCCCAGTAGTGCGTGGCCAGACAGAAGTCCCCGCCCGCTTGCCGCGCTTCGTCGAAGCCCGAGGTGAGCTCCTCCATCGTCGTGCCGGGCACAAGGCTGTGGCAGCCGAACTCGGCGTGCCGGCGGTAGCGCAGCACGTAGGGGTAGACGAATCGATCCGTTTTCGTCCGGCCCGTCGAGGCGCGATATCGGCGTACGTGCCACCAATTGGCCGGCGTCGCCGGGTCCCACGCGCGCATCGACGGCCGAAACGACAGGAACGAACCGAGCAGGTTGAGCCTCGCAGCGCTCACCGCCTGGAGGCCGCGCTTCGAGAGCGCGTTGTGCGGCGGCACGAACACCGAGATCGGCACGCCCAGCGTGCCGCGCAGCTCGCGCAGCCCGTTCTGCAGACGACGCTCGGGATCGGGCGCCGCCTGAAATTCGAAGCCATCGGCGTAGTCCTGGTGCGTGTAGCCGTGCAGCGCGACGGTGACGCGGCGGCGGCCAATGGCGTCTTTCAGGAACGGGACCAGCGTGCGATTCTGCTCGAGCGGGAACGCCTCGCCCGAGTGCCAGTGCTCGCGCGGAATACCGGCTCGCTCGTAGCCGATCGCGTGCGGCACGGTCGCGAGGCATACCGGCACGCGGTCCCACACGTCGTGATACACGCGCTCGAGCGCCTCCGGCGCGGTGAACCTTGTTTAAAGGGCTTTCGCACTCGGGACACTCATCGCCGTTCGGCGGCGGTCCAGCACTTCGCGGTACACCTCGAGCAGCCGCTCGGCGCTCGCGCGCCACGAGAACCGCTCCAGCACGAGCTGCCGGTTGAACGCCGACGCCGCGCGCCGGCGGTCGGCGTCGCCCAGCCACTGGCCGAGTGCGCGCGCCATCGCCGGCGCATCGCCGCGAGGCACGAGCGATCCGCCGCGGTCGGTCCGCACGTACTCCGCGACGCCGCCAACGTCGCTGGCGACGACCGGAACGCCGCAAGCCATGGCTTCGAGCACGACGTTCGGCGAGTTGTCGAACTCCGAGGCGAGCGCGAAGACGTCCGCAGCGCGGTAGTAGGGCGCCATCTGATCCTGCGGGACGTACCCGGCAAAGGACACCGCGCTGTCCACGCCCAGGCGCGCCGCCTGCCGTTCGAGCGCACGCTGCTCCGGTCCTTCGCCGACGAGCAGCAGATGCACCGCCGGATCCACCTGCCGCATCCGCGCCAGCGCGTCGAGGAGCAACGCCATGTTCTTGATCGGCACGAATCGCCCGACCGACAGCACGAGGCGACGGCCGGCAAGTCCGAACGTCGCGCGCATGTCCGGGCCATCGGGCCGAAAGCGCTCGGCATCGACGCCCTTGGGAATGGCATGCACCGGACGGCCGACCATCGACGGCAGGTTCACAGCCGCCCACCCATCTGCCACGAGCGCATCGGCCTGCCGAATATCCGCCTCGTATCGCGCATGCGGCGCGCCTGGAAAGTTGATCAGCACCGGAATGTTGTCGTGTCGAAGCCGGGCTGCCTGGTACAGCGCGTGTGCATGCACGATGTCGGGAGCGACGGGACGGGCGGCGATCCGCCGCCACGCGGCGCGGCAGAACCACTCTTCATCGAGATGCAAGGCGGTCATCGTGATGCGGCCGAATCCTCGCGTGTGCTGCCATTGGTAGACAGCATCCCGAATGTACGGCGATCGGATCACCGCGGCCTTCACGCCCTCCACAGGGTGCCGCGCGCCGCCCAACATCAGCGGCCGCCCGGCGATCACGTCCACCTCGACGCCCAGCGCGTCCAGTTCGCGCATCCACGCCAGATGCCGCGTCTCGCCGCCGCCACGCATCATCGCGAGGCAGCGCACGAGCATGGTCACGCGCATGCGCGCGCGCCGGACTGCGACCGGTCCACGTGCTGGCGCGCCCACAGCTCGAGGCAGACCAGCGCCCAGATGCGCTTGGCGTGATCGCGGCTGCCCTGCTCGTGCTGCTGCAGCAGACGTGCGACTTCGTTCGACTTCGTCCAGCCGCGCTGCCGTGTGCGCGGGTCGATCAGAATGTCGCGCGCCCAGCCGATCAGGCCTTCCTGGAACCAGCGACGCAGCGGCACGCCGAACCCGCGCTTGGGCCGCGTCAGCACGTCGGCCGGCACCCAGGGCGCGATCGCCTTCTTGAACAGGCGCTTCGTGGCCTGCGCGTCGCCGTGGCGGCTCGCGGGCTGCGCCGCAGCGAGCTCAATCACCCGATGGTCGAGCAACGGGCATCTCGCTTCGAGCGAATGCGCCATCGTCGCGCGGTCGACCTTCACGAGGATGTCGTCGGGCAGGTAGTGACGCTGGTCCCAGCGCTGCAGGCGCGACAGCAGCGGACCGGAGGCCGCACGAATCTGATTCGCCGCCTCGCGCTCGGGGAGCGTCGCGGCCGAGATCACATCCGGCTCCGCGATCGCGTCGAGGAGATAATCGGGAAACACCGTGCGCCGCCACACGAACCAGCCCACCGGGCCCAGACCGATCGTGCTGAGCCGGCCCTTGCCGCGCGCGTGGACCGGAACCAGACGCGCACCCGCGCCGATCACGGAGCGCAGCACGGCGATGACGGGCGCGCCCACACGCGCGAGCGCATCGGCATAGGGCGCGTAGCCGGCAAAGAGCTCGTCGCCGCCGTCGCCGGTCAGACACACCGTGACGTGACGCCGCGCGAGCTCCGCCACGTAGTAGGTCGGAATGGCCGAGGCGTCGGCGAATGGTTCGTCGTAATGCACGGCCAACGCGTCGGCCACGCGGACGGCATCGGGGGTCACGATCTGCTCGTGATGATCGGCGCCGAACGCGGCTGCGGTACTGCGCGCTTCATCGAGCTCGTCGTAGAGCGGATCGCCGAACCCGATCGTGAACGTCTGCACGGGCCGCGAGGACTGATTCGTCATGAGCGCGAGCACCGCGGCAGAGTCCATCCCGCCGCTGAGGAACGCGCCGAGGGGCACGTCCGACCGCAAGCGGATGCGCACCGCTTCGGTCAGCTCCGCGCGAAGCTCCTCGATCACGTCGGCTTCGGTACGCGTGTCTTTCACGCTGCCGTCCGGCCAGCTCCAGACGCGCTCGACCGTCGATGCGCCCGATCGCGTGTCGATGACGAGCGCCGTGCCGGGCTCGAGCCGGTGCATCCCCTGGAAGATCGCGTCGCCGCCGGCCACGTAGCCGAACGTGAAGAAGCTCAGGAGCGCGGCCGGGTTCACCGGCGGCACCTCGTCCAGGGCCGACAGGATCGCCTTGGTCTCGGATCCGAAGAGCCACTCGCCGCGATGCTCGATGTAATAGAGCGGCTTCTTGCCCACGCGATCGCGCGCCAGCACGAGCCGCTGCCGCGACGCATCCCAGATGGCGACGGCAAACATGCCGCGCAGGCGGCGGAATCCGGCCACGCCCTCGGCGGCGTACAGGTGCGCAATCACCTCGGTGTCGCACGCGGTCGTGGTGCGCGTCCCGGCTCGCGCGAGCTCCTCGCGTAATTCCACGTAGTTGTAGATCTCGCCGTTCTGCGCCACGGTGATCGCGCCGGCGTCGATTGACAGGGGCTGATGACCGCCCGCCACGTCGATGATGCTCAACCGCGCCGCGCCAATCGCCGCCGGTCCCTGCGTGAAGTACCCCTGATCGTCAGGACCTCGGTGCTTGAGCGTCTCCACCATGCGGACCAGCCGCTGGGGATCCGCCGGCCGACCGGTCAGCGAGACGAAACCAGCGATGCCGCACATGATGGTGACGTCACGGAAATTCCGGCCGCGTCGGCGAGCTCCCCCGCCACATACGCGGCCACCCGCTCGGCCGAACGGCCGTCGAGAAACTGGCACTGCTCATCGACGACCGCGCGTCGACCGTCCCGGTCGAGCGCAGGATCCTGCAGGTAGCGCCCCACCCACTCCACGAGTTGCTCGGGCTGCTCGGCCACACGCACGGCGTGGTGGCGCGTAATGTTGACGTAGTGGGTGAAGCGGTAGTACCGCCGGGCCGATCGCGAAAGCTCCAACGGCGTCTCGCCATCGAAGGACACGTTGACGACCGGCGTATCGAAGATGCTCGCCTCGATGGCAATCGTCGACGCAACGTTGACGACGACGTCGCTGTGCCGCATGGTGTCGGCTAGATGCTGCTGATGCTCGGGCATGATGTCGATGGCCAGGCCGTCGCCCGCCGTCACGGTCTGACGGAATGGCTTCTCGATCAGCAGGTGCGGCACGCCGGCAAGCCCGCGGTAGGCGTCGATGTCGTCGCGGGGGTGCAGCCGCACCAGCACCTGCGTGGGGTGCGGGAAGCGTCCGGCCTCGACCGCCGCCATCAGCACACGCAGGACGTGGTCGTGATGCGGGTAGAGCTCTCGAGGCGTCGTCGTCACCGTGACGAGCCGCCGCGACGGATCGGCGCCGATCTTCCGGAAAAACGCGTCGCGGCTCAGGCCGGGCTGTCCGCCAGGCAGGCGGCGGAAATAGCCGTCGAACTGCGGCACGCCGGCAACGCGAATCTCGTCGGGACGGTAGCCGTGCAGATGGATCGCCTGATCGCGCATCAGGTCGTTCCAGACCACGAGCCGGCTGACGCGCCGTACCGGCAACAGCTTGTTCGTGAAGTTGTCCCAGCTGGGGTCCACCGCCATCGACCGTACGCGGCGGCGCGCCGCCGTGCGCAGCAGCGGCAGTTCCGAGAAGATGAGCCCCGGGCTGGAAGCCACGTACAGAACCGGACGATACCGATCGAACAGCGCCTCCGCGACCGGATGCGACACGAGCCGATCGGAAACGCTCCACCTCGTGGCGGGCTCCACCATCGACGGCGCGAACGCGCGGGCGAGCGTCCGCTTGGTGCGCATCCACCGAATCGTTCCCTTCGCGATGGCCTCGCTGCGACGGATGCGCACCGATTCGGTCACTGCTGACGCGAGGTAGCCCGCCTGCACGATCGCCAGCAGCCGCGCTTCGAGCCCCTGGGGTCGATGCGCCGGCAAGTCCTCGAAGACGACGCGTCGATGCGCGAACTCCGCGGAGAAGGCCGGGTCCTTCACGAGCGGAGACAGCAGCACGATGCGCACATCGGAGGTCGCCTCGAGCAGACGCCGCACCAGACCCGTGCGCAGCACGTTGCCGGCGGAGCCCCCGTGGGGGATCGACACGAGGACGGTGTGGGGATTCGGGACGGGCACGTTCAGGAAAAGGAAAACCGGTACGGGAGCGACACGAGACCGTCGTGATCGTCGGTGATGGTCAGACGCAGCACGTACTGCCGGGCCCGCAGCGGCAGTTCGTCGAACCGGCACTCGAGAACGCCATCGCCGGCGATCTCGCCTGGGCTGGTCACCGGATCCGACGATGCGTTCGTCACGACGAGGCCGCTGTCGACGTCGATGATCGCGACCTGAAACACCGGCCGGCGCACGGCGCGGTCGGCCTGGAAGGTCGCGCGAACAATCATGGCGTCGCCCGGCGCAATCAGGCTGACGGGCTGCCCCTGGACATTGACAATGTCGACGGTCACGTAGCGGAGCTCGCCGCTGCCGCCCCGATGACTCTGCAACACCGAGTCCTGATGGGCCAGCGCCTGCAGGTTCACCTCGCCCATGTAGCGCTCGGCTGTATCGGCCGCCGGGCCGAATGCGCGTACTCGGCCCTCTTCCATCCACAGAATCTGGTCGCACAACCGTCGAACGTTCCACATGTCGTCCGAGATGAAGAGCACGGTCTTGACGTCGGTGATGAGCTGCCGGAGGCTCTCGAGCGCGCGGCGGCGGAACGCCGCGTCGCCGACCGCCAGCACCTCGTCCACCAGCACGATGTCGGGGTGGCTCTGTACGGCGACGGCAAAGCCGAGCCTGGCGTAAAGGCCCGACGAATAGCGCTTCATCGGCGTGTCGATCAGACGTTCGACGCCGGCGAACTCGACGATCTCGTCGAATGACCGGTCGATCTCGCGGCGCGTCAGCCCGAACAGGCCGCCGCCCAGGTACACGTTCTCGCGTCCGGTCAGTTCAGGATGAAAGCCCGCGCCCAGCTCGATGAGGGACACGACGCGGCCCGCGACACGCACCTTGCCGCTCGTCGGCCATGTCACGCGCGAAATCAGCTTCAGCAGCGTCGTCTTGCCGGCGCCGTTGCGGCCGATGACGCCCAGCCCCGCGCCTTCAGGCACCTCGAAATCGACGTCGCGCAGCGCCCAGATGTTCGCGTCCACCTTGCCTCGCGCGGCGCTGTGAATCTCGAGGCTCTTGCCGCGCATCTGGTTGATGCTCGACGCCACCAGGTCGACGACCGTGCGGGACCGCCCCGCGCGATAGCGCTTGGAGACGTGCTCGAGTTGGATGGCGGTGGCTGGCAACTTGAGTAAAAGGCGTCGTCCTTGGTCCTTGGTTCTTAGTCCCTGGTCCGTCCTTAGTCCCTGGTCCGTCCTTAGTCCTTAGTCCTTAGTCCTTAGTCTTAGTCCTTAGTCCTTAGTCCTTAGTCCTTAGTCCTTAGTCCTTAGTCCTTAGTCTTAGTCCTTAGTCCTTGGTCCATTCTCAGTCCTTGGTCCATCCTCAGTCCTTGGCCCATCCGCGGTCCCTGGTCCCTGGTCCGCGCACCAAGGACCAAGGACCAAGGACCAAGGACCAAGGACGGACTAAGGACCATGGACGGACTAAGAACGAAGGACCAAGGACCAAGGACCTAAATGACGTCCGCGAAATACTTGTCCATCCGCTTGAACATCACGAAGGCCCCGACGAGCAGCACAAGCGTCATGGACGCCGAAACCGCGGTCAGCGACCAGTCGGGCGCGCGGCCGAACACCAGTACCGACCGGAACCCTTCGACGATCGCGCTCAGCGGGTTCAGGGCAAACAGCCATTGGTACTTCGCGGAGACCTGCGACAGCGGGTACGCCACCGGCGTGAGATAGAGCCACAGCTGCAGGGCGATTTGCACGACGGGGTTGACGTCGCGGTAGAACACATTGACGGCCGACGTCGCCAGCGTCACGCCGGCGGTGAAGAACAGCAGCAGCAGGAAGAACAGCGGAGTGAGGAGCGCCCAGGGGCCGACTCGTACCCGGTAGTAGATGATCAGCACCGCATAGAGCGCTCCTGCCGACGCGAAATCCAGGAGACGCGAGCACACCTGCGCGAACGGGATGATTTCGCGCGGAAAGTACGTCTTCGTGACGATGTTGCGGTAGGTGATCAGGCTGAGCGTGCCGGAGTTGACCGAGTTGGAGAAGAAGAACCAGGGCACCAGCGCCGAGTACGCAAACACCGGATACGGCGCGCCGCCCGAAGGGATCTTCGCGAGGCGCGAAAACACGAACGTGAAAGCGGCCATTGTCGCCAGCGGCTGCGCGATCGCCCACCCCACGCCGAAGATGGACTGCGTGTAACGGCCCATCACCTCGCGCTTAGTCAGGTTGACCAGCAGTTCCCAGTAGGCCGCAGCCGAGATGCTCTCAGCGTGGTCGGTCAGCATACGTTCGCCTTGCCGAGTAACGAGCGCGCGCGCAGGCGATCCATGCCTGATGCCACGGCGCACAGGAGCGTGGCGACCGCGAAGGGCACCAGATGAATCGACATCCGGCCCGGGTAATTGTGCGTGTGCGCTACGAGTGCCCCTGCGATCCCGCCGAGGCACGTCACCGAGAGTCCCAGCGGCACGCGCTTGAACAGCGGCACGCGCAAGACCGAGAGCGCCGCGGCCGCCACACCAGCCAGGACGAACAGCGCCCGCACGTCCGGTCTCGGCGGTTCGTTCATCAGCAGGAGTGTGAACACACTGTGCAGCACTCGCTCCCAGGTACCCATCGAGGCCAGCGTCCACGGTCGCAGCCCGGTGTCATTGATCGACAGGCTCGTCCCGTATAACGGGTTGAAGGTGCCGGCGTACCACCACGTGCGCAGCGTGAAGAGTGCCAGTCCCACGCCGAACGTCAGCGCGTACGCAGCCGGCACTCGCGCACGCATGCGCGTCACCCACGCGACGGCGGCCTCGCGCCACGACGTCACACCAGCCGGCAACAGCATCGCCCCGAGCGCGACGCCGAACAACAAATGGTTCAACCGGGTGTAGAACATGAGCGTCGCGAAGGCACCGGCCGCCACCGCCGCGGCCACGTGTCCCCGGCGTGCGCGAAGCAGGCAGAAGGCCGCCAGGAACGCCCAGCCGGCCGCCGCCACTTCCGAGAGGCCGCGCCCGACCAAGTACCACGTCGTACCGGTCGTGAACGTGGCCAGCGTCGCACCCGTCGCCGCCATGCCCCACGGGAAGCCCGCCACCACATCGACGAGCGCAAAACTCAGGAGCGCTCCGGCGAGCAGACATGCGGCATCCCAGTACACTTCGCCGACGCTCGAGTCGCCGAATGCGAGGTGCAGCGCGCCCGCCATCCAGCGATACAGCGGCTGGTAGTTGAAAACCGCGTTGCCCCCTTCGAGCCAGTACCCGGCCATGAAAATCCGGTGCCCGGCCGCCTGGTACGTCAGCCAGTCGTCGCCCGAGTAGAACGTGACGGCCCCGATTTGCCCGAAGGCTTTCGCGCAGAAAAACGACAGCCACGGGACACCGGCCAGCAGAAACGCCCCGCGCAGATTCCTCAGCCGCGGCGGCATCGGGACAGCGACGGCGGCCATCAGCAGAAGACCGGAAAAGCGGCCCGCGCCCTCCAGAGCCGCCAACGCCGCCATCGCGGCGGACGCGGTGACCATCCAGGCGAGCGAGGCCAGTCCTGGTTGCAGTTCGGTCCACAGCGATCTGAGCCAGCCTCCAACCAGCGCCAGGCCAATCGCCAACTCGATCCAGCCGCGCGTGCGCCAGGCCACCTCATCGATCGCCGACGGCTTCACCGTTATCGTCGGCACCTGACTCCAGAGGTCCTGCTGATTCCAACGCGGAACGAACATCCAGCGATCGCCGGCCGGCATGACCATCGTGAGGCGCACTTCCTGTGCGCCGGACGCGACATCCACGCGTGCCTCGCCAGGGCCCACCGCGATCGCCTTGCCGCCGACGGTGCCCCGCAGGACACCGCTACCCGTCGCAAACGTCACGGTGCCCGGTGCGTCCGGGTTGATGAATCCGGTAATCGTCATCGAGACGTCGTCGCGCGCAGGCTCGACGTGGCGCAACAGGTTCAAAAACCAGGATGGAAATTCGCGTTGCGAGCGATACACCCTCGTCACTACTGCCGTGCAAGACGATGACGGGTCGCGCCAGTCGGCCCGTACGTCCCAGCTGTGGAGCACACCGAACGGCTCGTCGATGGGAATGGCTTGCGCGGCGGCGGCCAACGCCGGGGGAATCGTGCCGTGCAACGGCTCGTCGAGCCGGAACGAGGCGCACCACCCGCCCTGCGCCAGCAGCGCCGTGCCGGCCAGCTTGAGCAGAAGCAAAGCGACAATGAGCCCGCGAGCGAGCATCGTGTCTACGAACGACGGGGCGAGGAAGACCAGCGCCGGCACGACGATCCCGACGGCGATCGCCTCGAATGGCCGATCGAGCGGTGCGCCGTCCAGCGCGGAGAGGCTGTGGCTTGGATACAGCAGCGTTGCAAACAGCAGCAGGACCCAAAGCGGACGCCGGCACCAAATAGTGTTCATGGTTCGCGTTTCGCGCGAAGGCCAGTGACCAGTGGCCACCAGGGACCGCCCCATTTGTTGAGTCGTCGTCAATGGACACAAGCATTCAGCCGGGCGGCGTTCAGCGCCTGCTGCACGTCCGCCCGTTCCGTTGAATACACCATGATCGAATAGCCAATCCGCGCGTCCGGCGACAGGCTCCGGAACGCTTGGAATGGATCGCCGCAGACAAACACCCCTTGCAGGTAAGTCACGGAGAGCGCAAACCATTTCGGCCGGTCCCACGCGCCTGGGGCCTCCCGATATCCAACCGCATCGATGTCATAGGCGCGGGGTGGAGCCGTACCAAAATAGGCCAGGCTGACGTGGTTTGTCTGGTGCTCGCGCAGCCACGCGGACAGCCTGGGCAGGTCCTGCCCCCAATCGAGGTTGGAGTCGACCAGCCGAAGATATCCCCGCGAGGGGCCACCAGCCATCAGATTGAAGTACGCCAGATGCTGCGGGGCCACGGACAGGAAACTCCCGGCCTGGACCGCAAGCGCAAGCGCAACCGTTGCCACCTTGAGTCGCGGGCGGACACTCATCGACGGGCCCAACCAACCTGCTGTACCCATGACCGCAATGATCACGAGCGGGAACAGGTAGCGAACTCCCAGGTTCCGGTGACCGGCGAGGGGAAGTATTCCGAACACCAGCGCCGCCGTTGCCAGCACGCGAATGTCGAGGTCGCGTTTCCAGCGGCCAGCAGCCAACGGGACGAATGCGGCCAACGCAACCATCTCGACCGGCGTGCTCTTGAGGGCCAACGCAACCGGGAAGTAGTACCACCAGCCTGTCGGCGAGCGCGCGCCCAGCAGGAAGGCCTCCTGGCCAGAGCGCTCCAGATACAGCTGGGCTGCAATTCCGCGGACATACGAAGGCCCTCGCAGCGCGGTGAGCCACTCGAGCGCACGGCCTGAATCTACGCCGGCCCAGGTGACAATCTGCGCCACACTACCGCTGGATGAGATCAGGGGCGAGAGCGCGAAACCGTGAGCGGCCCAGGCCACCAAGAGTCCACCGCCTAGTGTCAAAACGTCGAGGGACCGCCGGCGCCCGCGCCGGTGCAACCACATCACGGCGGCGGCGCACACAAATAACGCAGTGGCGGAGTACTTGGTGGCCAAAGCGATTCCGAGAGCCGCCGCGAGCGCGACGGCTCTCGGCACAGACTGCGACTCTATCAACGTGGTGAGGGGCGCCAGCGATAGAACTACCGTGAGGGCAAACGCGACATCCGTCGTCGCAAGCGCAGCGTGCCCCAGCAGATTGGGCGAGAGCGCGAGGACGCCAGCCGCCATCAGCCCGGCGGCGAACCCCGACCTCACCGCGAGCCAAAGGAACACGCTGACAACCAGCGGCACTGCGAACCACCAGATCGCGTTGTTTCTGGCACGGGCCACCCGATTCGTGTACACAGCGGGATCCCCTGAGGCTTGATCAAAAGGTTCCACGGCCGCGCGGCTCCAGGCGAGCATCACAGGGAGCGGCGCAACGCCAAGCTCGGTGAACCCTTCAGTGTTGTGCTCAAACCAGGCCCGGCGCGCCAAATCGAGGTAAATGGTCTCGTCAAACGTACCGCTCGTGGCCCGTGCGGCGGCGCGCGCCGCCGCGACCGTCAGGCCTGCGAGGACACCCACCGTCAAGGACATCAGGACGAGGCGACGCCAAGACACCGACATCTGTGCCGGAATGCTGGAGCACTCGGCTCTCACGCTATCGAGCCTTCACTCAGGCTTCTTGCCCGACGGTGTACTGATCAAGGTCACCCTGGGTCCGCACAGAAGGGTGGACGATACGAGTGTGAGAATGAGAGCGGCCAGGCTGGCTAAGCTCGTTCGGACGCCGGCGCTAAAGCTGGCGGGCGCGAACGTGAATCTCACCAGGTGCCGACCCGGATCGACGATGCACCCGAGGAAGTCACCGTAGACGCGCGTCGCTTCACGCTCGCGATCGTCTTGCATCGCGCGCCACCCGCCGTGGAACCGTTCCGTCAGGGTGAGCAACTGTCTACGGGCGGCTGTCGTCTCGAGCACGATGGAGCCGGGGCGGTCTTCCATGATTCGGACCGAGCCGTGCTTGTCGGGCTCAGCGGACCATTCGGCGAGGCCCTGAACCGGGCGATCGACCAGCGCCACTCGGGAAATGTCGATACGGCGCGCGTCGGCCTTGACGTCGATGCTGTACCGGGCCACCGACACCAGGCGCGCGCGGGGCATGCTGTCCGGCACGCGCACCCATGTCGTTCCACTCTCGCGCCACGCAACGCCCGCGATTTGCTGAGTGAGAGCATCAGTTGGGTCGAGAACCGACGACGATGCCAGACCGGTGTATCCAGGCGTAAGCCGGAGCCCGCGCAGAACCGCGACGTTTCCCAATCCTCCCTCGATCGACGGCGCAATCAGGTCGCCGCGCTGAGCGTCGGGAGGCACGTTTGCGTTCGCCACGAGGTCGGCGATGCGTTGAACAGGTCCCCATCGATAGGCGTAGGAATACCCCCAGAAGCCCTGGTCGAATGCGACGGCCACGATCAAGACGGGCACGGCCCAGGGAACACCGCGTCCCGCCATCGCCACGAGGCCGGCGATGCCGGCGATCACGATCGACCAGGGCGCAGCCCGCGTGACGCTGGAAAGCGACAGCCCGTGAGCCGCCGCCCAGGACGACTGCGAGAAAGCGCCCGCAAGAAGAGTCGCGGCGACGCTGATCGCAACGGGAACGGCCATTGGCCACAGGCGCCGGATCTCGATTTTCTCGCCGCGTCGCACCAGCCCGACGACATCCTCGAACGCGATCGCGGCAATTCCGCTCAGCGCCAGTTGGAACAGCACGAGGTGCCGTGCCGGCGCCCGGAGGGTGCGCAGCCCCGGCAGGTGCGCCAACCAGACGTAAACCCCTCCGTACCGACCCATCGCCAGCACGAAGCTGATGCCCGCCAACGCGAACAGCGCGATGAGCAGGCCACGGCGAGTCCTCTGGCGCCATCGCAGAGCCAGCCAGAACAGCGCCACCGTGCAGAAAGCACCGTTATAGACGATGAACTCGTGCACGATGAACGCTTCCGACGCAGGCGCATGGATGCGGAACTGAAACGCAAAGGGCGACCACAACTGCACGACATTCAGCGGCGACAACGAGAACGACAACGCCTGATCCTGCGACCACGTCACGCGCGTCGATTCCCGGGCGAAATCAAGTGTCGGTAGCAGCTGCACCGCGCCGATGAGCGCCCCCAACATTCCCGCGGCAAGCAGGAGCGGCACGCGCGAGGACGGCGCTCCGGCGTACAGCAGACAGAGCACCATGAATCCCAGGACGACGAGCGTTAGCCACACGTACTGGGGATTGCCGACGAGCAATTGCGATCCGACCGCCAGCGCCACGCCAGCGAACGCCCAGGCGCAGCGTCTTCGATCCCGCGAAGTCAGGAGGACGTGAGTGCCGAGCAGCAGCCATGGCATATGCGCCACCGCTGCAATGTGGTTGACGTGCATCAGATTGAACAGATTGAAGCCGCTGAAGGTGAACGCCATCGCTCCGAACGCCGCGGCCTCGGCCGGAAGTTCGAGCCGCCGGAGGAGCAACCCTGTGCCCATCAGCATCGCGATGTAGGTGCTGATGATCTCCAGATTGAACGCCGGACCGAGCGGAAGAAACCGATAGAGCAAGAGATGAAGTGGATGCGCCATCCCGGCCTCACCCTCACCGTATAGATAGAGACCCGACCGATACGCGGGCGTCCAGAGAAAGGAGTCGCCGGCGCGCAGTGCTTCGCGATACAGATAGCGGAACGGAAGGTGCAGAGCGGCCAGGTCGTCCTTCGTGAATACCCGACCGGTCAGGAGAGGCAGGAAAAGCGGGACCAGCAGCGCCGCGCAGCAGAGGGCGATGAGCCGCACTTGCGGGCGCAGGAGAACCCGCGTCCCCGTCATGAGCGCCACACCGTCAATCGAGCACGAACTCCCTGCGCCAGTTTTCATCGGCTTCGATCGGCGTCTGTTCGGCTTTCTCGAGCACGAAGTTCTCGACGACGAGCGCGTCCATGTCCGTCCGCATGAAGCACCGGTACGCATCGTCCGGCGTGCAGACGATGGGCTCGCCGCGGACGTTGAAGGAAGTGTTGACGATGACCGGGCAGCCCGTCTGGCGATAGAACGCGTTGATGATGTCGTAGTAGACCGGGTTCGTCTCGCGGCGCACGGTCTGGATTCGAGCGGAGTAGTCGACGTGGGTCACCGCCGGGATGGTTGAGCGCGGCACGTTCAGCTGCTCGATGCCCCAGAGATCCTTCGCCGCGTCGGGGATCGCCAGGCGGCGTGAGGGCAGCACGTCGGCCACCAGCAGCATGTACGGGCTGTCTCCGTCCAGCTCGAACCACTCGTGGACGTGCTCGCGCAGCACGGCAGGCGCAAAGGGCCTGAACGACTCCCGGAACTTGATCTTGAGATTCATCACCGATTGCATCTTCGGCGAGCGCGCGTCGCCGATGATGGACCGGCCGCCGAGCGCACGCGGGCCGAATTCCATCCGGCCCTGGCACAGCCCCACGACTTTTTCGTCCGCCAGCAGCGTGGCCACTGCATCGGCCAGTTCCGTCGGACTGCAGCGGCGCGCCTTGTAGCCGTGCTGCTCCGCCCATGCGGCGGTCTCGTCTTCACCGGGACGCGGGCCGAGAAACCCGCCGCTCATGCCGTCGGCGTACGGCACATCAGCAGACGCGCTGCCGGGCCCCTTGCCCACCGGACGCCACGTGCCGGCGTGCTCCGGACTCGTGCGCGGCTTGTCGAGGTAGCGGTGCCACAGATTCAAGGCGACGCCGACTGCGCCGCCGGCGTCCCCCGCCGCCGGCTGAATCCAGATCTCATCGAATGGACCGTCGCGCAGAATCCTGCCGTTGCCGACGCAGTTGAGGGCGACGCCGCCGGCCATGCAGAGATACGGCAGCCCGGTCTCCTTCCACGCGAACGAGGCCATCTTCATCATCACCTCTTCGGTGATGTCCTGAATCGAGCGCGCGAGGTCCATTTCCCGCTGTGTGAGCTTCGACTCCGGTTGCCGCGGCGGTCCGTCGAAGATCGCCGCGAACGAATCACCGGTCATCGTCAGGCCCTGTGGATACGTGAAGTGCTCCATGTTCATCCACAGGCTGCCGTCGTCTCGAATCTCGAGGAGATGGTCTTTGATCGCCTTCACGTACTTCGGCTCGCCGTAGGGCGCGAGGCCCATCACCTTGTACTCGCCGGAATTGACGCGAAAGCCGGCGAAGTACGTGAAGGCCGAATACAGGAGGCCCAGCGAGTGCGGGAACCGCATCTCGCGGAAGAGCTCGAGATCGTGGCCGCGGCCGACGCCGATCGACGAGGTTGCCCATTCGCCCACGCCGTCGATCGTCAGCACCGCGGCCTGCTCGAACGGCGACGGATAAAACGCGGAGGCCGCGTGCGATTCGTGGTGCTCGCCGAACAGAATCCGACCCTCGTAGTCCTCCAGCTCGCCGGCGATCTCGTCGCTCATCCACAGCTTGTCGGTCAACCAGAGAGGCAGCGCCGTCAGGTACGACTTCCACCCGCTCGGCGCGTAGGACACGTAGGTTTCGAGCAGCCGCTCGAACTTCACGAGCGGCTTCTCGTAGAAGCCCACGAGATCGATCTGCTTGACCGTACTTCCGGCTTCCCGCAGGCAGTAGTCGACGGCGTGCTTCGGGAACGACGCGTCGTGCTTCTTGCGGGTGAAGCGCTCCTCCTGCGCGGCGGCCACGATGCGGCCGTTCTCGACCAGGCAGGCAGCCGAGTCGTGATAGTAGGCGGAGATTCCGAGGATGCGAGTCGGCACGATTCAGTGTGGCGAGTGTGACGGTTCTGCACAGACGCTCATCCTGAGCCTGTCGAAGAATGAGCCGTTTTGCTCGTGGTTCGACCAGCTCGCCACGAGCGATGTGTCACGGGATCTGGAACTCGTCACGCTAGAAGAGCGTGTAGATGAACGGCGCGACAGCACTCGACTGCGAGAACACCAGCAGCAGCCCGAACAGCAGGAAGACGACGACGACGGGCACGAGCCAGTATTTCTTTTCGTGTTTCAGAAATTCCCAGAACTCTCCGAGCACGCGTCCTTTACTCATGGCGTTACCTCAAAACATGCGATCGAAATGCTTCGCGTCCTTGTAGCGGGCGGGATGCGGGGCCCATCCGGGCCAGTGGCGGCGCTGTCGCGCCAGGGGATCCTTGCCGGTCAGCCGCCACACCAGGCCGATGGGCGTCAGAATCAGAAAGAAAATGATCGATAGCAGCACGCGCGCGTTGACCCGGCCGAGGAGGACAGCGAATTTCCACCAGACGACGCTCACCGGTTTCAGCAGACGCGGCCGCAGAAACCCCAGGACGACCAACACCGCGCCGACCGCACCCAGCCACTCGGCACGGCCGATCCGCCGGCGCCAGAGCAGAACGATCGCGATCGCGCAGAGGACGCCGCCGACGGAAATGCCGAACGATCGCTCAGGGTTGGCGGGAGATTTGTGAGCCATGTCGAACGATTAGAGCGTCAGTACCTCGGCCGGTGACCCATCGGCCGGCTCGCGCCAGTCACGAACGACTGCCACGGCCGCGATCACGACCGACACCGTCAAGGCAATGCGAGCAGCCGGCACGAACGCGAGCTGAGCTCCCAGCCGGAGATTGGCGAACGCGAAGAAACTGACGAGGGCCCACGACCACCAGAACGGAAGGCGACTGGCCACGATCATGGCCAACGGGATCATCAGGTAATGGAAGTTCCAGAGCGCGCGGTCGGGTTGCTGGACGTAGGAGAACAGCCACGCCGGTGGAACGGCTGCGATCGACAATCGCCGCAATATCGACGGCCCTCGAAAAAAGCCGACCAGCGCCAGCAGCCAGATGGCGCCGTACTCCGTGAAGACAGACGACACGGCGAGGCGCGGGCTCAGCCTCGAGAGCCACCCCACGAGGTTCCCGCCCGATAAGAGCTGCGTGGAGGCGCTGTTGCTGTAGGTGTAGTTGAAGCGGAGCATCAGCCAGAACTGCAGTCCCAGCCAGACGATGAGCGCCGCGTTGGCCGAGGCGAGCGCCCGCAACGCCAGGGGCCATTGCCGCTTGATGGCCGCCGCCAGGGCGAAGACGAAGAGCGGCACGGCCGCGAATTCCTTCGCCAGCACGCCCAGCGCCCCGACCAGCGCGGCAATCCCCATGCGCCCGCGCAGCATCAGGAGCGTCAGCAGGGGCCCCATGAGAAACATCAGCGCGTCTGACGAAAAGGGATCGTAGAGCGTATAGAGCGACCCGAAGCCGAACGCGGCGACCCACGTGCTGAGGGCTGCTACCTGATTCGACAGGCCGACCGCTCGACACAGCTGGCCCAGCACGACCGCGGCCGCAGCGTCGGAGAGCGCTGCGTAGATCTTCCATTTCGGCACCGACGGCCCCGGCAGCACACCAAGCGTCCACGCGACCAGGACGCGGAAGCATTGAAGATCGGAACAGTCGTACACCACACCGTGAGCCGCCGTCGCTTCATAGATGTCGCGATCGGTCGGCCGATCCGGCGCCGGCGCCAGAAACGCCACCGTAACCAGCAGGACGGCGATCACGCCGAACGTCTTCAGGTCGGCGCCCGGGAAACGGCCTGCAGTCATGGCCTGACCTGAGCCAGGGCTCGAATCGGTTCGACCAGGTGCGCGGCAACTACCGCGTTGGCTGGCGCTGTCAAGTGCATGTGGTCGTAGCCCACGACGGGATCGCTGATATCGACGGCGGTCCCGGCGTTCGCATACTGCACGCGCGGATTGCCCTGATAGCGGATCAACAGCGTAGTCGACATGGTGCTCTGTTGATCGACATGACGTTCTCGCAGGAACCCGGCCGCATACGGCTGGGTGATGACGAGCACCCGCTTCCTCATCGCCAGCGCGTGGTCAACGGCCGTGAACATCGATTTGCAGTATTCGCCCCAGGGGACTTTGCAGCCGGTCGCGTCTCCGCCGACAATCTGCGGCGGCGGCTCCTGCATGACCTTCGCGAGCTGCCGCTGGAGCGATTCCGCGATGGCCGCGGATGCGTCGAGAGCGCCGGCGGCAGTTCGATTGGCGAGACCGGGACGGAACACGGTCTTGGTCTCCTCGCCGCGCATTGCGCGGTAGTACCCATTCAGGTCTCCCCCGAACCGCAAGGCCGACGCCTTCTCCCGGAAAGCGATGGGAAAGATCGGCAGGTAGCCGGTGAGCTTGAACACCGGAGAATCGTGGCGAAACACCGAAGTGTTCGGATTCCTCGAATCGCCCATCATGTCGTTGTAGCCCTCGTACAGACACACGATGTCGTAGTCCAGGTACCTGTAATCGTCCAGCGTGAACGTGAACGAGTACGCGCCCTCGTTGTTGTAGGCGAGGTTTGCCACGCTGACGCGGGAGACGCCTGGCGGCAGCCGCGCATTCAGCTGCTTCTCGAGCTGCGCGGGAATGGCCTGGTCCCAGCTCACACCGTAACCGAACGCCGTGCTGCCGCCGAGGAACGCGATCCGTAGATCGCCGGGCTTCTTGCGTCCCAGAACGGGACCGCGATAACCCCAGATGTTCACACCGGCCGACTCCTGGAAGCGGCCGTGCAGGTAGATATCGGCTGCCAGCAACGCAGCCGCGCCCACAAAAAAGACGAGCGCGGTCGCCACGAGCACGAACACCTGACGTTTGCGACGCGACAGCGTCTGAGTCGTCATGGAACCCGGCGGCCCTTTCGCATCAGAGCGTCCTCTCCGGGAGCAGTGTCAGGACATTGTCGCGGAAAAATCGGAACAGCGTGAGAGTGTGAGGCCCTGAATGCGAACCGGTCGTGCGATGGAGACAATGCTAGATTGAGTGGCCCAAGTCCCCGATGCCGTCCGCCCTCGCTCCCATTCGCGTCGTCCGCTTCGTGACACGCCTCAACATCGGTGGCCCATCGATCCAGGTCGTCGAGCTGGCGTCGCGTCTCTCCGCACGCGGCTTCGAGACGCTGCTCATCCATGGCGAGGTCGGCCCTCAAGAGGGCGACATGAGCTATCTGCTGGAGTGTGCCGCTTCGCCTCCCCGCACCAAGCAGTTGGCGGCACTGAAGCGTCCCATCTCCCCGGCGAGCGATGCGAGAGCCGCCTGGAAGGTATACCGGCTGCTCTGCGAATTCAAGCCGGCCATCGTGCACACCCACATGGCCAAAGCGGGCGCGGTCGGACGTCTGGCTGCTCTGGCTTACAACAACACGGCCGGCCGTCGCGCGCGCGCGCGACTCGTCCACACCTACCACGGCCACGTGCTCGAGGGGTACTTCGGCCTGGCGAAGACGCGGCTGTTCATCGCCGCGGAACGACGGCTCGCCGGCGTGACGGATCGAATCGTCGCCATCTCGCAGCGGATCCGCGACGAGCTCGTCCAGGAGTACCGGATTGGGCGTCACGAGCAGTACCGCGTGGTGCCGCTCGGTTTCGATCTCGATGCGCTGGCTGCAATCGAAGACGAGGCGCGTGCTGTCGCGAGAGCCGCCCTGGACATTCCACCCGGCGCAACCGTCGTCACCACCGTCGGCCGACTGACGGCCATCAAGGAGCAGCGGCTGTTTCTCGAGGTCGCGCAGCGCGTCGCTCGCTTGCACGCATCCACCGTGTTTCTCATCGTCGGCGATGGTGAACTGCGCGAAGCGCTCGAAGCCGCCGCCGTCTCGCTCGGCATCGCCGACCGCGTGCGGTTCCTCGGCTGGCGCCGCGACCTGGAAACGGTGTACGGCGCCACCGACATCTTCCTGCTCACCTCGCGCAACGAGGGCACGCCCGTGGCGCTCATCGAGAGCCTGGCGGCGGGATGCGTAGGCGTCAGCACCGATGTCGGCGGTGTCGCCGACGTGATGCCGACCTCTGACGTCGGCCTGATGGCGCCGCCGGGCGACGCCGGCCAGTTGGCAGATCACGTGAGCCGCCTCGTCGCCGAGCCGGGCCGCCGCCGTGCCATGGGCGAAGCTGGTCGCCAGCGTGTGGTCGCGCAATACGGGATCAACAGACTCGTCACGGACATCGACGGGCTGTACCGCGATCTGCTGGCTTAGTGCGTTTTGCACGTTCGTGTAGCGCTCGCGCTCCGGCGTCGTGCAAACGGCTCGTGGAGCGCGAGCCTTTCAGGCGAGCGGCGTTCGCTTGGCTGAGGTCTCGCGCTACGGCGTGTGCAAACGCCCTTAGAATCACTGCCGTGACCGTCCAACGATCGCTCGTTGTCGTCTCTCTCGTCGCCGCGCTCCATGGCATGCTCTTCATGGTCTACCAGCGACCGGACTGGACGACGGAGTGGACCGACCAGGACGGGTACCGGCGGCTCGCCGAGGTTCTCGCCTCAACCGGCAAGTTCACTCGCTATCCCGACGCGCCGCAGTTCGTGCCCGAAGTCCTTCGAACGCCCGTGTACCCGGCGTTCGTTGCAGTCATCTACCGCGTCTTCGGCGCGACGCACGCGGCGGTCGCGGCCGTTCAGATCGGCGTGTTCGTCGCCATCTGCCTGACGGTGTTCGCGATCGGGCGACAGATCGGCGGTCCCCGGCTCGGCATCGCCGCGGCGGGTGCGACGACGCTGTTCCCGACGCTGCCGTACTTCGCAGCGCTGGTCCTGACCGAGGTCTGGACCACCTTGATGTTCACGCTGACGATGTGGATGCTCGTCCGGGCGGTTCATGAGCAGCGGCCAGGAGCGTTCGCCGGGTTCGGCGTGCTGGCGGCCGCGACGACCTTGAGCCGTCCCGCGTTCTTCCTGTTCTTGCCGGGCATTGTCGTGATGGCGCTCGTGCTGTTTCCGCTGATCGGCTGGGCCCAGCGGCCGCCGTGGCCGCGCTGGGCCATGGCACTCGCGGTGTTCGCGGTCGCGATGCTGCCGTGGTTCACGTACAACTACGTCACGATGCACCGCTTCACTCTGTCGCCAGCCGGCGGCATCGGCCGCGGCATCTGGGAAGGTTCGTGGCAGGGACACTGGCCGGGTCGCGTGCAAAGCCAGCTGACGGATATCGTCGACAAGACGCCGGAGCGCTCGCAGCTCGACGCGAAGATCGTGGCGCTGGCGGCGGCGGAGCGAGTGGACGCGGCACCGATGCTCGCCTACGCGCATCAATGGCAGGACATCCGGAAGATCTGGACCGAGCCGGAGGATCCGATGCGTCGCACGACGGCGCGGATCGAAGCGGACAACGAATACCTGCGTGTCGGACTGCAGAATATTGCCCGCGATCGATCGGCGCACCTGCGGCGCCGCCTCACGCGGGGCCTCTTCTCGCTGTGGTCGGCCGACATTCCGATTCGCTACAGCCAAATCAACCAGGTGCCGCCGCTCGTCATCCGCGGCCTCTGGCTTGTCCAGGCGGCGATTCTGGCGTTGGCCGCGGCCGGGTTGTGCGCGCTGGCGCGGGCCAGACGGTACGCCGACACCTGTCTGATGGCGGCGCCGATCGTCTACGTCACCGCCGTGCATTTTCCGCTGCTGACCGAGGCGCGCCAATCGCTGCCCGCCAAGCCCATCGTCCTGATCCTGGCAGTCCTGGGTGCGGGCTGGCTGACCGGCCGGTCATTTCCCCTGGAACCGCAGGTTCATGAAGGCCAGCATCTGTGACAGCCACGCGTCGCTCCGGAAACCGCCGGCCGCAATGTGATCGCCGACCTTCATCCCGAGCAGCACGTTGTCGTCCATGCTGTTGTTGAGGAACAACCCGTGACGGCCAAGCGTGAGAAGATTCGGCACCTTGTGCACGCCTTCGAGCACGGGGATGAGGTGGTCTTCGAAGTTCAACTCGTAAACGGGGTAGGCCGTGGGAATGTCGGTGATGTAGTACTCCTCGACCTCGTCCTCCGTGACGCCGTACCCCATCTTCATCACGTCGCGAAGCGCGAGCCTGAAAATCTCCTCGTCGCTCGCGTGCCACAACGGCTCGTCCCGCCACAGCGACAGCTCGATACACAGCACGGTGCGATGCGCCGGAATCATGTCGGCGCTGACGTTCTTCTGCTCGGAGACGCGATTCACGCGAAACTCCTCGTCGAGAAGATAGACCCAGTGGAAATCGGTGAGGGCGGGCCGCTTCAGCGCGATGTAAATCAGCTTGAGGCTGCGATAACGCAGCTTCGACGCGTGCTCTGCGACTTGGGCCGGCAGCGCGGGCGTGATCATCGACACCAGCTGCGGGAGCGGCAGAGTGGAAATGACGCCGTCGCACGCGATGCGCTCGTCCTGTCCGTTGCGTGAATACACGACACCGGTAATGCGTTCGCCAGCCCGCTCGACGCGCACGGCGCGCGACGAGAGCCGGATGTCGTTGCCCGCCTTCCGAACTTCGGAGGACATGCCCTCGAAGAGCACGCTGATGCCGCGGCGTGGGTACATGTACTTCGTGAAATAGGTGGTGGGATCCGCCCTGATCCCCAGCGTCCGGAGGATGATGTTCTTGAGGTTCAGCTTGGCGACGCGCTGCGCCTGCTTCGATGAGATCTGCGAGGTCGGCAGCCCCCACACACGCGCCGAATACAGGCCGAAGCAGAGGTCGTACAGGGTGCGCCCGAGATTTCGCACGCCCCATTCTTCGAACGAATGCTCCTTCCTGGGCGGCGACAGCGCGGACTTGAGCGTCGCCTTGCCGTAGTCGAAGATGATGCGCGCCGACAGCAGTGGACTGACGCCGGTCAGCACCTGCAGCATCTCGAGCGGATACACGTAGTACTTTCCGCGAAGCAGCACACGCGTGCCGCGCGTGAGGATCAGCGGATCCTCCCCGAAGAAGGGCCGGATCGCGTCGATGATCGCCCGGCTTTCGGGCGTCTCGCGGATGTGGAACGTGTGCGGGCCATAGTCGACCGCGTACTTGCCGAGCGCGATGGTCTTGCCCGCCATGCGGCGGAGATTCCCGCGGGGCCGCCGCCGAGAACGACGATGTTTTCGTTCAAACGGCCTGGCTCGCGAGGAACTGCTGGAGGCGCGCCACACCGTCGGCGAACGGAATCTTCGGTCGGACACCGAAACGCTCGGACATCGCGGCATCGACGGTCCGGAACAGGATGTACTCTTCGCTGTGGCCGTCGTGGCTGAGCGCGATCTCGACGCCGAGCGTGCGCCCCATCGTCCGCACGACCTCGTTCACGCTGATGGGCGCGCCGGAGGCGAAGTCGACGGTGCCGGTCGCGCCCGCGGCGGCCGCGAGCGTCAGAAACCCGTCGACGGCGTCGTCGACGTACATGAAATCGATGAGGTTCTCGCCGTCGCCGCGAACCGTCAACTGACGTTGACCGTCCATCACGGCGCGCATCCAGCGCGTCGTGATCTTCCGCAGCGGTTCGTAGGGGCCGTAGGCGCCGAAAAACCGCACGTTGATGTAGCTGCCGACGGCGTGGCGCCGCTCCGCAAAGAACCTGACGTACTGCTCCGATGCCAGCTTCGAGATCGCGTAAGGCAGACGCGGCGCGACGGCCGTCGACGGAGACACGGGGCCGGTCAGACCGTCGTACACCGCGCCCGACGAGACGTACACCACGTGATCAACGGGACAGTGCTCGAGGAAATTGACAAGTGCCACGGTGTTCGATTCGAGGTCCCAACGCGGCCGTTCGACCGATGCCGCGGGATCGCCGTTCGCGGCGAGATAGAGCACGGCGTCGGCCCGGCCGCCTACCGCCTGCGTGAGCCCAGCCATGTCAGCCGGGTTCATCAGGTCGCATCGAACCGGTGTGACGTGGTGACTCAACCCATGGGCCGCGACGAAGGCCTCCAACACGTCGGCGCGATGGTAGACAGCGGTGATCTCCCAGTCGCGCGGTGCGCGGAGCAGCACATTGCGTCCGATGAATCCGGACGCACCGGTGACGATGACGCGCATCAGCGCTGGGTCACCGACATGTGCTCGGCGTACCACGAAATGGTGCGCGAGATGCCGGCCTCGAGGGACACAGTCGGTTGAAATTTCAGCAGCGTCATGGCCTTTTCGATTGACGGTACACGCAAGTCGACCTCCGGCCCGGGATGCGGCTTGAAGACGACGTCGGATTTCGAGTTGGTCAACCTGAGGATCATGTTGGCGAGCTCGAAATTGGTGACCGTCCCCTGGGGATTGCCCAGGTTGAACGCCTGGCCAATCGCTTCGGGCATCTCGGCGCACCGCAGCACACCGTCGACGAAGTCCTCCACGAAGCACCAGGCGCGTATCTGCGTGCCATCGTTGTAGAGCGTGATCGGGGCGTGTTGTAGCGCCTGGATGATGATCCCGCGGATGGCGCCGTCCCCCACCTGTCTCGGCCCATAGACGTTGAACGGCCGCACGATCGCGAGCGGCAGGCCGTCCTCCTTGTAGTGGGCATAGGACAGATGCTCGGACGCCAGCTTGCTGGCGGCATACACCCAGCGGCTCTCGCCGATGGGGCCGATCGTCGTCAGATCGTCTTCCTTGCCCTTGTGAATGAAGGGGCCGTACACCTCACTCGTCGAGAACTCGACGAACCGCTCCACCCCCACGTCGATCGCCGCCTTCACGACCTGATGCGTCCCGAGCAGGTTCACCTCCATCGTCGTCACGGCATTGCGATCGACCGAATAGACGCCGGCGATCGCCGCGCAATGAATGACGATGTGACAACCCTCGACGGCGCGGCGCGTCGCGTCGTAATCCATCACGTCGCCCTTGATCAGGCGGAGGTGCGGGTGTCCCTCGACGTGAGCGAACTGAATCGCATTGCGACGAAGGTTGTCGAAGACGACGACCTCGTTGTCCTCGATGAGGTGCTGGACCAGGTACGATCCGATGAATCCCGCCCCGCCCGTAATACACACGCGCTTTCGCGTTATGGCCATGAATGCGATCTTCTATCCGTCCTGACCGTTTCCAGATCGAACCAGCTCCGCCGGCTTGCGGCGCGGGACCGCTTCCTGGCGAAGCGGGAACAGCTTCTCCGTCGGCACGCCGTCCCGAATGAGCTTGGCGACGAGCTCCCCTGAGCTCTCGAGCGTCGCGACGATCATCAGATCGTATGCGACCTCCGGATGCCGATGGATGGGCAGCACCGGCATGCCCAGGAAATCGGGCCCGCCCTCGACGTCGAAAATGGCGAGCGGCTCCAGACCAAACTCCTTCAGCGCGAGATACGAGAGCTCCGCCGCTTCGCCACGTCCGAAAATCGCCACGCGGCGATCGGCCGCAGCGCATTCGCGAATGACCGCCCGCAGGTGCTGCCGCACCTCGCCGTACAGGTGCAGCGAATAGTCCATGAATTCGTACGTGAGACGCAGTTTTTCGGCAATCCCACGTGGAGTGAGTAAGTACGTGAGCCGGTTGGATTGCACGTTCACGCACTTGATGTACCCTTTGCGCACGAGGCGCTTCAGGTAAATGTTGATCAGGCCGAGCGCGATGCCGAGTTGCGTCGACAGACCGCGCTGCGTGACGCGCGAATCCGCCTCCACTGCCTCGAGCAGCTTGAGGTCGCGGTGATCTTCAATGTCCATGGCCGGTTTACTCACTCGAAGTCGCTTTCTGAGAAGGCAGCTGTTCGTCCCACTTGCGATCGCGAGCCATTCGAACGGCGCGTCGCATGTCAGGCCGCGCGGCCGCGATTCAGAAGCATTCGAGCACTCGCGTCACGATGTCGTGGATCTGGGGAAGCGCCTCGCGCTCCTGTTCACGGTTGCTGGGAATCGGGCTGTAGGCGGCTCCGATGCGCTCGTGCCTGATCGGGCGATCCGATGTCGAGCCTTCGTAGGGCGCCGCTCTAGCGGTGCCGTTTATCGCGCCAGCGTATTCCTGAACCTGCGCGAGCATTTCTGCCGACCACCCGTGCGCGACGCTGGCTTCCTCGACGTACACGGACAGCTGCGGTCGGGCGTCATCGAGGATTCGGCGGATGTGCGTCGACGGCACCGGCGACAGCTGGCTGACGACGGCCAAATCCACCGACAGGTGTTCCGCGGCGCGAAGGTGCTGGATGGCCTCAACGCAGAGCGGCACCATGCCCCCGTAGCACCACATCAAGCCGTCGGGATCGGAAGCGCGGTCTTGCCGGAACAGCATGGTCGGAAACGGCGACTCCGCATCCGAGACCACCGTCGTCGTCATCTCCGGCAGGCCCGGGAGAAGCGACCGGCCGTAACAGGTCTTGCTCTCGATGAAGACGACAGGGTCCGGGCACTCGAGCGTCGCCTGGCGAAGCAGCTCTCCTGGTGATGACAGCACGTGCGGCGCCACGACCCAGAGCCCCGGCACGCCCATGAAGTGCTTTTCAACCGACTGGCTGTGGGTCGGTCCGTAGCCGCGCCGTCCGCCCATCGCCGTGCGAATCACCAGCGGTACACGCGCGGTGTCGTTGTACATCCATCGAAACTTGGCCGCGTGGTTCACCAGCTGATCCCCGGCGAGGAAGAGAAAGTCGCCGAACATGATCTCTGCGATCGGCAGGAGGCCTCGAAGGGCGAGTCCGGACGCGAGTCCCACGATGGCGGCTTCCGAAATCGGCGTCGTGAAGACACGAGCCGGAAAGCGCGACGACAACCCGCGGGTGACTTTGAATGCGCCTCCATAGGGATCGAGGATGTCTTCGCCGAGAAGCACGACCCGCTCATCGGCGTCCATCAGCTGATGCAGGCTCTGGTTGAGCGAATCGAGAACCGTGGGCAAGGCGTCGATTGGCGCTAAGGATTCGGACACGCCGGATCGGTTGCGCGAAGCCGGGCAGCACGAACCCGTTCCTCGGCCTCTCGCTCGATCGCATCCGCCGCTGCGTCATCGGAGACCGCGGCGCGCGCCGCTTTCATCGGATCCCGCGCCCACGCCGCGCCGAGCTCATCCGGCGACCGGTTGTCGTCGCCTTTGCTGTGCGGGGCGAGACGGTAGGTGTAGCAGACGACGCACTGCGGCCCGCCTCCGGCGCGGGCCGCGTCGATCGCCCGGCTGGCGCAGCCCAGCACGTCGCTCACATCCGCGGCGGGTGAGCACTCGGTGGTGGGAATGGCGAATGCCCGGGGCCGCGCTGCCACCTCTCCGGCGATCTGCAATGCCGACGGCGTGCTCTGCGCGTACCCGTTGTGTTCGATGACGAACACGAGCGGCAGCTGCCACAAGGCCGCGATGTTGAAGGACTCGTAAACGACCCCTTCGCCCAGCGTGCCGTCGCCGAGAAACACGACGGCGACGCCGCCGGTCCGTTGCAGCTTCCCGGCGAGCGCCATACCGGTCGCCACCGGCGCGATGCCGCCTTGAACACCGTTCGAATAAAAGTTCCCGTGGTGCAGATGCTGACTGCCGCCGCGGCCGCCGCAGACACCGCCGGCCTTGCCCATGACTTCGAGGTACAGGCGTTCCACTTCGCCGCAGTACGCCAGGAAGTGGCCATGGCCGCGATGGTTGCTGAAGACGATGTCGAGATCGCGGTCGATCGCGGAGATCACCCCGACGGCGATCGTCTCCTGTCCCACGCACGTGTGGGTCGTGCCCGCCAGCACGCCGGTCGCAAACAGATCGAGCAGCGACTGCTCGAACAGCCGAATGCTCACCAGCAGCGCGTACTGCTCCCGGATCGGAGAGGTACGCGTACAGACGTCGAGGCGTACGGGCCCGCCAACGATCGAGGGTTTGTTCAGGACGCTCACGGGGCCGGCCGCTCGAGATGGCTGGTCAGTTCAGCGAGAAAGCTGGCCGCGTAGACTCCATCGCACAGCGAGTGGTCGTAACTGAGCGTCAGCGTCACGAGCGGCCGTTCGACGACCGCGCCGTCGACGAGCTCGATCGACGGCCGCTCGGCGGACACGCCGAGAATGGCCGACTGCCCGAAGCTGGGCAACGCGACGACGCGGGTCGTCCGGCCAACGGGCACGTGCGAGATCGTGAAGCACGCGCCTTCCAGTTCCTCGACCTTGACGCCGCCCCGCATGATGCGGAGCGTCTCCGCCTGACAGACCCGTGCAATCCCGTCGAGGTCTGCACGATCGGCCGACCGAACGACGGGCGTGTAGAGCCGGCCGTCGGGCGTGCGAGCGACGAAGGCGACGTCCACAGCCCGGTAGCGGTAGAGCACGCCCTCGTATGCGAAGCTCATGAGTCGCGGGAACCGCGGCAGCACGCGGCTCGTGGCCGCGACGATGAGATGCACCAGGCTCACCATGCGGCCGCCGGCGAGCGCCTGCCGAATGATGCCGTGAGCCGCCGTGAGCCGGCAGTCCGCGTCGACGCTCGCCAGAATCAGGTGGTCAGTGGAACGTCTGAGGTTCGCCGCGACGGCCGCGTCGAACGCCGGGATCGCGCCGGTGAGTTCCACGTACTTTGCGAGCCCTGGTGGAATGCGCGCCTGACCAGCCGTCGTTTGAGCACGCGCGGCTTGCCCGGCGAGAAACTTCTCGACGTCCGATTCCTTGATGGTCCCGTGCACACCGCTGCGCGCGACAGCCTCGAGCGACACGCCCTCTTGCGAGGCCCGCGCCATGGCCTTCGCGGTTGCCTTGACCGTCCCGTCGGCAGCGGCCGTCTTCGGCGCGGCCCTCGCTTGAAGATATGCAGCGGCGGCCTCGCGAGTCGGCCCGATGGCGCCGATCTCCTCACCGATGCGAACGCGCACCGGCGCCGCGGCAGACTGCACCAGCACGCCGCCGCGATCGGCCGTCACTTCGGCGCTGGCCTTGGAGGTTTCGACCTCGCACACCGTGTCGCCGGCCGCCACCTGCCCGTACTGTTCCACGGACCATCGAACGAGCAGGACCGTGTCGTCGTTCACATTGACCTGCGGCACAACGAGGGGAGTGACCTGCTCCATGTCTAGAACGTATCTCGATGGAACGTAGCGCAGCCCTTCAGGGCTGCCCGGCCGGCCTGCGCTAGGAGAGGCCGCCGTGAATTCAACAACATGCTCTACGTCCTCGACCGCTCGAGCGCGGCGATGATCGCGCCCACCGATGCGAGGGCCGCGATCTCGTCCGCGTCGAACGTCACGCCGAAGGCGCGCTCCAGTTCGAGCATGAGTTGCACGTGGGCCAGCGAATTCCATCCCGGCAACAGCACCGCCGTGGTCTCAGGACCGATGCCCGCTGTTTCCTCGTCGCTCAGGTGCAGGACCGTCTGCATGCAGCGCCGAATGCCGGTGAGGCTCGTGCTCATGTCGTGTCGAGAGATCGCGCTACCTCGGACCATGAGACGCGCGAGTCGCCGCAGCGGATTCGATTCGTACGCTCGCGCCGCCGTCCCCGGTCCTGTAGAATCGCCGCGAGACACAGACCGTCATCCGATGATCCCGCGCCTCTCCACGCCCGTCACCGCCGTTGTTCTGGCCGTTGCCACTTTTTTGATGTGCGCGCATCGCCTTCAGGGCGCTCCGATGTACCTGTCGCCCGATGAGGTGATCATCGCCGTGGACGCGCACTCGATTGCGTCGACGGCGCGCGACGTCGAGGGCCATTTCCTGCCGCTCTACTTCAACATTCAAATGCGTGGCGAGGATCGGAGAGGCTGGTTTACGCCGGCCATCTTTTATCTGTCGGCGCTCTGCCAGAAGGTGCTTCCCTTTTCGGAGTCGACCGTCCGAATGCCGTCCGTTCTCGTGGGCACGATCGATGTCGTCCTGATGTTTCTCGTGGCGCGGAGACTGTTTCACAGCGAGTGGCTGGCCGTCGCCGCCACGGCGTTGCTCGCCATGACGCCAGCACACTTCATGCTGACCCGGCTTGGATTGGACTATCTCTACCCGTTGCCATTCATTCTTGCCTGGCTGCTGTGCCTGACACATTTCTCGGAAAGCGGCCGCTCGACGACGTTGTTTGCGAGCACGCTGTTTCTGGGCCTTGGTTTTTTCAGCTACATCGCGTCGGTCGTGATGATGCCGCTGTATCTTCTGCTGACAGGCGTCCTCCTGTTCCTGGGGAACCGGCCGCCCCGCTTCTACGCCGCCGCACTTGCTGGCTTCTGCCTGCCGCTGCTCCTGCTGCTGGTGCCATGGCTGGCGCGTCATCCGACAGCCATGACCGACACGATGCAGCGGTACGATCTGTATGACGCACAAAAGCTGAACGCTCTGCAGGGAATTCGCGCCTTCCTCAGTTATCCGAACCTTGACCGGATCACGTCGATTTACTGGACCTACTTCAGTCCGAGCTTCCTGTTCTTGTCCGGCGGAAGTCAGACGATGTTCTCGACGCGAACGACCGGTATTTTTCTGCTTCCCGTCGCCCTGTTCCTGCTGTTCGGTATCTACGAGATCGTCACGAAGAGAAGGAACTCCATCGGTCTCGTCATCCTGCTGGGCTTCGTGACAGGTCCTGCGGCGGCGGCGATCCTCGGAGGCGAGGGGGGCGCGTCACAGCGAGCGGTCGAAATGATTCCGTTCGGTGTCATCCTGTCGATCTTCGGCGTCCAACGCCTCTGGTCGGCGCAAGACGCCAGTAGACTCCGCATCATGCTGCTGCTCTCGGGCGCAACGATTTCGCTCCTGGGTGTGCTTCGCTCGCTTTACACCGTGCGTGGCGAAACGCGCATCATCGGTTTCATGATTGCGCTGATGCTTGGCGGTCTGGCCCTCGCCGCCGCCGGCTACATGTCGCGGCGTATCGGGCTTCACAAGCTCATCGCCGTCTGTCTGCTTTCGTTCGTCCCCCTGCAATTCGGCGCATTCTATGCGGGGTACTTCACCGAATATCGATTCCGGTCGGCGCCGTGGTTCGGCGGCAATCTGGCTGGTGCACTGGAGAAAATGATCCAGCTGGATGCCGAGGAGCATCCACCGGCAATTTACTTCGCCGCACTTCGCTCGACGAGCGGCCTGCTCGACATCAGAAACAGGTGGATGGACAACTACTGGAGGTTCTCTCTGATCAAACACGGACGGCAGGATCTCCTCGACCGAACGGTCGCATTCGACGCGCCGGACCAGGTGCCGGCCGGAAGCCTGGTGCTCGGCAATGTCGGCGATCTCACCGCGGACGGACTCGTAAAGTCAGGTCGATTCAAAATCGCCGCCCTGATTCAGGAGCCTGACAACAGCACCTTCTTCCAGATTCTGCGGCGGTAGACGGCAAGCACTTCCGCTCATCGTTGGAGAATGACAAAAAATGCCGGGTGGTCCAGCTCGGGAATGGTCTCCACTCGCCTGAGCTCGCCCTTGGCTACGAGCGCCTCTGTCGTCACGTCACCCACGTTCGCGAGAACCAGACTGCCCGACGGAATCGTCTGGACGTTCCCGCTCTCGAAAGGCGCTGTCCGAGCGAGGAGATCCGCTCGGTCATGTTTAATCAGGTAGAACCTCCAATACGCGTCCAGATAGGGATTCCGGCCGTCAAGATCCCCCCCGGTCGCTCTCAACGGACTAAAGTACACGCCGGGTGCCCGTTCCCGTTGCTCGCGATCGATGATCTCTTCAAGGGCTCCACGAATGTTGCCACCGAGCCAGAAGCTCGACCTCACTCGGTAGTCAGAAAAATAGTCGGACAAAAAGGAGGCGAACTGCGTCACGGCCAGTGCGAACAGACACACGGTCGCAAGCCGGCCGAGCCTCACACGGTCCGCGAGACGCCACAGGAGCATGGCGCCCATCCCTACCACGACCAGCAGCAGCGTCGAACGGGTCATGCGCGACTGCGTGAAGAGCGTCCACGTCGCATAGGCCGTGCCTGTTCCGAGTGCGACGATACCCGCATGTTTGTAGATCGCCCGAGGCAGGTCCATAGAGGCGGACCGCAGGTACTGGGTTCCCATGGTCGCGAGCAACACGCCGAACGGCAAAAGCGGAAGGGCGCGAGATATCGCATTCTCTTCACGCACGATGAGAGCGGCCAGTGGCGCCGTCGCGAACCCCAGCAACACGACGAGATTGATCGACGCCGCGCGATGTTTCACCACTTGATAGATACCAACAGACAGGAACACCCCAGTTGGAAGCAGAAACACACCGACTCGGGTCGTCGAAAACATCAGCAATCTGCTGCCAGTGAAGAACAGAAACGAAGGGT
>QHWJ01000384.1 GCA_003222535.1 Acidobacteriota bacterium | reverse complement strand
TGGTGAGCTGCGCGGCGGGACCGTTCACCTTCACCGGCAGTGCGCAGACGCCGTGCTCGGTGGCGGTGACGGGTGCGGGCGGGCTGAACGAGGCGCCGACGCCGACCTACGCGGACAACACCAATGCCGGGACGGCGACGGCGAGCTACACGTTTGCCGGGGACGCGAACCACGCGGGGAGCAACGGGTCGAAGACCTTCGCGATTGGCCAGGCGGCGTCAACGGTGACGGTGACCTGCCCGGCGACGGCGCAGACCTACACGGGGTCAGCGATTCAGCCGTGCACGGCGAAGGCGACCGGCGCGGGCGGCCTCAATCAGACGTTGACGGTGGGCTACACGAACAACGTGAACGTGGGAACGGCGAACGCGAGCGCGAGCTATACCGGCGATGGGAACCACGAGGGGAACAGCAACACCGCGACGTTCGCCATCGGGAAGGCGATCTCAACGGTGACGGTGAGCTGCCCGACAGCGGCGCAGACCTACACGGGGTCAGCGATTGAGCCGTGCACGGCGACGGTGACGGGCGCGAATCTGAACCTGACGGTGACGCCGACCTACGGTAACAACGTGAACGTGGGGACAGCGACGGCGAGCTACACGTTTGTGGCCGACGCGAACCACACCGGGAGCACCGACTCGAAGACGTTCGCCATCGCGAGCGCGACGTGGCGCCTCTCGGGCTTCTATCAGCCGGTGACGATGACGACGGGCGCGACGCCGATTTACAACACGGTGAAGGGCGGATCGACGGTTCCGTTGAAGTTCAACATCTACGCCGGCGGCGTGGAGCAGAAGCTCACGTCCGCGGTCAAGGCATTCAGGGTCATGAGCGGTGCGTGCACCGGCCAGTCCTACGAGGATCCGGTCGACGTCGTCAGCACCGGCGGCACGTCGCTCCGTTACGACGCGACGGGGGCACAGTTCGTCCAGAACTGGCAGACGCCGAAACCAGCGGGCCAGTGCTACCTGGTTGTCATGACCGCAAGGGACGGCTCGACACTCTCCGCCTACTTCAAGACGAAGTAGGATCGGTTCGGCCGGTAGACGAAGGGCCCCGCAACCGGGGCCCTTCGTCTGTACCGGGACGCAGAATCCGTCCGCCGCGTGCTCGAACATTACGAGAAGCAACGCGGATCGTGACGGCCACAGCGTTCACCCTCTCGGCCACGGGTGCTTCCAACCCAACGGCTCACCGGCACGACACAGGGCGGGGATTCGTTCTCCTCCCTTCGGGGATCGCCAAGGCCTGTCATAGCTCGTAGACGGGACCTGACACGCCTACGATCCGAAAACAGCGACGCGTCGACGACCACCGGCGGCGATGCGTCAAGTTCTGTTTTTCGCCAGCCGCCTCGCGGGCGTGATCGCAGAATCTGCACATCTTCTCGCTGAGTCTGAGCGAATCATCTGCATACCGCGAGTTTGGAATCCGCCGCCCCATGGCACCGTCTTCGCAGGTGCGACGATGCTATGATCCGTCGTCCGCGCAGGCGCATGACCATCTCCGAACTGAAACGCGCGATGGACCGGCGGTTCGACCGGCTGGAACGCACCAAGGTCGACAAGTTGGAGTTCCGCAGAGCGATCACCGGACTGCGCACCGAGCTGAAACGCGTGGAACGCACCAAGGTCGACAAGGCGGAGTTCCGGAGAGCGATCACCAGGCTGCGCACCGGGCTGCACGGGCTGCACGGAGAAATCGTGGCATCGGCCGCGGAGACCCGCCGGTACGTGGACGCCTCTTGCGACTCTCTTCGCAGCAGTTTGCGCGACGAAATCGCGAGCTCGGCTGCCGAGACGCGCCGCCACTTCGATGTTGTCGCCGAAGCCATACGCGACGACATCCGAATCCTTGCCGAGGCAGTCGCGAGCCACAGCGACCGGCTCGACAAGCACGACCTGCGAATCGGGGCGCTCGAGCAGCGCTCGGTGTAACGAAACCACGCCTGCTCAATTGAGGTTTTTCTGCGTGTTTCTGCGAGTTCTGCGTTCAACGTCGTATTTCTTCACGAGCTCTTCCCGCAAGCTCGACCGGCGCCCGAGGTGCAGCCCAAACAGGAAAGAGAGGCCGGCCGGGCCCTCAGCGCACGACAACACATCTCAACAGTTGCCGTGACTGGGCCGATGTGCTCTATCGGACAGCGCGAGCCTGCGCGCGGCCGGTAGACTGGCCGCGAGGATCACACGTCGACGCCGCGCTCGAGCGACTCAGGCGCCCCGGACGGCAGCTCTCTCCACACGCCGGTTGACAGCGTTGTGTTTCACGGCAATGGTTCTCTTTTCGTCATAGATCAGCTTGAAAGCATAATGTGGGTATTGCAGCGCTCGATGCGCGGCCGATAATCCTCTCCCTCCAGGTGGCGTACGCGCGGAAGCTGATCTTCCTTGCGGCCGCTTATTTTGCCGCGGCCAAGCTCGCCCTGCTGGTTGCGATTCCGCCAGGTTATGCGACCGCGGTGTGGCCGCTGTCGGGCATCGCTCTCGCCGCCGTCCTGTTGCTCGGAAACCGGATGTGGCCGGCAATCTGGCTCGGCGCCACGCTGGTCAACGTGACGGTCAAATCCTCGCTGCTCGCCGCCGTCCTGATCGGCACGAGCTTTACCCTGGAGGCGCTCGCCGGGGCGGCGCTGGTCCGCACCTTTCTCGGCGTTCACCGGAGCTTCCAGCGCGGAGAAGACGTCGTGAAGTTCGCCGCGATTGCCGCGTTGAGCGCCGCGATTGCGGCAACGGTGGCCGTTGTTCCGCTCATGTTCGTGGACGCGCTGTCCTCGCCCGACCTGCTGTGGAACTGGTGGACCTGGTGGCAGGGCAACGCCACCGGCATCATCATCGTCGCGCCGCTCGTCCTGAGCTGGTCCGCGCGCGACAAGGAAACCTGGCCGCCGCCGAGAATCCTGGAAGCCGCGAGCCTCGCCTTGGCGCTGCTCGTTTGCAGCCACGCGATATTCAGCGGCGGCTTCCTGCCGGCGTACCCATACTCGCTTCTGCCCTTCATCATCTGGGCGGCGTTTCGCTTCCGGCAGCGCGAGGTCGTCACGTTGAATGCCGCAGTGTGCGCCATGGCCGTCTGGTTCACGATCGAGGGCCGCGGACCGTTTGCGGGGACGACGTTGAACGCTTCGCTGTTGGAGTTGCTCGTGTTCCTGAGCATCGTGGTCACCACCGGGCTCATGATCAACGCGGTGGTGGGAGAGCGCAAACAAGCGCTCGAGGCGCTGGGGCGCGCGCTCGGCGACCTGCGGGAACAGGCGATACGGGATCCTCTGACGAGCTTGTACAACCGGCGTTTTCTGGGCGATTATCTGCCGCGCGAGCTGATACGGGCCAAACGCGAGGGCACCCGCCTCGCGGCCATCATGATCGATGTGGACCGTTTCAAGCAGATCAACGACACCGCCGGCCATTCGGCCGGCGACCTCGTCCTGATGGAGATCGCGACGGTGCTCACGCGCCATATACGGGGCAGCGACATCGCCTGCCGCTACGGAGGCGAGGAGTTCGCGCTGATCCTGCCCAACGCCACGCCCGACAGCGCCAGACGCCGAAGCGAGGAGATCTGCTCGGCCATACGACAAGGAAACGATATCCTGCACGGCGTGACGGCATCGATCGGCGTCGCGCGGTTCCCGGATCACGCCAAGGATGCCGATTCGCTGCTGCACGCGGCGGACCACGCTCTGTACGACGCCAAGCGCGGCGGACGCGACCAGGTGCGGGTTTTCCCGGGTGGCGCGCAACTCTCTAGTAACTAGTAACTAGTAACTAGTTACTGGTTACTGGTTACTGGTTACTGGTTACTAGTTGCTAGTTAGTAGATGAACGTGGACGATCTCAAGGACGTATTCGAGAAGGCGACGCCGGCGCGACGGGATTCGAGCCTGTCGGTTGAGGACGTCGAGGAGTTGCTTCCCCCGCGCAATGTCGATCCGACGCTTGCCGTGGAGGAGCTTGCCGAGCTTTTCCCGCAAGCTGGACCGTCGCCCGAGCCGCAGCCCATCGCGAAGCCGCTGCCCGTCGCGGAGCCTCAGCCTGACGTGGAGCCGCAAGATCTGATGGCCGATCTGTTCGCTATCGTCGAGGCCCCGCCGCCGGTGGATACGGCACCCGAACCCGAACCCGTCGAGCCGGACGCCGAGCTGGAGGCCCACCTGTTGTCCATCGCTGCGGCGTTCGAAAAGCTGGGCGCCGCGCTCGGCGACGACGACCCCGACGCGGCGTAGCAGATTCGCAAGACGATTCACGCGGCGTCGGACGCTGCCTTGGCCCCGGCACGAATCCCGCCACGATGCGGACGATTGCGGAACGACTTCGTCCCGGTCGTCCGGCGATCGATCCCCGCTCGGCTAAAGCCGTCGCTCTCCGACCCGGGCGCTGTATACTCCCGCCGAGCCTGACGCAGCGTACGGAAACCTCGCGGCGATCGGTCCGTCAGTCCGGAGGCCCGATATGAATTTTCCCAGGGCCGCAATCCCCGTTGTCGTGCTTTGCGCGGTCGGCGGCGCGTGGGTCGGTGCGCGGGCGCAGACTCCGTCAAAGGCGCAGCAGGCGGCGTCGCCCAGGCCCGCGCGCGAGTGCTGCGGCTATCCGTTTCCCAGATGGCTGGACGCCGAGATCGCCGACGGCGATGTCCACAGGGTGCACTACGAGGACGAGCACGTGATGCTGCTGGAGGTGTCCAATCCTCCGCTCCTCGACGTCCACATGCATGGGCACCCGTTCATCTCGGTCTTCGCCCACGACTCCGACATCGGCGCCCGGAATCCGGCTGCGCCAGCCGTGCCTCCCGGCGGAAGCGGCCCGATGGATCCCAAGAGCCCGTACAACGACATGGGATCGGGTGAGGGTCCGGCGCCCCAGGGGATGAAGTGGCCCACGTGCACGACCGCCGCTCCGCAAGCTCCGCACAGACCCTTCAACTCGAATCTGAATCCGAATCACTTTTTCAGGATCGAGTTCCTGCGCGTCGAGGGCGAAGACTTTCAGAGGCACTGGAAGGAGTGGTATCCCTCGATGACGGCCCCGGTGAAGCCCGTCAAGGACATCGTTCGAGGACCGGCGCTGGGACCGAATTTCTCGGAGCAGTGGCCGTACCCGATCGTCTACGATTCGATCCAGGCGGCGCCGAACAACTATCGGCTGCTTTACGAGAACGAGAAAATGCGGTTTCTGGAAGTGACCGTTCGCCCGGGTGAGACCACTCCGATGCACGGTCATCCGTATCCCACGGTGCTGACCTTCAACTCCATCAGCGGCGATCCTGCGCTCGTCACCGACAAGAAGCTCGATCCCGCGAGCCCGCTGAACGGACAGGGCGCAGGCCATGGCGCCGCGCCGAAGGTCCTCAACCTGAAGGCGCCGACGTGTTCGACCATGGCGCCGCAGGCCCCGCATGCGCTCCACAACGGCGGCGCTGCGCCGTTGCACTACTATCGAATCGAGTACAAACGGATCGACGGCGACGGCTTCGCCGCGAACTGGAAGAAGTGGTATCCGTGGATGCTGTATATGCCGTACATGCGCTAGGAGCGTGGCCGAGAAATGTGAACACGCTCCTGGAGAAACGAGCTCGCACGATGAGATTACTGCCGTTGCTCGGTTTGGTCGTGGCCTACCACGCATTGCCCCAGGAAACCGCCGGACAGAGCGCGGCAGCGTGCGATCCTGTCGGCACTGTCCAGTTCATCTGCGGGGTCATCGGCCCCGAAGATCTCGTCGTCGTGCCCGGGTCCGACTGGGTCATCGCCTCCGGGGATGCGGCAGGCGGGGCGATCAAAGCGATCAACGTCCGCGACAGGACCGCGACCGCTCTGTTTCCGGCCGCGACACCCCGACTGCGGCTGGACGCCCGGACCTACGATTCGTGTCCAGGCCCGATCGACGCCGAAGAAAAGGACAGGTTCCGGGCCCACGGGCTGTACCTCCGTCCCGGCAGGAGCTCCCTTCACACGTTGTACGTCGTCCACCATGGCACCAGGGAATCGATCGAGGTCTTCGAGCTCGACGGTCGCACGAAGGCGCCGGCGCTGACCTGGATCGGGTGCGCGGTCGCGCCGGAGCCGGTCGGCCTGAACTCGGTGGTCGGTCTGCCCGACGGCGGCTTCGCCGCCACGAATTTTCAGCCGCGCGGCGCCGCCCGTGGACGGGCCAACATGGCGGCGGGCGAGAAGAACGGCGAGCTGTGGGAATGGCATCCACGTATCGGCTGGAAGATCGTTCCGGGCAGCGAAGCGTCGGGCGCGAACGGAATCGAAATATCCAAAGACGGCAAGTGGTTCTATATGGGCGGGTGGGGAAGCCAGACGTTCATTCGGATGTCACGCGGGCAGACGCCGGCCAAGAGAGACGAGATTCCGGTCGGATTTCGCCTCGACAACCTCCGCTGGGCGCCGGATGGCTCGCTGTTCGCGGCGGGCCAGGAGCCTTCGTCCACCGGTGCGCTGACGATGGTGACGTCGCATGTGGTCAAGATCGATCCGAACACACTGAAGGTCCAGGAGGTCATTCGCTACCCCTTCAACGACGTCTTCAACTTCGCGACGGTGGCGATTCAGGTCGGGAAAGAGATCTGGGTCGGGTCGGTGCGCGGCGATCGGGTCGCGCGTTTTCCGGCGGCACCATAGCAGCCCGTGGTGAAAGTCTGGCTGCATTCGACGGGCGATGCATCCCCGGGGGCTGCGTTGCTCCTCCTTCAAATACTGGCGGTATTCTCAGTCGTCGCGCCTTGCCCGCGGGGCGCCTCGCCCGTCTCGGTGCGACGCCAGACTCTCACCACGGGCTGCTGGGAGCGTGTCCGAGAAATGTGAACACGCTCCTAGCGTGGACGTTGAGCGTCACCGGCGACTGACGGTGGTTTTAGGCGTGTTTGGATTTCTTCGGTGCTTAAGCGCTTCTCGTTGCCCATGCACGCGTATCTACATCCCTCACTGATCCGGGCAGCCGCCTGCGATCGCCCGCACCAGCGCCCGTGACGCTCCCGACCGTTCAGCTTCCCACGACGTCCTCCTCGACACCCGCCTCGATTCAATCCCCATAGCCGAGCCGCCAGACTAAAGACGACTACGTTCTCGGACCCGCTCGCCTGCACGGTAAGGTCGTACATACCGATTCGTTGTTACATACCGGCGCCGCAATCTCTGCCGTACTTGGCGATCAGTTCGTTGTGCTGAGCAGGCTGTTTGTTGCGCGGTTTTGCACAAATCTGTACTCGTTGTTTCGCCAAGGGATCGATCACCTCCTTTACGGCTGGCTGGAATTGATATTGCCTCCCAGACAGTCGGACCCGGAACCGTACGCTTCCCAAGCTCCTGCGTAGCCGCTGAGTAACCGGCGCTGAGTGCAGGTTCACTCGACGAAAAGGCAATGAGGAGGCGTGTGTCCGACGGTGAGCTCGATTTACGAAACTGGTCATCCGCGGACGAAGATTCGCTCGCCGACGGATCGTCACTCGGCGGTTTGTGGCCTCCACCAGCGGAGCTGACACCGTGCGAACGAAACAGCCGTAGGTTTCGTTCCAGGCGAAGCTTCGTTAGCAGCCCATTCGGCTTTCTCCGCCGTTCTCCTCGCGGTTCTCCAAACCCTCTTCCATCAGCGAACGCTCGTCATGGTCGCCAGACTTCCACGATGCGACGGTCAGTCGTTCCGTCGATGAGATCGACAACGCGATGTTCGCGGATCTCACAGACCTGTCCGTGAAGGCCCGGTATCGAGACAGCTCGCACGGGCGCGTCTCCCTCGATCGTCAGCTGTGGGATCGCCGAACGAACACTGTTAAAGCGAGGATGCTGTGAGACTAGTACTGTTCGTCACCGGCCGGATCGCGCGCGTCGCCGGTCACGTGAACAAACGCCTGGTGTGTGTGGCGTTCGTCTGCGCCGCGGTTGTTCCTCTCGTACTGAGTCCCGGCGCCGGGTTGGCGCCACGGGCGCTCGAGGCTCAATCGCTGCCCAACCTCGCCGAGCGAGACCCGGTGATCACCACGGTGGGCATCACTGTGCCCGCCTTTCACCCGTCGCGTGTCCTGGTTCGCTTCCGGAATGGAGCGCCGAGCGATTTTCTCCCGGGCTCCCCATCCGTCAGCGATTTCCCGGGGCAGCGCAACCTGCACCTGGTCCAGAACCCACCCGGACTCTCCGTGGCCGAAGTCGTGCGGCGCTACCAGGCCAATCCGAACGTTCTTTACGCTGAGCCTGACTACATCGTCAGGACCGACGTCACCCCCAACGACAAGCTCTGGAACCAGCAATGGGATATGACGAAAATCTCCGCGCCGACGGCCTGGAATACGCAGACCGACTCCAGCAACGTAGTTGTCGCCATCATCGACACCGGGATCGATTTCACGCACCCGGATCTTCAGGGTAACCTTTGGACGAGCCCCACTGGTTCACACGGGTTCGATTGTGTGAACGGCAAGTGCGTCGAGGGGGGGATGGACAACTTCGGGCACGGCACGCACGTGGCGGGGACGATCGGCGCAGTGGCCAACAACGGGATCGGCATCGCCGGGATCAACTGGAGCGTCAAGCTCATGTCGCTGAAGTTCCTCGATGCAAATGGCAGCGGCAACATCTCGGACGCCGTCCTTGCCTTCGACCAGGTGACCGCGCTGAAGCAGCAAGGCGTCAACGTTCGCGTGACGAGCAACTCGTGGGGAAGCGGGGGATTCAGCCAGTCTCTCAAGGACGCGATGGCGCGTGGAGAGGCCGCTGGCATCGTGCACGTCTGCGCGGCGGGCAACAGCAACGTGAACGCGGACGCCTCGCCGATGTACCCGGCGGCCTACTCCAACAGAGGCATCGTTTCGGTCCTGGCCACCGACAAGAATGACGCCGGCGCCTCATTCACGAACACCGGCCTGGCCAGCGTCGATATCGCCGCCCCGGGAGTGAACACGCTCTCCACTGTCCCCACGGGGAGCTGCACGCTGTGCGATTCGAGCGGCTACAAGCTGCTCTCCGGAACTTCGATGGCCACTCCGCACGTCTCCGGCGTCCTGGCGGCCCTGTTCCAGAAAAACCCGGCGCTCACTCCGAATCAGGCGCGCGACGTTGTCCTCGACCCGCGTAGCTATGACGCTCTCAGCGATGCGAAGGCGAAGAGTACCTCCACCGGCGGACGCCTCAACTTCGCGAAGGCTCTCGCCTATCCTCTTCTCTTCACTCCCGTGCTGAACAAGTTCCCGGTGCTCACCATGGGGCCGAACGTGTTCGCCTCGTCGGGTAGCCTCGTCAGCCTCACGGCGACGGCCTCTGACCCGGACAACGACCCGATTCGGATGGCCTGGTCCAACATGGGCACACAATCGGAGTGGCTCTTCAGCTGGATGATCAACTCCATCTTCCCGCCCACCGGCGGGAGCTCCTTCACTGCTCCGTCCCTCGCGCGAACGACGACGGTCCCGTACGCCGTGTCGGTGGCTGACGGCCGCGGAGGATCGGCTCAGGACCGCACCTACGTGACGGTCGCGGCCGCTTCGAAACCCGGGGCGCCTCCATCGGGGACGCTGACAGTCTCACCCACGGACGCTCCGGTTGGGCGCGCGCTCACCGTGAGCTTCCCGACCACCGAGCCAGGTCAGGTGGCCTGGGACCTGTGGGCAGCGACGAAGTTCGCCGTCACGGGCGTGTGCTGCTTCACGGGCTCATCGACCACCGTCACCTTTACCAACGCGGGGGTCTACCGGATCTCTACTCAGGCGATCGACCACGCGCTCAACCTCTCGACGAGGCCGAGCGTGGTCGTCCGGATCGGCGGCGCCACCGGCGAGCCGCCGATTGCCAGCGCCACGCTCGACAAGCTCGGCGGCCCCGTTCCGCTGACGGTCAACATCGACATGAGCGCGAGCGTCGACCCGGACGGAAACAACATCCCGACCTATCTCTTTGGCTGCGAGGAGGGAAGCCTGATTCGGTCCCGGAAGGCGCAGGGGAGCTGTACCTTCACGACGCCCGGCGTGCACTGGATCAAGCTGCTGGTCCAGGACATCAGCGGCTACGTGGACCAGGTCTCGGCTTACGTTGTGGCGACGCCTTAGGAGGGGCTGGTTACTAGTTCCTTGTTGCTAGTTGCTTGTTGCTAGATTAGGGAGGCTCAAAGCGCTCGAGCACACCGGGTTCGCGGAGAGAGAGTCCTGTTACGAAAGGACTCGCTGCTCAGCGGCCTGCGCCTGGACTCGCCGGCTTGACGAGGCGAAGGCTCACTTCGGCGGCCGCCTTGTCGGTGAGCGTAATGCGTGTTGCAACGCGTGACAGACTGTCGAGCAGCGCTGGATCGTGAACGGCTTCCGATTCCAGGTCGTCGAGCGCCACCACGTAGTACTCGCCTGGCGGCAGTCCGCTGACCGATTCGCGCGCGGCGGTCGGTGGTGCAGCTGCCGGTGTTACTGTTTCCGGCACGTCCAACACCTGATCGAGCGGTGGGGCGGGCACGAACGTTTGAATGTACCGCGAGCTCTCGAACCAGCGCGCTTTGTCGATCGGAAAAACCAACGCGACGTACTCGCTTGTCGGCTGTCCTCGCGCGTCGGTTACGTGAAACGTGAGATCGGTCTGCTTGTCCGTGACGATCACTTCCACGTTACGAAGCTGCTGGCCCGATTGAAACGAGACCGGCTGATCCATGAGATCGACGTCGTTGACCATGACGGCCCTGGCCGCCAGCAATCCAAGGCTGCTGCTCACCTCTGCCACGCATGTCCCCAGCAGTCCATCCACACTGAAAGTCCAGTTGGCGCCGAGATCGCTTCGTCCCATCCGACAGCCAGTCCCGCGGTCGGGCGAGCTGAAGCTCAGGCGGAACTGCCCCGGGTTGGATGGCAGCGGCGGAGCCGGCGTCCGGCCCTCGAATACGACACGCCCGGTGACGGTCGCGCCGCGACCGAGCACGATCGTGACATCCGAATCTGCATCACCCACGGTAAGCCGCGCCATACCGATCTGCTCGTCTCCAGCTTGCAGCGGACCGACGGTACCGGGCCGCATGGCGCGACCCTCGATCTGGTACTCGCCCGGAGCAAGTCTCAGCTCGAACGTGCCGTCCGGTTTCACCGGCGCGCTGGCACCATCGGACCCGACGCTCACGCCCGCGACAACGGCGCGCACGTTCACGAAGCCGCTAATCGCGGGACGCCCACTCGTCGAGTCAATCAGTGTCCCGGTCACGCGGCTCATCGTCCCGTCGACGAGCGTCATCTCGAGGCCGGTGACCGACGAGCTGCGCTCGATGGCGATCGGCAGCGCCTGCTCCCTCGTCAATACACCGGGAAAGAATGTCGGCAAGGATTGCGTCGACGGGCCATCCTCCTGCACGTCGCGACGAGGTTGCACGAGCAGCAGATACCTGCCGGGTTCGAGCCGCGGGACGCGGAACTCGCCGAGATCGTTCGTCACGCCGCCGCTGCGCATCGCGGGACGGCCGCCGCCCGACCGCGGCACTCGCATCACTTGCACGTTCGCGAGCTCGACCGGCTCGCCGTGCGAGTCGACGACCCGGCCGGAAATCGCACCTCCGTGAAAGAGCGACATCGCGCCATCGAGCACCTGGCCGTCGCGCAGCGGGAAAAAGAGCCTGGCGTTGCTTCGCAGTGTATGCCCTGACTCCGGATACCGCCCCTGCAGATACGTGGATTTGTTCGCGTCGAGCGTGTACAAGCCCGCAGGCAAAGCAGTGAACGCGAAGGTGCCGGACTCGCCAGTCAGCGCTGTTCGCTGCAATCCGCCGGGACCGTGAAGCCTCACGCGCGCGCGAGCCAGTGCGCTTCCGGTCTGGCCGTCGACGACGCGTCCTTTGATGGCAGCGGTATCGGCTCGAGGAGCCAGGGAGGTATCACGCGGAAGGACGGAGATCTGCGCGCCGGCCGTCCGGGCCGCCAGGAGGAACACGATGGCGATCGCCAACTGTCGAAACATTTGATTTCCACTCCGCGGGGAGCATCCCGTGCTGGCCGCCGATTCGGAGCGGGCGAAAAATCCTGTGAGGCGTGCGGCGGTATTGGCCCGGTGAGCTCAGGCCAATACCGTGCGGCGACCGTTTCGGACGTGTCGGGCAGTGACCCGTCACGAATCGATACTAAAACGTAAACGAGAGGCTGTTGATCTTGGTCCCTGGCGGCGATTCGAACGTGTATTCACCACCACTAATCGTTATTGGGCCGTCGAGAGTCACGGTCCAATTGCCGTTCGGACAGCCAGCGTCGGCCGATGACGAAGCCGTAATCGATGCCGTGCCGCTAATCGAGGGGACAATGAGATTCCCGTTCTTGATGTCACCGGCGGGAATGCTTACACCCCCCCCACCTGTACCAATTGCCGGGTTCTGTCCCGGAACAATGTTATCTGGGTTACCTTTGTTGTGGCACAACTGGCCCTGGGACGCGGTAAAGGCGATCGAGACCTGGACATCGAAATTCCCAAGGCCGGTGACGGTTCCAGTAGAGCACGTCACCGTGGCGCCGCTGGCGGTGCAGACAGGCTGTCCTCCCTTTTTGTAGTGAGGGCTGGAAGCGAGGAGTGCCAGTGGTGTGGCGCTGATGATCAGCGCGATCACGAGTCGACCGACGATTGTTCGTGTTGACATAATCCCCGACTCTCTCCCTCATTCCCGGGTCCCGCCGGGCCGGATTCGAGGACGCTGGGGGAGCCAGCAGTCCTGGAGCAAAACCGAGCGACTTCATGTCAGCTCTGCTGTAGCTTCATCGGGGCGCAAAACTGTAAGTCGAACCCACCTCAGCCGTCAATAGCCGGCTGGGCTTGCGCAGCTGACGACCGGAAGTCCAAGGCAGTCATGGAGTACGGGGTACGTTGCATCGCGACGGTCCGCCGGAGGAACCCTTCCGATCCGCCTCGCCCTTGAAGATGGAGCGATGCTCAAATGTCGGCGGCGAATCAGCGGACACCGTCGAGTCGGTCGCTCGAAAAGCGATGCCGGCCATGATGCTCCACGCGGCCGCACTCGTGGACGAGGAGTTGTTGAAACCCGCGAGGCTCTTCAGCGCCTGTACCAGATTGTTGTGGACCTTCAGGTCCACCCCACACGGCAGGCCTGAAGCGACCGTCAAGAAATCACGTACAACGCAGAAACCGCGGAACCCGCAGAGAAAAATGCTTGATTAAGGTTTTTCTGCGAGTTTGGGGCACAGCGTGAAGGGCACGGTCCGCTCGCCTGAAAGGCTCGCGCACCACCGACCCGCGCGTTGGCCAACGTCGGCAGATGTCGTCGTTGCAAGTTTCCGGCTTTAGAAGCTGTCTTAACTGCGGCCGCTGAGCGGCCGCATCGAAGCCGAAATCTTTTCTTCACACGCCGTCAAGGAGATTATCCAGACCAACATCTTCTTGAACTGTCCGATCGTCCCGAACGACTCAACGGTGGACCCGGGATCGTCGAAGCCGGAAGAGGCGTTCTTCGAAGGTCAGATCGTCACGATCGTGCCCTACGACATCGAGGACGGTGGATTCAATGTGCAGACGATGTTCAAGTTCGAAGAGGTCGCGCGCGGAGTTCACTACACGATCGGCCGCACCAATGCCGGAGCGCGAGCCACGTCGACGGTTGACAACGCCAACTTCATCCCGCACCTGGTGGCCTCGCACGCGCTGGGCGATCCGTTCTACACCTCGATCTGGGACGTGTGGACGGTGACAGTGCCCGTGGGTACGGACGTCAGCCTTTTGAAGTCGAAGGACGCGATCAAAGCCGCGGCCCTGGCCAACGGCTGGCCGATCGCGGCGTCGGGGATCCGCCTCAATTGTCCGGTGATCAAGGTGGATGGCGTGCCGGTGCCGATCGAGGACGCGTTTGCCTTGCTCACGGACGACACCGGACGGTTTGACAGGAACAAGTTCCCGTTCGACGTCCCGACCAGAACATTCACCAAGATGCGGAACTTCTTCATCACCGAGATAAACCCGGGCGCGGGCGCCGCGGTACCGCACGCTGCACCACCTCCGCCCACCCTGACTGGGCTCGCGGCAGAATTCCCTCCCGTCGAGCCCGAGGGCAAGGGCAATGTGATTCCGGTGATTCTCACCGACCCGTTGCACCCCACCCACTCCTCCGGGCCCAACAGCAGCGGCGATGTGATTCGCCTCGATCAGGCCGCGCTCGATGCAGCCTTCGCGCACAACAGACTGCCAGAAGCCTTCGAGCACAACATCGCATTTCTGGCCGAAGGGCTGGCTGCTTTTGTCGGCCAGCCGGGCCTGCGAACCTACGGGGACTTCAAGAGACACGACATGGGGGCGGGCCTGTTTGCCCCCGGGGCAGCGTCCACTCAAACCACGATGAAAACAGCGGAACTGTGGGACGTGGGCAGCGATTCCCCTCTCTCGAGGACAGGCAGCTTTGGCTCCGACATGCGCGGCGTCATCCTCGCGCACGGCAACGAAGGCGAGGCCTCGAAACAGGCCTTCCTGAATCTGACGTCAGGCGGGCAGCAGGACATCGTCAACTTCCTGCGCATGCAGACGATTCAGGGCAAGGTTGGCGAAGGCAGCGGGGCGATCATCCTTCAGACGCATCGGCTGTCCGGAGCTGCCAGGAACATTCCCCTGGACGGTGGTTTCAAGGCCAGCTTCTCCGTGGATGCGAGCGGCAAGCCGACATGGGGAACGGGTTCGCTCAGCTACTCCTACGACCGCACGGGCTGAACTTCGTGAGCACCGCCATCACCGACGTCGTGGTCTCGGGTCCGATGACCGCGGTCACCGGCACTGGCACGGTAAACGGCACGCCTGAGTATCGGTTCACGGCCACGTTCCTGGACAACGGCGGGTCGGGCAACCGCGGGTCGGAAAACGGCGGGTCCGCTCACGGCGGGTCGGGAACATTCGGGATGACCATCCTGAATCCCGATGGCACGACGTACTATTCCGCGGACCCACAACCTATCACTGGAGATGCACTGACCGTTTCTACTCCCTGAAGGCTAATCAGGGCACCGAGATTCCCTCTCCAGGGAGCGCGGGCGCATGGATTGGGACGCGGCGCGCGTGCGTCGCCTGCTCGAAGCTGTACCCGAGCGACAGCAGCTTCGGCTCGCTGAAGGCGCGGCCGAAGAACGACAACCCGACCGGCAGGCTGTCGCCGGTGAACCCCGCCGGAACGATGAGATCGGGGAAGCCGGTGAGGTTGGCGATGTCGGTTGCCGAGAGTCCGGCGCTCGCGAGCGCCGCCGTCGCGCTGGCTCCCCCGGCCGCCGGCGGCGCGGCGATGAGTGCCGGCCGGCGCGACGCGGTCGGATACACGATCGCGTCGAGCTGCTGCGCGGCGAGCATGCCCTCGACGATGGCGCGCACCAGCGGGAGACCGTAGTCGTGCACCGCCGTGTAGCGATAGTCCGTCAGCGTACCGCTCTCGAGTTCCCGCTTGAACAGGCTCCAGCGGCTCGGATTCGGATGCGCGCCGTCGGCGCGCGTGGCGTTGAACTGGTTGGCGCGATCGATCATTTCGGCGAGGGTCTTCGGATACCTGGGTCCGGTGTGCGACAGGTACTCGGCGATCTGCGCGGTGAATTCCGGATACCGGACCGTGGTGTAGAACTCCCCTTTGGCGTCGAGCAGCCATTTCGGGTACCGGACGTCGACGACGGTCGCGCCCGCCTTGCGCATCGCCGCGAGCGCCGCGTCGACCACCCAGTCCACGTCGGGGTCGGCTCCAAGGAAGTCGCGGGCGGCGCCGATGCGCGCGCCTTTCAGCGCGTCGGCGCGCAGCTCCTTCGTGTAGTCGGTCTGCAGCACTCCTTCGCTTTTTTTCGTGGCGGCGTCCGCGGCGTCGACGCCGGTCATGACCCCGAGAGCCACTGCGACGTCGTACACGCTCCGCGCCATCGGGCCTCCGGTGTCGAAGCTGAGCGCGAGCGGAATGATGCCGGAGCGGCTGAGCAACCCGTGCGTCGGTTTGAGGCCGACGATGCCGTTCGATGTGGACGGTCCGCGAATCGATCCGCCGGTGTCGGTGCCCATGCCGAGCGGCGCGTACGCCGCCGCAATCGCGACGCCGGTGCCGCCCGACGACCCTGACGGGCTCCGGGTCAGATCGTGCGGATTCAGCGACTGTCCGCCGAGCGAGCTGTACGCGCCGGCCGACGCGAACTCGGACATGTTCACCTTCGCGAGGATGATCGCTCCGGCATCGCGCAGCTTCTTCACGACGAACGCATCCTTCGACGGGATCGATCCTTCGAGCAGCACCGACCCGCCGGTCGTCGGCAGGTCGAACGTGTCGTAGTTGTCTTTGAGGACCACGGGGATGCCGTGGAGCGGAGAGCGGCGGCCCTTTGCTTTGCGTTCCGCATCGAGCGCGCGCGCCACGTCGAGCGCTTTGGGATTGAGCGCGATCACCGCGTGAAGTGCGGGTCCCTTGCGGTCGAAGGCGGCGATGCGCGCGAGGCACATTTGAACCAGCTTCTCGGCGGTCAACGTGCCGGCATCGAACGCGGCGTTGATGTCGGCGATGGTGGCGGAGTCGAGCTCGATCGTCTTCGCGAATACCGGGACCAGCGTGATGACGATCGTCGCGGCCAGAACCGCGCAGACACGGCGCATCTGAATCATCAGGGCACCTCCAGACAGGATTCGCGGCCGATTA
>QHWJ01000383.1 GCA_003222535.1 Acidobacteriota bacterium | reverse complement strand
ACGGCAAGGGCCTGCCGCGCTGGCCAGCGTTCAGCGACGCGAGCGCCGCGCCCATGACCATTGGCGGGATCAAAGAAACGCCGGATCCACAGGGGCTCGCGATCTACGACAAGTTGTACGCGAAGATTCTGGCGGGCCTGAAGGAGTGAAAAGCGTGGGAGGAGGAGGAGGACAACAGTTCAGACATCGGCTCAGCGAATCGTGAAGGCAAGCTCGAATCCACTTCTGGAGGTGCCTCGTGAAATGTTTCAATCGTCGTCGTGCTGGTGTTCTGGGTATTTGCGCTCTGGCGATCGTGGTTGGCGTGGCAGCCATGGCGGTGGCACAAGCCGATAGAGCAGCGTCGAAGAAGTGGCCGCCGCAGTTTCCACGAGAAGGAGCGACATTGCTGTTCGAGAACGCGCACGTGGTTGTCTGGGAACAGGTCGGTCGACCGAAGGACGCGTTCATGCACAAGCACATCCGGGACATCCTCAATTTCGGGATCGAGGCCGGCGGCGGCATCGGAGTTCTGAACCCGGACGGCTCGAAAGGCGGCGGGAGTTCGCTCACGCAGAGCATTTATAACAAGAGGCCCAATGGCATCACCTATACGAAAGCGGGACTCGGTCCGCATGCGGAAGTGATGACCGATCCGAATAACCCGGGGCGGTCGATCTTCGTGGAGATCAAAGGAACGGAACCCAAGGACTGCCGCGAGTGGAGCACGGCCTGCCCCTAAAACGACAGGTGTACTCCCGTACTTATCCAGCCGGATGACATCCCCGCGCATCCGTACGCCGTTGCCATGGAGACGGCGATGCTCGCACCGAAGGCCGAAGTGTGCATGTTCCCGTGGAAGGAGCCCAAGGAGCGGATTCCGCTGGCGGTGCGCCAGATACGTTCGTTCCTTCGGGCGCACCGGCCGCCTTCAGCGTAGACCCCGGGCCGACCGAGCGGAAGCGTGGTGGCCCAGCGCGTCGGACGCTTCGACGCCCCCCGCCGTGCGTGCGGACGGCGGCCAGCGCGATGTGGAGGCGTCCGGGGCGAACGCCTCCGTTCCGTCGAACAACGCCGGCGTCAGGGAAGCGCGAGCGCGACGAATCCGGCGCTTTGAGGCTCACGGCTTCCGGTTGCGATCACCAGGTACTGCTTGCCCTCGAACATGTAGGTCATCGGCGCGCCAGTCACGCCGGCGGGGAGCTCCGTTTCCCACAGAATGGCGCCAGTCGCCTTGTTGAACGCTCGAAACTTCTTGCCGCCGGCGCCGGGCGCAAGAGAAGCCGGCATCTCCGGCCTGAGCCGCGATCCGACCGCCGACATAACAGGGTCGCCCTCTCCGAGAAAGACCAACGTCTTCGTCACGAGCGGAGAACTGCGCCCCGGATTGCCGAGGGGCGGAAGATTCAGCGGCTTGAGCAGCGGATGATCGCGCGGGCCGTCCCCGTTCGCCGTCATCCAGACCTGCTCCCCTTTGTTCAGATCGATGGCCGTGAGCCGGCCGTACGGCGGCTTCAGCAGCGGCAGCCCCTGAGGACCGGGCGTCCAGGCGCGCGCACCGGACACGTAATTCAGATTCGACGTCTTCGGATCGCCTTTGACGATGTCGGCGGTGAACGGCCCGGTGATCGATTGGACGTACAGGATTCCTGTTTCCGGATCGAATGCCCCGCTCTGCCAGTCCGCTCCGCCAACGGAACCCGGCAGCTGGATCGTCCCGCGGATCCCATCCGGACCCTCGCCTCGCACTGTGGGCGGCGTGAACACCGGACCGATTCGATAGTGCCTGGTCAGCGCAATGGCTTCGGCGCGCAGCTCGGGCGTGAAATCGATCAGATCGTCGATCGAGACGCCCTGCCGATCGAAGGGCGGCGGTTTGGTCGGGAACGGCTGCGTGCGCGCCGTCCGTTCCCCTGGAGTATCCGAAGCAGGGACGGGCCTTTCTTCGATCGGCCACAGCGGCCGTCCCGTCAGGCGGTCGAACACGAATGCGAACGCCTGCTTCGTCAGCTGCACCACGGCTTTGATCGGTTTCCCGTCGACGGTGATGTCGACGAGCATCGGAGCCGCGGGCAGGTCGTAGTCCCAGAGATCGTGATGGACGATTTGATAGTGCCACACACGCGCGCCCGTCAGGCACCTCACGCACACGAGCGTGTTGGCAAACACGTTGTCACCCAGCCGGTGCCCGCCGTACATGTCGTTGGTCGGCGCCGTCAGCGGTAGATACGCGAGCCCCTGCTCCTCGTCGGCGCTGATCAGCGACCACAGGTTGGCTTCACCGCTGTACGACCACGAGTCCTTCTCCCATGTCTCGCTGCCGACTTCTCCCGGCTGGGGGATCGGATTGAACGTCCATCGGGGCTTGCCGGAACGAACGTCGAAGGCCTGGACGACTCCCGGCGGCGCCTCCTTGCGCGTCGGCCGATCGGACATCGACCCGCCGATCCCGACGCCCACGATGACGACGTCGCGACAGACCTGCGGAGCGCCGGTCCACGCATAGAGCGTGGCGCGAGGTCCGAGGCCCGGGCGCAGATTGACCCGGCCATTCTCGCCGAACGACGACAGCGGCTTGCCGGTACGCGGATCCAGAGCGATGAGGTACTCGCCGCGGATCACGAAGAGGCGCTGGTCGTTGTTGCTGGCGCCCGCCCAGTAAGCGACGCCACGCGCGCTGTTGCCGCGAAGCCCCCCGTTCGGTTCACCTGGAAACGGCTCCTGGACCCAGATCGTCTTGCCGGTTCCCGGATGGAATGCCTCGACCAGCCCGACACCGTTCGGACTGTACAAAACGCCGCCAATCATCAACGGCGTCGCCCGATAGTTGCCGGAATAGCCGAAGTCAGGAGCTCTGGAGCTGATGCTCGGGTCGACCGCGGGCCGCCACCACGCGATGCGCAACCGCGACACGTTGTCGCGGTTGATTTGATCGAGGGGCGCGTACTTGGTGGTTCCGGAATCGGCGCCGTAGCGAGCCCATTCCCCGCCGCGGGCTCCCTGTTGAGCAGCCGCGAAGCCCGTGGCCAGGACGATTCCAACGCCGACCAGCATCCGTCGGACAGTCGTCATCGAAAACTCCCATGCCGACACGACATCTCACCTTGAAGTGCCGCCAATCGCCAGCGATTATCGCAGGCCCCCATTCTCAGTCAAGCGTCGTCGCCGGAAGGCCGATTCCCGCCACGGTGCACACGTGAAAGAACTGCTACGGGTGAGGCCGATCAGTCATTGATTCCAGATTCCGCTGACGATAGGGTACCCGCGTCACTTTGGCGGAAACACTGGCGAACACGAGGGCGTCGATGGGTGGTCGAGCGGCCGCGGCCGCTCTCGTTGCGAGCGCTCGCGGCAGGTGCTCTGTCCTGCAATCGGGCGCGCCGCCGTGACGTTCGCGAGCGCGCCCACCGCGCGAACAATCTGGGTCACTTGAGTGAAGTAAATAGCCAGTTGCGCCAAAGGAGCACGCCACCCTGCAGCTGACGCGCGACATCCGCCCCGAACACGCGGACGCCTTTGTAGGAGCGATGAAGGCGCGATCGCCACCCGATCGCGAGAAGATTGTGCTGCCGCGATAGGGCCTGACGCGAGCACGAGAGCCGCGGCAATCGAGATGCGCGCCGCGCGCGCGAACCACCACTGGACACGCATCGGGAATCCTTTCCGACCTATCTGGGTACACTCTTGCGGACCTGGCCGTCGGGCGACGGGTAACGTGACGCCAACGATCGAGGCGAGTGTGGCGGCGATTTCCGCGGGCCTCGCCGGATCGGTGTAGCGCCCGCTTTATGGTCGACGGCCACCGCGCGGGCCGTCATTTGCACGTGCGCTTTGGCGCACGTCGTGCCTCTATCACCTTTGACTACTTAGATGTGTTCTCGCCCAACTCGAGTCATCGAACCAGAACGATGGTGTCCAGTCCCATCGGATTCCCGACGCTTGGAGAAGCTGCGTTGGTGAGCACGATGGAAAGCGTGTCGATGAGGCTTGTGCTGCGTGAATTCGCGACCGTCCTGAAGCTTCCAAATGTGTTCGGGACCGTATCGGTGACAGTGAAAACGGTGCTCGAGTTCCGGAAGCCTTTGATTGTGTATGGGATTGGCGTGGTGCTCGCGTACAGGTCGATCGATGCGAACCTGAACGGCGATCCGTCAGCTGCGACCCGAATTTCCCCGGTGACCGTGGTCGCCGGCTCGGCAAAGAATCGAATGAATGGAGCCGGATGTCCGCCGGTTGTGCTGGCGACCCATGCGCCAGATGCCGTCGAAACGGTAAAGCCGGACTCTGAATAAGTGGTAACCGTCGCGTCGTTCACGGCGAGGCCGTTGAAGCCGATGACGGTCGCGCCGGGAGGCGTCGGCGTCGGCGGTTGTGTCCGTGTCAGTTGGAACGACAGCGTTTGGTTGGACGTGAGCGTGACGCCCTTTGATTGCGACTCATAGTCTTGGGCGGACGCGGTGACGGTGAACCCGGATTGCAGCAAGTCGGCGAGGCTGTAGTTTCCCGAAGCGTCCGTCCTCGTAACCCTGCCCCCGTTTGGACCGTCGCGGATCAACACCGCGGCGTCGGATATTCCTGCGTCGGTTGCGCTGTCGGTGATTTGACCGCTCAGTGAGAACGTTGTCGGCCCGGTCGGCGTCGATGGCATTGATGTCAGCACGATCGAATCGGGTCCCATAGGGTTTCGGCAAGCGAGCCCCACTAGATTTCGGCAGCCCGCCGGGACGGCGTTCGTCAGCGTGATCGAAAGGGTATCGATCGGCTCGGCGGCGTGTGGATTCACCACCGTTCTGAAATTTCCAAACGTGTTCGGAACAGTGCCGGTCACGGTGAAGACCGTACGCGAGTTTTTCATCCCACTGATCGCGTATGGGATCGGCGTGATGCTCGAGTACAGGTCAACGGACTTGAAGTAAAAGACGGACCCGGCAGCCCCGAGCTGAACCTCGCCAGTCTCCGTACTTCCGCCGCTTTCGGCCCAAAACTGAACGAACGGAGCCGGATGGCCATAATCCGTCCGAACCCTCCACTCGCCTGACATGGACATCGTGAAGCCAGACTCACTGTAAGTGGTTACGGATACCCCATCTTCGGTGAGGCCGCTGAAGCCAATCGTCGCCTCTCCCGACGCAGTTGATATGGCGGAGGGCGACGTTGTCGTGCTGCCACAGGCCAAACAAGTGGCGGCGCTCGCGACGAGAAGAACGGTCGCAAGATGCTTTTTCATCAGACATCTCTCATTGCCATCCGCGGTCGCGTCCAATCGAAGTAGCGATGATCGCTTCAGTCTGGCGCGAACCGCTTGAACCCCTGCACGCCGTTGAAGTTTCTCCACACACCGTCCCGCTCCGGGAAATTGCTCATCACGTTGTAAGTGACGCTCGTCCCGAGCGAGAAGGATCTGCCGGCGAACACGTCGATGCCGCCGCCCAGCTGACCGCCGACTCTCGTGCGGGCAGTCGACTCCGCTGACACCGCGCGCCCGAGCACGACACTGCGATTCGCCAACCGTGCGACGGGCCCAATCGCCGCGGCCACAAACGGCTTGAACGCCTGCGTCGTGTGATCGCCGCGAAGCGGGTTCCATCGAATGCCTACGGGAATCGCAAGCGCAGCTGCCGTACCAGTCCAAAGTGTTTTCCCGCTGGCCGACGCGTCGCTCGACACGCCGACTCCATCCACGGCGACAGTCGCCGCCAGGTTCTCGCGCACGAATCGCGTGTACGCGAACCCTCCAAACGCCGACGCCGCGCTATCGCCCTGCACGTCAACGATCTCGCCGAAGAACACGGTGGCGCCAGGCGATGTTACGGCGTGAACGGGAACAGGCGGTCCATGAACGCGCCATGAACCGAGGCGCATCTCGATCCGATTGCGTCCAGTAATGGCGTAACGTGTCGAGTCGCCGCGGCGCCGCGTGGGCTCCATCGCGACGGGACCAAACTGCCGCGGGTCGATCGCAACCCGTGCCCCATCGACGACCTCCGCTCGCGCCGTGACCGACCCTTTCTCACGTTCTACACGCACCTCATAGGTACCGGGTTCGACGGCTAGCTCCACCAGGCGGCCGCGCGGCTTGTAGAGCTCGACCACGAGTTCCTGTGACGCGGTCCGTACGAAAAAGCGCCCCTCGAGATCCTCTCCGAGCACCAGCGTCGCCGTCGTCTGACGGACATCGGTCATGACGACGTCGCCGGTGCCTGACAGGCTGATGTCGTAAGACGGATGCTGCGCGCCGCCCTTCGTGTCGACGGTCCGGCCGAGCGTCTCGTTGAACGCGAACTGATAGGCTTCGTTGAGCGTCACCTTGCCGTCACCGGACACATCCGCAGCACCACGGAACCCGGAGATCAGGTAGTGCGTGAAGTACGATGCCCGGATGCGATCGGATTCCTGCGCCGCTTCGGTTTCCGCGCTCGAGGTGAGGAACGCGTGGCCCCGCATGTCGGCCGCCTCGTCGATCATGAACGGCGGCCGCGCGCGGCCGCCCTTGACGCGCGTGAACGCGCCAGACGAGCAGGCATCGAGCACCGCGATGCGCACGTCGGCCGGGATCTGATCGAGCCGATCGCGCAGCGTGCGATAGGAGTAGCGATCGTCGCCCAGCAACAGCCCCTGCTCGTCGGCATGTCCCGAGTAGTAAAGGATGACTTCGGTGCGACCAACGGGGGGCGTGCGCTTGCGCGCGTCGGCCACGCGTCTTGTGAGCGTATCCAGAGCGACGATCAGATCATGCAGCTTCGGCTGCTTGAGCACGATCTCGTTCGGAGGCGCGACACCGCCGAGCTCGATCATCACGCGCGCGAAACGCTCCGCGTCGGATACCGCATACAGCAGCTGGGGACGGTTCGCCCCTCCTGAATTCGCGCCGATCACGAGCGTGTAGCGCTCGAGCGACGCGGCGCACCAGCCGGGGGCCGGCGCGAGCGCGAGGACCGACGACAGAACGGACGCGGATACGGTGCGTGTCATGGCCTGGCCTCTTTCTGGAGCGAAAAGGTCGCTTGGTGCAGGCCACTTGGCAGCACCAGTGGCGGCGGTGTCGCCGACGTCGACGCTGCGACGGCACGCGCCGCCTCGACGATCGGCGGCACCGCGAAAACGGTATCGCCCGTGATGAAGTAAAACCGCTCCCATCGTGGCGCATCGTCCAGCTCGTACGCGGTATCCAGCAGCACAGTGGAATCGGCTTTCAGCGGGACTGCACCATCGCCACGCGCCGGCAGGTGGACCGTCACGCCGCCACGCCCGTCGATCGACAGGATGACCCCGTACGGTTTGCCGGCGGCGCGGTAGCCCACGCGAACGACATCGCCGGGCCGCGCGATCGCGCCATCCGCAAGCGTCTCGCCACCGTCGGCCGTTCGGCGATACAACGTCAGTGCCGGGCCCAATCCCTTGATGCGATCGCCGGAATCGCGTGTCACGCCGGCGGTTGTTCGCGTGCCGTTGCCAGGGCCTGCGCGCCGCGGAACAACGGCGATGAGGAGCATCAGTCCGACGACAACCGCTGCAGGCGCCAGCCAGTACGCAATCGACGGCTTCGTCGCCCGTGCTGAGCCCGCCGAGGCGGCTGCCGCCCGGCTGTGGACGGCACGAGCGAGATCATCGAGCAGGTGGGCTCGCCGAATGTCCTCGTCCGATTGTTCCAGCATTTCGAGTCGCGCCCGCAGGTCGGCGTCACGTCGGAGCCGGTCCACGACACGAGCGGCATCGCTGGCCGGCAGTTCGTTCAACCGATACCGCTCCAGGATGATGTCGGGGATCGGCGGGTCCAATTCAGTCATAGCTGGATCTCCCTCAGCGTCTCGCGGAGTTTGCGGAGGCGCTGGCGCACGCCCGATATCGACATTCCTGTCTCAGCCGCGACCTGCTCCAGCGTCAACCCATCGATGTAGTGCAGCACCGCAATCGTGCGGCTCGAATGCGGATGGCGATTGAACACCCAGTCGAGCAGCATACGCGCGTCGCTGTGACCGCCTGGCGATTCGGCGCACGCAATGGCGTGCAGGCGTTCTTCACCGGCCATGGAACGCCGTGCGCGATCGCGAATCCGGTTCAGGCACACGTTTGTGGCAATCCGGTACAAGAGACTCGACGGATATCGCGCGTCGAGCCGTTCGCGTCGTTCGAGAACGCGAAGGAATACGTCCTGACACGCGTCGAGCGCTTCATTCTCATCGCGCAGAAGCTGTCGACAGCGTCGGAGCACCATCGGTCCGTACCGGCGGCTGGCGTCTTCAATATCCAGCTCCTTCACGCTGGCTGTATAACACCGCGGAGCCGCCGATCTGTCACTGCGCGGATTGTTGGTGGATGTGAGCACCCTCCCCTGAAGGCGGAGGGCTTCCATGCGCCGCGTCGGCTGAAGCCGACTTACGCGGCGCGAGCATGAAGAACCGGGGAAAACACCGGCCCTTCGGGCCTCCTGCAGGCGTCGCCTGGAAGGCGAGGGGGTTCCCCATCTCAGAACGAGAGCCTAAGCTGATGCGTTCAGGATCCGAACGTTCGAGAGCGCGCTGGCAGAAAGCCTCCCGCGCGAGCGGCTCAACGCGCTCGTCTCGAGCGGCTTCGCGCTCAGGGCCTGCTCCTCGCGTCCGTGCGGCTGTACGGCTTGCTTGCCTTCCTGGTCACCGAGCGCACGAAGGAAATCGGATTCGTATCACGCTTGGTGCACAGCTGGGCCGACTCGATCGTCGTTTCTCGGGCCAGTTTTCGGCCTGAATGCCCGCTCCCACCGCGCCGAGGTGCGTGCAACTGCCGTGGCCGTACGCGCGCACGACTGTCGCGCGAGCAGCCTGAAGGTGGGCCATATTTGCAAGGAAGCGCCAGGGCTGTGCCGGATTTACAGGAAGCCCCGGGCGTGCGCAGGATGGCCGGCGATAAGAGTCGATCCAACGCACGGCGCGCAGGCGGTGTCAAGTCGAGTGCCGATGGGTGCGATCCATCACGATCGAGCACACGCGGGAGCTTGACCCTGTCGTCCGTGTAGATCCGTGCGTCGTACTGCCCGCGGGATACCGCCACGTACGCCAGCCGTTGATTGACGAGTTTCTCGCTTGCACATTCGGTTTCGACATACATCAACACGCGATCGCGGTCTGGCCCTGGCTACTGTGGCTGCTGACGACACCGTGCCGCAAGAATGGCGTGGCCTGGACGACCATCGGTGGTTGATCGTCGATGCGAAGCACGAGACCATCAGACCCGAAGGGAAAACCCGCGTAGGCCACGTCGATGCCGATTCAGATGGCGTTTGGCTCAGCGCAGAAGGTCAGCGCTGGAACATCGCGAACCGCGAGCTGCACAAAGGCAAGATCAGGAAGCTTCTCCCCGTAGAAGATTCCCTCGTTCGTCGTGAATGTCTCCAGGAACGAATATCCCTTGACCTCTAACCATAGCGGTTTCATCTCCAGTCCGTCGCGGATTCTGGTGGGTTCGCTGAACAGGATCGCGACCGCCGCGTGTTTGCCGGTCACTGGATGCTTCGGCAATGAGCTCAGAGCGCGCGGCGGGCGCTCTCGATCAGCCGTTTCTGCTTCGAGCGCAGGACGATTCCAAGCGTACCGATCACCGGCACGTTGTGAGCGGCGGCGCAGCGACGGGCGGCGCGATCATCGAGCACCGCCCATCTCGAACCGCCGATGCAATGTGCGATGACCTGAGACTCGCCCGACCCGAGATCCCAGTGCTCGATGCTGGTGATGACCGCGACGTCCGCGACGTGGTACTTCGCGGCCCATGCGAGGGCGGCTGTAGCCGTTGGATCTTTCTGTTGCCCGGCGCGAACCTCCTCGATGACAGCGTTCGGGATCAGGATTGCGGGAGCGAGGCGCTCGATCAAGTCGAGGCGGGCGATACGAGAGAACAGAATGAGCGGTGAGGCGTTGACGACCCACGCCTCACTCACGATGGATCTCGTCCTGCAGTTCCTCGGCCGTCACCTGCACGACGGGGATGCGCCGATGTGCGAGCTCGTCAATGAATTCCGCGCGACTTGTGCCGGCGACCTCCGCAGCTTTCGATTGCGAGAGCTCTCCCTGCGAGTACCAGAGCAGAGCTGCCGCAACCCGCATCTCCTTCACGAACTCCGTCGGCGACAAGCGCAGCGCCGAGAGTGCGCCGTCCGGGAGATCGAACGTTATCGTGGGCATTGGGCGAGCCTCTGAACATCAGGATAGCGCGGCTCCGTTGGCCAGAGCAAAACGGGCCGGCCGCACACTGTTGCGGGGGCGGGATTTGAACCCGCGACCTTTGGGTTATGAGCCCAACGAGCTACCGGACTGCTCCACCCCGCGTCACGCTGAGGAATCGCGATGTTACCATAGCTGTTCATCTCCCAACAAGGAGCCCGTCCGCGTGTTGCGGCACCCGATTGCTCCTGGCATCATCGCCTCTGCGCCCGCGACGGCCGGACTCCTCCGCCAACCACCGATCGTGCGCACGGCCGATCCGATCAAGCGGGCTGAAGCTGGGCGTTTTTCCCCGCACGCTGAAGCTCACCGACAACGCCCATCCCTGCGAGATGGCACGGCACGATGACAACGCCCACGAGCGTCACGCTGCCGACCTTTTCCGATGTCGAGAGCGCGGCGCGGCAGATTGCCGGCGTCGCGCACCGCACGCCCGTGGCGGCCTCCCGCAGTGTCAACACACGCACGGGCGCCGACGTGTTTTTCAAGTGTGAGAACCTGCAGCGGGCCGGCGCGTTCAAGTTCCGCGGCGCCTACAACGCCCTCTCACGCCTCACGGCCGATGAGCGCCGTCGCGGTGTCGTCACGTTCTCGTCCGGCAATCACGCGCAGGCCATCGCGCTCGCCGGGCAGATCCTCGGCGTCCCGCGCGTCGTCGTCATGCCATCGGACGCACCGGCCGTGAAGCAGATCGCGACGGAAGGGTACGGCGGCGAGATCGTCCTCTACGACCGCGACCGCGAAGTCCGCGAGGCCATCGGCGCGCGTCTGGCCGAGGAGCGCGGGCTGACACTCATCCCGCCCTACGATCACCCGCAGATCATCGCCGGCCAGGGAACGGCCGCCCGCGAACTGATCGAAGAGGTCGGCGCGATCGACTTTCTGTTCGTGCCGTGCGGTGGCGGCGGCCTGCTCTCGGGCTCGGCAATCGCCGCGCAGGCCATGGCGCCCGGCTGCAAGGTGATCGGCGTCGAGCCGGCGGCCGCAGACGACGCGACGCGATCGTTTCGGACGAAGCAGCTGCACACCGTGCAGAACCCGAAGACGGTCGCAGACGGCGCGCGCACGCCGTCGCTCGGCTCGCTCACCTTCCCGCTCGTGCTGCAGTACGTCAGCGACATGGCCACGGTTGACGACCCCACGCTGCTGCGGACGATGTTCTACCTGTGGGAGCGGCTGAAGCTGGTGGTCGAACCGACCGGCGCGCTGGGCGCCGCCGCGGCGCTGGCAGGCACGACGCCGATTCGCGGCGCACGCGTCGGTGTCGTCCTCAGCGGCGGCAACGTGGATCTCTTACAGGTGTCGGAATGGCTCGCCTTCCGCTAAAGAGCGCGTCGCTCATCGTCGCTATGAAGCCTTCGCGTCTACGAACAGCTGAGCACCCTGGCTGTTCGCTCGGCTGAAGCCTTCGCGCTCCATTTCGCTCGGCTGAAAGGCTCGCGCTTCATTTCGCTCGGCCGACGGCCTCGCGCTTCGGCGACGAACCGTCAGTGTGCAGACGCCGCGTGGGGGCGACCGCGGCGCGGGCGCGCGCCAGCCAGATTCGGAACGCGAGCAGACTGCCGACGACGATGCCGTAGGCAATCGGACGGCTGACGTCGGCCTTCACCAGCCACCAGTAATGGACAACGCCGAGCGACGCCGTGAGATACACCAGCCGGTGCAGCAGATTCCATCGCCGGCCGCCGAGACGCCGGATCATCCCGGAGGTCGACGTCAGCGCAAGCGGCACCATCGACGTCCACGTGGTGAACCCCACGGTGATGAACGGCCGCTTGTAGACGTCTTCGCCCACCGACTTCGCCAGATTGCGGACGGTCGTCCATGCGACCATACCGTCCGGGAAGTCGAGTGCCGCAAATCGGTCGGCAATGACATACGTGAGAAAGTGAAGCGTTCCGTAGAAGAACGCGAACAGACCGGCCACGCGCCGGAAGCGGATGGCGGCGTTCCAGCCGGTGAGCTTGCGCAGCGGCGTGATCGCGAGGGTGATGCAGAGGAAGCGCAGCGTCCAGACGCCGGTTTCGTTGGTGACGTCGCTGAGCGGATTCGCGCTGAGGTTTCCCGTGAGTCCCGCCCAGATCAGCCACGCAAACGGGCCAAGGCTCGCGATGAAAACCAATGGCTTGAGCACCCACCGAACGGCACGGTCCGAGAGTCTCAAGCCTTTTGCCCTAAGAGCCCTGCGCCCTATGCCCTAGTAGTTTCTCTTCAGATCCATCCCGCTGTACATGCCGGCCACCTGATCGCCGTAGCCGTTGAACATCAGCGTCTTGCGCCGCAGGAACTCGCCGATGCGGCGTTCGCTCGCCTGCGTCCAGCGCGGATGGTCGACGGTCGGGTTCACGTTCGAGTAGAAGCCGTACTCCTGCGGCGCCGATTCCTGCCACGTATTGAGCGGCTGCTTCTCGACGAACTTGATCTTGACAATCGACTTGATGTGCTTGAACCCGTACTTCCAGGGCACGACGAGCCGGAGCGGCGCGCCGTCCTGATTGGGGATCACTTCGCCGTACAGGCCGACGGCGAGGATCGTGAGCGGGTGCATCGCCTCGTCCAGCCGCAGCCCTTCGACATACGGCCAGCGCAGCACGGGCGAACGCACGCCCGGCATCTGCTTCGGATCGTAGAGCGTGGTGAACTCGATGAACTTCGCTTTCGGGGTCGGCTCGCACTTCTTGATGAAGTCGGAGAGCGGGAACCCCACCCACGGAATGATCATCGACCACGCTTCCACGCAGCGATGGCGGTAGATCCGTTCTTCGAGGGCCTGCCCTTTCAGGACGTCCTCGAGATGCCAGGCCGCCTTCTTGTTGCATTCGCCGTCGACGGTCACCGTCCACGGCTCGGTCTTGAAGTTGCGCGCGAGCATCGACGGCGAGTCCTTGTCGGTGCCGAACTCGTAGTAGTTGTTGTAGGTCGTGATCTCTTCCCACTTGTTCACCTTCTCGTCGGCACTGAAGGCGCTCTTCCCGACGTTCTCAAGCCTGCGTCCGTGCGGCGCCGGTGTCGCGGCCCGCAGGAACGCCCCGGCGCCAATCACTCCGGTGGCGACAGCGGCTGCCGTGCCCGTCGTCGCCCGGATGAACTCGCGGCGATTGAGATACAGCTTTTTGTCCGTGATCTCCGAGCTTCGAATGTCCGCCGGGGGTTTAATCAGCATAAGACCTTGCCTTTTGACGCCGGAGCGCCGGCGCCGGTTACATCGCTCGCGGGAGTCGGAATCATTATAAGTACATACGCCGCTCCCGCGAGCCCGGATGCGATTTTAACGCGCCCGGTCGAGGCGAATCAGCCGCTCCGGCGCCACACCGCAGAAATACAGGACGATCAGCGCGAGATGCCTGGCGGTCCGGCCGACCCAACCGTCGCGTTCCCACCGCCGGGCCGACGTGATCGCCGGATACGACGCCCGGAACAGCGGGCCGGCGGAAGGCCGCGCGCGCAGGCGGCGGACGAGATCGACGTCCTCCATGATGGGAAGATCCGAGTAGCCGCGCAGCGCCTCGAATACCTCGCGCTTCACGAACAGCGCCTGATCGCCGTACGGGAGCGCGAACAGCCGAACACGCAGGCGCACGCCGAGCTCGAGGAGGCGCGCGAACGGCGATCGCGAATCGAGCGCGAAACGAAAGCAGCCGGCGCTCACGTGTGGATCGCGATCAGCGGCGACAATCGCACTCCGCCAGCCCGGCGACAATCGCGTGTCCGCGTGGAGAAACAGGAGCCAGCGCCCGCGCGCGATCGCCGCGCCGGCATTCATCTGCCGGGCTCGTCCCCGCGGCGCCTGGATCCAGACGATGTCAGAGCGGGTGAGGCGAAGCGGCGCCAGCGACCCGGCGTCCTCGCCCGTCGACACGACGATCAGTTCGGCGCCGCCACCGTCGAGCAGGCTCAGCGTGCGAGCGAGCGCCTCGCTGTCGCGGTAAACCGGAATGACGATGGTGACCAGAACCATGAGACCTCATCAAGGATATGAGATCTTTGGACATCGGGTCCGACTGAGGTTCCGCGAGTGTGTGTTACGCTCACTCGATCCGATCAATGAGCGCGCGCATCGAGCAGACCATCACGGATGCCGCGAGCAGATGGTGACCTGAGGCGTGGAAACCCCGAAGAAGAGCGACCCCCGACTCCTGTCGCTTGCCGTGCACGAGTTCCGGGCCCCCGTCAGCGTCGTTGGCGGGTATCTCCGTATGCTCCAGCGCGACGGCGATTCCCCGCTGAGCGAGCGTCATCGCAAGATGGTCGAAGAGGCCGAGAAATCGTGCGCACGGCTGGTCGCTCTGATCGCCGAGCTCAGCGACGTCTCGAAGCTCGACGCCGGCCTCGTCACGCTGGACCGCCAGCCCCTCGACGCCTTTGCGCTCATCGCTGAAGTGGCCGAGCAGGTGAGCGAGGCTCGCGATCGCGACGTACGGCTGGAGGTTCGCGGCCAGCAGGACGGGGCGCACATGTCGGGCGACGCACCGCGGCTCCGGACCGCATTCGGCGCGATTCTCAGGGCGATCTTGCGGGAAAGGGCCGGTCCCTGCACGGTAGTCGCCGAACGCCGCGTCGAGACGCGCGCCGGCCGCACCTCCGCCATTCTCGTCGTCGCCGAGGATTCGAGCGTGCAGGCGGCATACGACCGCGAGCCGGCGCCGTTCGACGAAGAGCGTGGGGGCATGGGCCTGGCGCTGCCGCTTGCGCGACGGATCATCGAGCGGCATGGCGGTCGCTGTGCACCTCGCACGTCGCACCTCACACCTCGCACCTCGCACGTATAATGCCCGCATGGTTCACCGCCTGGCCGCAGCTCTTCTTCTCACTTTCACCGCCACCACACACGCGCAGGACACGCCGACCGAACGCGACGCCGCCCGCGATGTGCTCAGGAAAATGTCCGCGCTCGAGCAGTCGCTCGACGTGCCGGGGCTCGTCACGCGGCTGACCGGGCCGAACGCGGAGCGCGACCAGGTGGTCGCCCGTGCCAGAGAGCTCATGGACAAAGAGCTCCTCTCGCTCGCAGACGACATCGCAACGCATCCTGAAATCGGATTCGAGGAAAAGCGGTCGGTCGGCAAGCTGATCGACTACCTGCAGCGGCACGAGTTCAGCGTCGAGACCGGCAGCGCCGGTCTGACGACCGCGTTCATCGCGAAGTACCGCCGCAACAACGGCGGCCCCACGCTCGGCGTGATCGTCGAATACGACGCGCTGCGCGGCACGAAAGGGCCGTTCCACGGCGACCAGCACAGCGCACAGGGGCCGGTGGGCCTCGCGGCCGCGGTCGCGATGTCGGAGTACCTCGCCCGCACGAAGGCGCCAGGCAGCGTCATCGTCTACGGCGCGCCCGGCGAAGAGATGATGCCGCCCAACGCGAAGACCGTGATGCACGATGCGCACGTGTTCGATGCCGCGGACGTGATCGTGCGCAGCCACTCGTCGAGCACGACCTCGCGCCCGGCGCACGGCTTCGGATCGTGCTGCCTCAACATCGTCGGCGCCAAGTACACGTTCAGCGGCGCGCCCACGCATCAGATGACGCCGTGGAACGGCCGCAATGCGCTCGAAGCGGTGATCAAGCTGTTCGAGAATATCAACTCCGTCCGGGCGAGCATCCGGCCGGAGGCGCGGATTCAAGGCGTCATCCTCGAGGGCGGCGCGGCGCCGAACGTCGTGCCCGATCGCACCGTCGCCGACTTCTACATCCGGTATCCGGACGAGGTCTACCTGCAGCAGGTCGTGGAGTTCGTGGACAACGCGGCGACTGCGGCGGCGCTGGCCACGGGCACGAAGGTGAAGATCGATCACTACGGCAAGGATCTGGACGGCATCGGCCTCGCCACGCTCGCGGAGGTGGGCTTCGCGTACATGAAGGGCTTCGGCGCGACCGGGGTGAGCCCCGAGCCCGCGAAGCCGCAGGGCTACGAGGAGACCGGCAGCGTCTCGCGGGACATCCCCGGCATCGGCCTGAGCGCGCAGTCCTCGACGTTCTCGAACCACACCTATGAGATGGACGCGGACAACCTCAAGGAGATCGGCCACAAGGGGTTCACGGTCGATGCGCAGGCGATGGCGGCGGTGCTGTTCGACTTCGCCACGCGCGCCGACTATCGCGCCGCGGTGAAGAAGGAGTTCGACGGGATTAAAGCGCTATTCGGCGAGTATCAGACGGCGCTGAAGAAAGTCTACACAGTACCGAGCGTCCCGGACCCGAAGTAGAACGACGATTGGAACGCAAAGCGCGCATCCTTCGACAGGCTCAGGATGAGCGGCCGCTCATGGTGAGCTTGTCGAACACGTCGTCCCAGGTGCGCGGGACGCTGGCGATCTGCTGATGGTCGATCACAGCAGGTGCTGGCATCCGGGGCGGCACCGGCACTTGATCAGACCTTGGCCGTCGGTGTTGTAGTGATAAGTGAGCTCTTCGCCCTTGCGAATCTTCCGAGCCGCGCGAATCCAGATCGTGCCATCGACGATGTGGACGTAGCAGTTGGGGCGGCAGGAGTGGTTGATGAAGCGGGCGTCGTTGCCGCCGACGCCGGCATCGATCACGGTGCGGTTCGTCAGCTTGAAGCACCAGATGTGACCCTGTTTGATGTAGCGCGATTCGCGCTTCAGGCTCACCTGGTTCGAGATCTTCTCGCCGGAGTAGTCGATGATGCGCGTGTTCTTCGAAATCGTCTGCGTCGCGTAGACGCCCCATCCCTGAATCTTCGATCGCCGCTTTTCGATCACGTCATTAAGATTACCCCATGTCGTGTGAGGAGCCTCCGCCGCAACAGCTGCTCGAGGGCATCGCCCAGTTCAATCGCGGCGAGTTTTTCGAGCAGCACGAGACGCTGGAGCTGTTGTGGCGCGCGGAGCGGCGCGAGATCCGTTACCTGTACCAGGGCATCCTCCAGATCGGAGTGGCCTTTCATCATCTGCGCCGCCTGAACCATCACGGCACGGTCTACATGCTCACGCGCGGGCCGCGGTATCTGGCGCCCTTCGCCCCGCGGTGCCAGCGCGTGGACGTGGCGGCGCTGCTCGGCGACGCCGCCGCGGCGCTCCAGGAAGTCGAGCGTCTGGGCCCGGCGCGCCTCGCGGAATTCGACTGGCGGCTCGCGCCACGGGTGCGACTGGTAGGGGCCGGCTAGGGATTCCTGCATCTGGTAATCGGGTAATCGGGTAATTGGATTGGGCAATTGGATTGGGCAATCGAGCAATGCAATTACCCGATTACTCGATTACCCGATTACCCGATAGAATGACGCTCTCTCAAGGAGTCACTCATGCGCCTGTTGATTACGCTCGCGCTCGCCATCACGGCCGTCTCCATGACATTGGCCCAATCCTCGTCCAAGCAGATCGTCACAACCGGCGGCAATCCCAGCCTGCCGTTCAGCCCCGCCGTCAAAGCAGGCGGGCTGATTTATGTCGCGGGGACGCTCGGCACCAACGCCTCGGGAGCCATCGCGAAGGGGGACGTCAAGGCGCAAACGAAACAGACCCTCGATAACATCGCCGCGACGCTCAAAGCCGCCGGATCGAGTGTCGCGAACGCGACGAGCGTCCTGGTCTACCTGCGCAACGCCGGTGATTTCGCCGCCATGAACGAGGTGTACTCCACGTACTGGACGAAGGATCCGCCGGCGCGGACGACGGTCGTCGTGCCACAGCCGCTTGCGAACGCGGACGGCCTGATCGAGATCGCGATGGTCGCCGTCCCCAACGGCGGGGAGCGCGTGGTCGTGCATCCGAGCGATTGGATCAAGTCGCCGAGCCCGTACAGCTACGGGATCAAGACCGGAAACACCCTGTTCCTTGCCGGCCTCGTCAGCCGCAATGGTAAGGACAATTCGAATGTCAAGGGCGACGTCACGGTGCAGACCAGGACCGTCCTCGACAATGGCGCCGCGATACTCAAGCAGGCGGGCATGAGCTTCGCCGACGTGGTCGCGGCACGGGTCTACCTCACCGACGATACGGCGTTCCAGGCGATGAACACGGCGTACCGCACGTACTTTCCCTCCAGTCCGCCGGCGCGCGCCACGGTGAAGGCGGGGCTGGCGGGCGCCGACTATCTCGTCGAGATCACGATGGTCGCCGTCAAGGATGCGGGCCGCAAGGCGATCACGACGCCGAACGCCGACGGAAGCCCCGGCAACGCGAACCCGAACCTGAGCGCGGCGATCCAGGTCGGTAACCGGCTGTACATCGCCGGACTGACGGGCAACACGGCGAGCAACAAGGGCGACGTGAAGGCGCAGACCGCGGAAGTGCTCGCGCGCGCGGGACGGACGCTCAAAGCCGCTGGTTTCGAGTGGTCGAACGTCGTGGACGGAGTCGTCTACCTGACCGACATGAGCAGGTTCCAGGACATGAACGCCGCGTATCGCGAGGTCTTCACGAAGGATTTCCCCGCGCGCGCGACCGTCGGCACGGGCCTGATGGGCGCCGACGCCGCCGTCGAGATCATGTTCACGGCGGTGAAATAACTCGTGGCGCGAAGCCTTCAGCCGAGCGGGCTTCGTGTCCTGTAAGCGCGTCGCGCGAAGGCTTCAGAGCGCGACGAGAATCCGGAGCCTTCGCGCTTCTACGAAGTCCGAGCGATTTGTTCGGCCGAGCGCAGCGTCAGCGCGACGAATGTCAACGTGCCGTTCGTGCAGCCGCCGGTCGGAGTCGTCGGCGCACCGACGACGAACAGGTTCTCGTGGTCGTGAGTGCGGCCGTGGCTGTCGCACACGCTGGTGGCCGGATCACTTCCCATCCGGCATCCACCGCCGGGGTGATCCAGATAGTCGCCTTCGCTCGTGTTCACGATCCGGCCATTGCCCGCCTTCGCCAGCGTGCTGAACACGCCGAGCACGTGCGCCTTCGTCGCCGCCTCGCGCGCGACCGTCGCCTCGTCTACGTGATGCGCAATCTTCGGCATCGGATCGCCGTACCGGTTCCTGTTCGACGGGTCGAGCGTCAAGCGACTGTCGGCGGACGGGTGCACGTCCACGTACGCGCGCAGCCGAACCGAGCTGCCCTTCGTGCGCGATCGCCAGTCGGTCATGAGCTCGTCGCCGAGCAGCAGCCTGCCGTCCGGCGCGCGCAGCCGCGGATCGCGGCCCGCCGAGCTCTCCCACACGCGCGTATCGTGGCGGACGAAGGGCTTGTCGGTCGGGCAGCGGAAATACTCACGCGAGATCAGGCTGTGCGTCATGTTCTGGCCGGGGAACGTCTGGTCGTCGATGTTCGCCGTCGCCTGAATGAACTTGTGTCCGTTCATATAGCGTCCGACGAGCCCGGAGCTGTTCGCCAACCCATTCGGGAACCTCGAGCTCGCCGAGAGCAGGAGCAGATGCGAGCTCCAGCAGTAGCCCGATGCGACGGCAAACGACCTCGCCCGGTACTCGATCGGATCGTCCGGCCGATCCTGATGAAACGCCCGGGCGGCCACGACGATTGGCCGCCGGTCGTCCAGGATCAGCCGGCGGACCAGGGTCCGGTCGTGCAGGACGATCTTGCCCGGCTCCATCAACTGGCGGAAGGTGAAGTCCGGCGAATATCGCGCCCCCGACGGACAGACCTCCCCGCACGTGTCGTACACGCAGCAACCGCCGCGTCCGCCGAACGGCGTCAGGTTGCGGGCCATCGGCAGAGGCGAGAACTTCAGCCCGCTCTGCTCTGCCCAGGCTTTCAGGGTCTGCAGGTTGTACGAGAGCGGAATCGGGCCCTGGGGGTACGGCTCGGAGCGGCGATCCTCGGGATGCGGGCTCGGCTCGCCGCTCACGTTCAAGCGCCGCTCCGCCTCACAATAGTACCGCTCGAGCTCCCGCCAATCGAGCGGCCAGTCCGCGGCGAGCCCGTACATCGACTTCAACCGGAGATCTTCCTGCGAGAACCGGTTGCAGGCGCCACCCCAGTGCAGCGCCAGTCCGCCCACCGCCATGGTCATCGAGATGATCCCGTCGGCCTTCTGATCCTCGATGTAGTCCTCCGGCCACGGGTGTTCGCCGTACTCCATCGCGCGCTCGCGGTAGCGGCCGCGATTCTGCACGTCGAAGATCGAGCGGCCCGCTTCGACGACGACGATGCGCAGGCCCGGACGAAGCTCGGAGAGCTTCTGTGCCAGCATCGCGGAGGTGATGCCGCCGCCGATGATGCAGATGTCGGTTTCGTGAACGGTCATGATTGTCCAACGCTCGGCTGAAGCCTTCGCGCTCCTCAGGCGATCGGCTGCGGGCGCCTCGTCGTGATTGCGATCGGCCGGCAGACTTCCCGGTTGATCATCGCGCGGTAGCAGTCGTCGTTCGCCTCGCTGCTCCTGAAGTAGAACGCCATCAGATCGGCCACTACATGTTGTCCGACCGGCCGCGGCGGCAGCGTTCGCACGCCGGCCTTCGCGAGCGCGGCATCGAGCAGCGATCGGCGCGTCTCGAGATCCAGCGCCGGCCAGCGTTCACCTCGGGCGCGCGCCTAGCGGTCGAGCGCCGCGAGCTGCGCCACGTAGCCCGCCACCGGCGACGCACCCGAGCGCTGCAGTCGCGGATGGCCGTACCCGTGATTGAGCGCGACGCCCTCACGATACCCGCGCGTCCAGGCGATGAACCTCTCGACGGTCGCGCCGATGCGCACCGCGCCGAGCGACGCCGGCAGCACGGTCGGCGCGATGTCACGCAGCATCGCCACGGCGTCCGGGGTCAGATCGCGCGGCTGCGCGAACACACGGAGGGGCTGGAACGGAAGGATCGCCGGAATCGCGGCCAGCCACTGAAGCAGCGTGCGTCGTTTCATACGAGCCTCCACCGGCGAGCCGCCGGATGCGGAATCTTAGCAGAGGCTGCTATAGTGGGCGGAACATGCAAGGTATTTTCTCCGCATGGGGCCGCATCCTCACGGGATACAGCCCGCTTCTGTCGATCGAAATCACCCGTGAGTGCCCTTTGCGCTGCCCCGGTTGCTATGCCTACGGCGACGATCACCTCGGCGGCGATCTCACGCTCCGGGAAGTCCGCGATTTCAAAGGGCAGGCGCTCGTCGACGGCGTCATGGCGCTCGTCGATCGTCATCGGCCGCTCCACGTCTCGATCGTCGGCGGCGAGCCGCTCGTGCGCTATCGCGAGCTGAATACGATTCTGCCGCTTCTGGCGGCCCGCCGCATTCACGTGCAGCTCGTCACGAGCGCCGTGCGCGAGATTCCCGGAGAGTGGCGCGGCATCCCGCGCCTCTCGATCGTCGTCTCGATCGACGGCCTGCAGCCCGAGCACGACGCGCGCCGGACGCCGGCCACCTACGATCGTGTCCTCAGGCACATCGCGGGGCATTCGCTTACCGTGCACTGCACCGTCACGCGGCAGCAGGTGAACCGTCCCGGTTACATCGAGGAGTTCCTCAGGTTCTGGTCGGCGCGAGGCGAGATCGACAAGATCTGGTTCAGTCTCTACACGCCGCAGCTCGGCGAAGTCTCCGCCGAACGCCTCAAGCCGATCGATCGCGAGCGCGTCATCGCGGACCTGCTCGCCCTCCGGCTGCGCTATCCGAAGCTGACGGTGCCGCAAGGCGCCATCGAGGCCTACGCCGAGCCGCCGCGGTCGCCGGACGAATGCGTCTTCGCGCGCACGACCACGACGATCTCAGCCGATTTGACGACGAAGATCACCCCGTGTCAGTTCGGCGGCGCGCCGGACTGCGAGAACTGCGGCTGTCTCGCGTCGGCGGCGTTCACGGCCGTCGCGCGCCATCAGATATTCGGCATCATTCCGGTCGGCTCGATCTTCACCGGGTCGATGAAGGTGGGCGATCGCCTGCGGCGGATGCGTCCAGAGCCGGCTCCGGCCTGATGCTATAATTCCGCGCCTTGACCTTCAGCACGGTCAGCCGTCAAGCGCGCTCCTTGCGGGAGTTCGCGCGCGGGCTGGTCCACACCGCCCACCCGCTCCTCGTGCAGATCATCCCGATCCGCCGCTGCAACATCGACTGCGGCTACTGCAACGAGTACGACAAGGTGTCGCCGCCCGTGCCGGCCGCGTTGATGGAAAGCCGCATCGACAAGCTCGCGGCGCTCGGCACGTCGGTGGTCGCCTTCAGCGGCGGCGAGCCGATGCTCCATCCCGAGCTCGACGCGCTCATCCGGCACATCCGCAGGCGCGGGATGATGGCCGGCCTCATCACGAACGGCTACTTCCTCGTCCCGAAGCGCATCAAGGAGCTGAACGCGGCCGGTCTCGATTTCCTGCAGATCAGCATCGACAACATCGAGCCCGACGACGTGTCGAAGAAGAGCCTCCGGCTGCTGGACAAGAAGCTGCAGCATCTGAAGGAGCACGCAGGGTTCGACGTCAACATCAATTCGGTGCTCGGCGGCGGCATCAAGAACCCCGAAGACGCGCGGACGATCAACAATCGCGCGCGCGAGCTCGGGTTCTCGACCTCCATCGGGATCATCCACGACGGCTCAGGCCGGCTCAAGCCGCTCGGTCCGGCGGAGCGTCAGGTGTACGACGCCGTGTCGGCCGCGATCAGCGGGCCGTGGCAGGTCTTCAAGAATCTCTACTCGGGAATCAGCAGCTTCCAGGACAACCTGGTGGACGGGAAACCGAACGACTGGCGGTGCCGCGCCGGCGGCCGCTACCTCTACATCTGCGAGGACGGCCTGGTCCATTACTGCTCGCAGCAGCGCGGTTATCCGGGTGTGCCGCTCGACTCGTATACGACCGACGACATCCGGCGCGAGTTCTCGACACCGAAGCCGTGCGCGCCGTACTGCACGGTCGGCTGCGTCCACCGGGTGTCGACGATGGATTTCTGGAGGTCGCCGCAGGAAGAGGTCGTCGCCGAAGTCGTCGGTCGTCGGTCATACGCACGACTGACGACGGACGACTATCGACGAACCACGAACGACTAGGACGCCGCCGCGAGCTTCTCCTCTTTCCTTTCCGCCTTCGCCGCCTTCTTGGCCCGCTTCTTCCCGGAATCGGTCTTCGCCCAGTCTTTTTCGAAGACGTCCAGCATTTCCCGGACCACGATTTCGTCGGTGATGATGACGCCGATCTCGCGCCGCTTGTCCAGCTCGAGCCGCCGCAGGCTCTGGCTGCCGAGAAACGCCCGCTTGCCGTCGCGGATGATTGCGCGGATGTGCAGCCGCTTTCCCGGGTGCCTTTCGCTCTTCACGTTCCATTCCCCCTCGACCTGGCCCATGATCCGGACGTCGACGCCGGCCTTGATGCGCTCCGCAATCAGCCGCAGCATCGCGTCGTCGCTCACCCGCGGGTCGTAAATCAGGAGCTGTTTGCGCGCGCCGCGGATGAACCGCCCGAGACGCTCGCGCGCGTTCTCGGGGCTGACCACGAGACGCGCGTCACCCGGGACATACGGCCGGCGGTCGAAGTCGGCCATGAACAGCTTGGAGGCTTCGTTCACGAGCTTCTCGTTCCTGCTGATGACGCCGAAGCTGCGGCTCGTCGCGATGTCGAGGCCGGTGAGATTGAAGCCGTAGACGTGAAGGAACCGGCCGTCGACGATCATCATCTTCCCGTGGTACCGCACGAGATCGTCGGCGGTCCGCGAGACGGTGACGCCCGCCTCGACGAGGCGCACCTCGAGCCTGCGAAGGCTCCGGGTCCCGCCGCGGTTGGTGTGCGCTGTCAGCGCGCGCACCCGGACGCCGCGAGTCACCGCCGCCTCGAGGGCTTGCGTGATCTCGGACCGATCGAGCCGGAAAATCACAATGTCGATGCTCTTCTTCGCCTGCTTGATGGCGGTCACGATGGGGGCGATTCCGGAGTCGGGTTGAACAATGAGTTCCATGGATGCGATCCGCAGCTCAGCCGTTAACAGGCGCAGGACGCGAGCCTGCACCGGTCATGACGCGACGGCAGTGCAGCGAGTTACTGGCCGTCTCGGCCCCAACCCACTTGATCTTTACTTTAGCAGCGTCCGCCAGATCAGCTGGCCGAAGAGGCACGAAATCTGAAGTCTGAAGTTTGAAGTTTGAAGCGGGCGACGTCCAGACTTCAGACTTCAAACTTCAGACTTCAGATTTTCCCCGTGTCTCAGCGCGCGGAGAAGCGAACCCTGACGCCTCCATTGACGAGGCGCGGCGATCCGATCGTCGTCGGCAGCGTGCCGACGAAGTACGTCTGGTCGAACAGGTTCTGCACGCCCACGAACGCCTCGACATTCCGCCCGATTGCCCGCGACACGGATAGATCGGCGACGGTATATGCCGGCAGCCCCGGCGCGGTTGACACCGCGTACCCGGCATCGGAAAGCGCCGTCGCCGGCACGATGCGCGCGTTCTGATCGTCGTCGAACTGCGTCCCGAGGAACTGGACCGAGAACGCGACGATGGCGTACTTCGGATTGAAGTACGCCGCGCGCACGGATCCGCGGTGCCTGGGCACCTGCGGCAGGAACTTGTCCACGAGCGACGCGTTGGTCGAGCCGCCGTCGGTCACCTTCGCGTTGTTGAAGAGATAACCGGCGGAGAACCGCATGAACGACCCCGCTCGATATTCCACGTCGCTCTGCACGCCGCGGATGCGCGTCTCGCCGAGATTCTGACGCTGCTGCGTGACGTTCGCGCCCACCGTCGTGAGGGTGACGTTGGACACCGGGTTGGTCACGCGGTTGTCGAACCAGGTTGTACGGATCGTCAGGTCGCGCGCCGGCGCGAGGCTGATGCCGGCTTCCCCGCCGACGAGTCGCTCGGGTCCGAGATTCTCATTGGCCAGCGTGAGCACGGTGCCGACGCGAAACTGGCGGTACAGCTCGTTGAGCGTCGGCGCGCGGAAACCCGCGCCGACGTCGCCCCACACGCTGATCCTGCCGGTGATCTGGTACCGCGCCGCGGCGCGCGGGCTGACGACGTTGTCGGCTCTGTCGACGAGGCACGACGGGGGCGTTCCGGCGGACGTGTCGCAGGACGGCTTGTTGTTGATCGCCGTCCCCGCGATCACCGCCGTCTCGAGGTTGTGGGCGTCGTAATTCCGCCAGTGATCGACGCGTGCGCTGAGCGTCATCGTCAGCTTCGGCAGCGGCGTCAGAATGTCCTGCACGAACGCCCCCATGCTCTTTTGCGTTCCGCCGGACACGCGCTGGAGCGCGAGGATCGCGTTCTGGGTCGGGGGCACGACGGCACCGGGCGCCGCGTTGTATGAATCCTCCTGGCTGTCGCCGTCCACATAGTGCCAGTCGGTGCCGGCACTGAAGTAGCTCCTGCTGCCGAGCGCCCTGGCCCACTGCACCATGCCGCCGGCGCCTGTCGTCGGCACATGCTGATTGACCGTCAGACGGACGATGCTGCGCGAGGCGACGGTGGCGGACGGCGCCGTGACCGCCAGGAACGTGCTGTGGAAATTCTCGAAGTCGGTATACAGGCTCGCCTGCAGGTCGCTTTCATCCGGCAGCCGGACCCGCACGCCGCCGCTCGCCGACTTCCACCGCGTGTCGTTGACCTCGCCGATCTTGCCGTTGACGCGATCCTCGCTGAAGTAGCCGGCACGAGCGAACATGTTCACGCGCTCGGTCGGGCTGAAGTCGACCTTGCCGTTGAAATTGTGGAACTTCACCGTCGCGTTGATGTCGATGAGCCCCTTTTCGCTCGGCACGACGATGGGAAAGCCGTCGGTGTCGAAGAAGCTGCCGTCGACCGTGACGCCCAGCTTGCCCCAGACATCGCTGGCCGTGTAGTCCAGCTTCGGGCTGTTGTGGCTGCCGTACTGCGGCTTGAGCTCCAACGTCCGCCGTGCCGCGCGGTTGCTGACGATGTTGATGACGCCGCCCATGGCGTAATTGCCATACAGGCTGGAGCTCGACCCGTCGACCACCTCGATGCGATCGACGCTCTCGAGCGGCACGCGGGTCCAGTACACCCACCCGCCGAACGGATCGTTGAACGGCGTGCCGTCGACGAGCACCAGCGTGCGGCTCACGCCGCTCGGCCCGATCCCTCGAAGCGACACCCCCTGCGCCGTCGGGTGCGAAGAGAGGCTGCTGGTGCGCCGGAACAGGCTGAACGTGGGGATCTGGCGCAGGACGTCGTCGGCCACAACGGCCGGCGATTGCCTGATTTCTTCGCTGCGCATGACGCTCACGCTTGCCGGGATGTCGCCAAGCCGCTGTTCGCTGCGGGCGGGCGTCACCGTGACGGTCTCGAGCAGCCCGGCCGGAGACAGCACGATGTCCAGGGCGCGAGAGGCGTCGGTGACGCGCTCGGTCTTCTCGGCAAAACCGCCCGCCCGCACCACCACCGTCGCGTCGCCGGAACCGGGCGCCTCCACCGCGAAACGCCCGTCTGGTCCCGTCGTCACCCGCTGCTCGGGGCCCGACCCGAGGCGCACGATGACGGCTGCGCCGGACACCACGCCGCCGGTCGAATCGTGTACGACGCCGGAGACTGAAGATGCCGCTAGTGCCAGTAGGAATGCCGCAATCACTGTTGTCCTCCGGTAAGGGTAACGAAGCTTCGCCTTGAACCGCCGACTGACGCTCCGTCGCGGAGCGAATCTTCGATGGGTCTCTCTACGGATTAGGAATCGCGAACGCGACGAGAGACGCATCCTCGCCCCCGCCGGTGGCGATCACGATGAACTGACGTCCGCCGTTCGAGCGATAGGTCATCGGCGTGCCGGTCGCCGGGCGCGGCAGCGGTGCGCGCCACAGCTCGGCCCCCGTAGCCGAGTCGATCGCGTGCAGCGCGAGATCCCCGCCCCCGCCGAACACGAGCCCGCCCGCAGTCGCGAGCACGCCGGGAGCGCCAGCCACACCGAGCGCCGGCGGCAGCGCCACGCCCGTGAGCGCCGGATTGCTGCGCAGCGATGGCGTATCGCCGAAGGGGACGCGCCACTTGATCGCGCCGCGATTCAGGTCGATCGCGACGAGATGGCCGTACGGCGGCTTGAGCAATGGAATGCCATTCTTGAGCTCCGCGTTCGTGTCGCCGACGCGCGTGTACTCGGCGTCGACTTCAGACGCGCGCGGGTTCGCGCTGGATCGATCGGGCTTGCCCACGCGCGCGATGTTCGCCTGATTCGTGGTCTTGACGAACAGCAGCGCGCTTCCCGGATCGAACGCGCCGCCGCCCCAATTGGCGCCGCCGATGAGACCGGGACGTTGAACCGTCCCGCGCAGCGCCGGCGGGGTGAACAGCGGGCCGATGCGGTATTTCGCGAGCTCCTGCTCGGCCGCGGCCTTCAGCTCCGGCGTCAGATCGAACGCATCGTGCAGCGTGACGCCCTGTTCGGAGATGGCCGGCGGCCTGGTCGGGAACGGCTGCGTGGGCCAGGCGTGCTCGCCGTCGATGTCGCTTGGCGGGACGGGACGTTCCTCGATCGGCCAGACCGGCGTGCCCGTGACGCGATCGAATACGAAGGCAAACCCCTGCTTGGTCAGCTGCACGACGGCGTCGATCGCTTGACCCTCCACGCGGATGGTGACGAGATTCGGGGGCGACGGGTTGTCGTAGTCCCATAGGCCGTGATGCACGATCTGATAGTGCCACTTGCGGACGCCGGTCGCGGCATCGAGGCACACGAGCGACTCCGCGAACACGTTCGCGCCGGGACGGCGGCCGCCGAAGAAGTCGTTGCTCGGCGTGCCGAACGGCAGATAGACGAGCCCGCGCCCGGCGTCGAGCGTGATCGGCGGCCAGACGTTCGTATGTCCGGTGTAGCTCCACGAGTCGTTGCCCCAGGTGTCGTTGCCGAATTCGCCCGGCTGCGGGATCGGGCGGAACGACCAGACCTGCCTGCCTGTGCGCGCATCGAACGCGCGAACGTCGCCCGGCGGATCGTTTCGGTACACGAGCCGATCGCCGACGCCGTTGCCGAGAATGATCAGGTCCTTGTAGACGACAGGCGGCGAGGTGTTGGTGTAGTGCGTCTTGTTGATTTCCCACACGAGGCCGCGGCTCAAGTCGACGATGCCGCGCGTCCCGAAACTCTCGAGAGGGCGGCCCGTGGCGGCATCGAGACAGATCAGGCGATACCGGCTGTTCATGAAGATGCGAAGCTTGTTGCCCGCGGCGCTGTCCCGCCACGCGGCGACACCGCGGTGAACGAAACCGCTGCCGTTCGGCGGCTGGCCGTCCTCGTAGGCCTTCGGATCGAAGGACCAGATTTCGCGGCCCGTGTCGGCGTTCAGCGCCACCACGCGGTTGTACGGCGTGCTCAGATACAGCACGTTGCCGATCATCAGCGGCGTCACCTGGAAGTTGCCGGGGCGCGTCCCGAATTTGTCGAGCGCCTTCTCGCGAGGCGACCATTCCCACGCGACGCCGAGCCGCGTGACATTCGACGTGCTGACATCGGTGAGCGGGGAGTACTTCATGCCGCCCGGATCGCCGCCGTAGAACGGCCAGTCCTGTTCCTTCGGCGTACGGTCCGGCTGACCGCCTGCGCCAAGGCTTCGGCGGTCCGCCGGAGCTTCACGCGAAGGTGGACGCCGGACACCACTTTCGGAAAAAATGCCTGCCGCGAGCAGGGCGGCGAGCATGAGTTTCAGCATCGGGTGCGAGGATTATAATGCGCCGCATGAAATTGAAGGCTGCTTTGTTTGCTGCAGCGGTATCGCTGTGCTTTGCGCCGCTGGCCGCGCAGAACACGACCATCCGGATTCACGCGGCGGCCGTGCTCGACGGCGCCGGCAAGACGCTGCGCAACGCGACGGTCGTCGTGCAGGGATCCAGAATCACGTCGATTGAAACCGGAAACGCGCCGGACGCCACGTACGACCTTGGGGCGCGGACGATCATGCCCGGCCTGATCGACGTCCACGCGCATGTCGGCTGGCACTTCGACAAGGACGGGCGCTACGCGGCGCGACCCGGCACGCCGGCACAGGAGATTCTTTATGCCGCCGAGAACGCGTACGTGACGCTGCTCGCCGGCTTCACTACGATCCAGAGCCCGGGCCAGGCGAACGACGTCGAGCTGCGCGCCGCCATCGCGCGAGGCGTGTTCCCGGGGCCGCGGATTCTGACCTCGATCACGTCGCTCAACGAACGCAGCGGCACGCCCGACGAGATTCGCCAGAAGGTCCGGCAGCTCAAGACCGACGGCGCCGACGTCCTGAAGATTTTCGCGTCCGCCAGCATCCGCGACGGCGGCAAGCAGACAATGACCGACGATCAATTGCGCGCGGCGTGCGGCGAGGCTCGTGAGCGAGGGCTGCGCACGATGGTCCACGCGCACAGTCCGGAGTCGATCAAAGCGTCGGTGAACGCCGGCTGCCACCAGATCGAGCATGGGGTGTTCGCGACCGACGAGGTACTGAAGCTGATGGCCGACAAGGGCGTCTACTTCGATCCGAACGTCGGCGTCGTCCTGCAGAACTACCTCCGCAACAAGACGAAGTACCTCGGCATCCAGAATTACACGGAGGAAGGCTTCGCTTACATGGAAAAGGGGCTGTCGATCAACGCCGCCATGATCAAGAAGGCCGTCGCCACGCCGAACCTGAAGCTGGTGCTCGGAACCGACGCGGTGGCGGGCGCCCACGGCCACAACGCGGATGAAATCGTCGAACGCGTGCGCCAGGGCAACCAGAAGCCGATGGATGCCATCGTGTCGGCCACGTCGATGTCGGCGAAGTCGCTGAACCTGGACAAGACGATCGGCACGCTCGCCCCGGGATATGAAGCCGATCTCATCGCGGTCGACGGCGATCCGACGACCGACATTGCGGCGGTCACGCGGGTCGCGTTCGTCATGAAGGGCGGGAAAGTGTTCAAGCGCTAGAGCTAGACAACTGGCCGCCGCCAGCAGCATCTACAGCGTGCTGTCGTACTCCGTTGCGCAGCGACGGCAGCAGATCGGAGCGCGCATGGCGCTCGGCGCGACCCGCCGCGACGTCTTCGCGCTCGCCCTGCCAAACCTACTTCGCTGGAGGAATCATCGGCAGATGCAGCGCCATCTGCGTGATCGACCCCTGAATGTCCGTGAACCAATGCGGCACACCGGCGGGGACCATCACGAAATCCCCCTTGCTCAGTTTCTGCGCGACGCCGCCTTCAACGCCTTTCGTGCTGCTCAGATTCGCGCCGTTGCGTGTCGGCTCGATGAGCTTTCCGCCCGTGACGATCGTGGCCGCGCCGTCGATGATGTAGAACAGTTCAGCCTCTGTTTCGTGCACCGATGCGCTCTGCGCCACGGGCACCCGATGCTCGATGTTGACGGCGTACGGCGGAAACTGGAGCAGACGGTTGAGGGTGCCGTTGCGATCGGCGGGTTGTCTGGCAACCATGGCCGCGAGATCGGCGGCGGAGACGTAGGCCGCCCTGGTCAGGTCTGGCGGTGGGTTCCGGGCCGCCGGCTGCTGTGCCGAGGCGGAAGGGGAAAGAAGCGCGAACACGCACAAAGCCGCCAACACTCGCATGTGAGCCTCCTGCTGACTTTTGATTCTACTTCTGAAGCTCGTGTCGCGGTCTCGGCTCAGCTCGGGGCGAGGTGGTGTCCCATCAGGGGTGATGTCGCGTTCCTAACGCTAGACCCCTCGTATTGCGGATTGCGGACTGCGGATTGGATTTTCCGATTGCTGAATCCGCAATCCAGTCCCCGTTCCGCAATCCGCAATCCGCAATCCGCAATCACGGTGGTCGGCGGCGCAGGCGGGCAATCAGCGCCAGGAGATCGTCCGGCAGCGGCGCCTCGAAGCGCATGTCGCGTTCGTCGACCGGATGACGGAACGCCAGCCGGAGCGCGTGCAGCGCCTGTCGCGGAAACGTGATCGAGCGGAGCTCCTCCGGCCCGTAGACGTAGCGTTGCTCGCCGACCAGGGTGTGGCCGCGCAGGCGCGCCTGGATGCGGATCTGATTCCGTTTCCCCGTCACGAGCTTCACTTCGATCACGGCCGCACCCGCCAGCTTCTCGATCACGCGGTAATGACAGATGGCTTCCTTGCCGCGAGCATCGCGCGGGTGCGTCTCCTTCTGAATCAACGATCTTGGATCCCAGACCAGATGATCGCGCCACGTGCCCGCCAGCGGCGACGGGTGACCGTACACGACGGCCTGGTAGACGCGCTCCGGCTGATGCCGTTTGAACTGCGCCTTCAGCGTCGCTTGCGCCGCGGCGGTTTTCGCGAACAGGACGAGACCAGACGTGTCGCGATCGATCCTGTGGACGACGAACGGCCGGCGCCGGCCGCGCCCGCGGAGGTAGGACTTGAGATCCTCGAAGAGCGACGGCGCGTCATGGCGCCGCTCCGGGGGCAGCGGTACGGCGAGCAGTCCGGCAGGCTTGTTCAGGACGATGAGCACATCGTCCTCGTAGACGATCGGCAGATCGCGATCGTCACCGAGCGTCGTGCGGCGCTTCGCGCTGCCCGGACGGTCCACCCACAGGCGGACGATGTCGCCAACGGTGAGCCGCGTGGCGGCCTCGCCGAGCGATGCCTCCCGATCGTTGACGAACACCTTGCCGCGTTCGAGTGCATCGGCCGCGCGCGCGCGCGATCCGGCCCGATCCGGGGCGGCCAGATACTTGTCGAGCCTGATGCCGGCGTCTTCGAGAGTCAGCGTCCACTGCGGCATGTGAGCGTTGTCACGCCGACCAAGACTGCGATCGCGAGCCGTCGCCAGCCGCGCGCCCTTCGAGCCAGGCGATCACCGTGATGAATCCCATGTTTCCCGGCAGGTCGCAGAGCCAGACGGCCGAAAACAGGGCTGCCGGAAGAGCGAAGGACCCTCAGGCGTCCGCGGAGAGCTCACCACAGTCGAAGAATATCTGTACACCGCGCGGAGGGCGAGGCTTTCAGCCTCGCTGAACGGCGACCCTTAAAGGGTCGCCCAACGTGAGTCGTTGTATGTCGCGAGTACAATCTGGTCATGGCTACTCTTCAACCGGACCAGGCGTTGTTCCTCCGCCAGTGGATGCTCGGCGCGCTCACGCGCGAGCATCCGATCACGCGCACAGTCATCGAGGCCGTCCCGCGCGACAAGGGCGACCATCGGCCGGACGCCGTCGGCAAGAGCGCCATCGATCTCGCGTGGCACATCGTCGGCGCCGAGCACCGCTTCATGGAGGCAGTGGCGAACGGCGTGTTCGACTTCACCAACAGCGGCCGGCCTCCGGAGCTCCAGACGTCGGCCGACGTCGCGCGGTGGTACGCCGACACGTTCCCGCGCGACGCGGAGCGGATCGGCGCGATGCCGGTGGAGGCGCTGATGAAGGTGGTCGACTTCCGCGGCATCTTTCAACTGCCGGCGGTGGCCTATCTGCAGACCGCGCAGATGCATTCCATCCATCACCGGGGCCAGCTCTCGATGTATCTGCGTCCGATGGGCGCAAAGGTGCCCGCCATCTACGGCGAGAGCTACGACAGCGCGCAGGCGAAGAAGGACCGCGTGTGAAACGGCTGGCGCTGATCGGATGGCTGGTGGCGATATTTGCCTGCTCGCGATCCGATTCGCCGCCACCACCGGCGGGCGCGCCGGGTGCGCCGCCGGTCAGCGTGGCCGCGACAGGAGCACAGGGCGGCCGCGTCGTCGGCACCGTGAAGGGAGCGGGCGGCGCGACGGCCGTCGTCGCCCTCGTGCCGAAAAGCGCACGGACGTTTCCGCCGCAGGACGAAAAGCCGGTGATGGATCAGGTGGGGCTGACGTTCGGTCCCGAGCTGCTGCTCGTGCGAACGAACCAGACGGTGGAGTTCCGCAACAACGACGACACGCTGCACAACGTCCACGTGACCCACGAAGAGACGCGCGAGGCCGCGTTCAACGTCGCGATCCCGACCGGCGGCTCCTACAACCATACGTTCGAGCGCGACGGCTTCTATCGCGTCGGCTGCGACATCCATCCGGCGATGGCGGCGTCAATCTTCTCGGCGTCGACGCCGTTCACCGCCCTCGCGGAGAACGACGGCACCTTCACCTTCACCGGCGTCCCGCCGGGAGCGTGGACGGCCACGGTGTACACGGGTGGCAGGCGGCTTCAGAAAGAGCGCCGCGCCGGCCGCCGGCAGGAACCGCGACGTGGTGACGCGCGCCGCCGGGCATCCTGACGCCTTGCGTTCCTCAAATCGACGAGACCCCTACGGAGCCGGTGCGATGTCGGCCGGAAGCAACCTGGCAGGCTGCGCTTCGTTTCGCGCAGGATCTCAGCAATCGCCTCGCGGTCGGACGCCGCCTGTACGTGGGCTCGTATCCTCGCCGGAGGGGATCTGCCACATCCGCCGGTAGATGGCGGCCAGCGCGGCCGGCGGCAGGGCGTCCTACGCGTCGGGGTCAATCATGCTAATAGAAATCGTGGGCGTCGAAGTCGACATCGACGCCGCGCATGCCGTGGACCTGCTCGGCGCGCACCGACGTGACGCCGTCCTGGTTCTGCAGCACGCCATCCACGATCAGAAACGGCTCCCCGACGATGATGAGACGATCCCGCGCGAAAAGATCCGGCCGCACGATGATGTTCGCGATCCCGGTTTCGTCCTCGAGCGTGAGGAACACGAAGCCTTTGGCGGTACCGGGGCGCTGGCGCGTGATGACCATGCCGGCCACTCGAACGCGCCGTCCCTGCCGCGCGCTGTGGAGGTCGCTCGCCCGCAGGATGCCGCGCATGGCCAGTTCGTCACGCCGCAGCGCCATGGGGTGGCGGCCGGCGGTCAGACCCATGCCCGCATAGTCGGCGACCAGGCGTTCGGCCTCGGTCATTGGTTTCAATGGACAGGGACTGGGGACCGCCCCTCCTGCCTTTCCCTGCGTGTCACGTTCAACCGCGGAGTCCGCTGAGAGCGCGGAGGATTCGTTTTCATAAAAGATCTCTGCGAGCCCTGCGTCCTCTGCGGCTGCTTTTTCAAACAGCTCGCCTGACGGGCGAATCGCGCGCTCGGCCTGCCACAATGCGGAGCGGCGATCGTAGCCGAACGCGTTGAGCGCGCCGACGTCGGCGAGCGTGACCACCTCGTCGCGCCGCAGGCCCGCGCGGGCGACGAGATCGTCGAGCGACTTGAATCGTTCGCCTTCGCGCTGCTGCTGGAGCGCGAGCCTTTGAGGCGAGCGGCTCCAGTCGTGCGAGCAGTTGTTGCAGAACCAGCGCCGGTCGTCCACGCGCTCGAGCATCGACGCGTCATCACACCCGCATTTCGGGCAGCGGTCCGCGTCAGTACCGTGATCGGCACCGCTAAAGCGGTGCCCTACATGGCGCCCGGCTGAAGCCTTCGCGCTACCCGGCAACCCTGAAAGGGTCGCCCTACAGATCGCGCGGCCGGCCTGCTCGCGCAGTCCGTGCACGTAGCGCAGGCCGAGGCGGATCGCGCCGTCGGCTTCGACGGTGCAGTTCCAGTCCGAGATCTGGACGTCGATCGGATGAAAGCGCACGCCGCGGCGCTGCGCGTCCTTCACGAGCGTCGACGGGTGATAGAACCCCATCGGCTGGTTGTTCAGCAGCGCCGTGTAGAACGCCGCCGGGAAATGCGCCTTGAGGTACGCGCTCGCGTAGGCGAGCAGCGCGAAGCTCGCCGCGTGCGACTCGGGGAAGCCGTACAGCGCGAACGACGCGATCGATGTGATGATCTGCTGCGCCGCGTCGCCGGTGATGCCGTTGCGAGCCATCCCCTCGCGCAGAGCCACCTCGATCTGCTTCATCCGCTTCTCGGATCGCTTGAAGCCCATCGCGCGGCGCAGGTCTTCCGCCTGCCCGCCGGTGAAGCCGGCGGCGACCATCGCGATCCGCAGGAGTTGCTCCTGGAACAGCGGGACGCCGAGCGTCCGCGCGAGAATCGGCTCGAGCGACGGATGCGCGTAGCGGACCTCTTCGCGCCCGGCCCGGCGATTCAAATAGGGATGGACCATCTGCCCCACGATCGGTCCGGGCCGGATGATTGCCACCTGCACGACGATGTCGTAGAACGCCTTCGGCTTGAGGCGCGGCAGCGTCGCCATCTGCGCGCGCGACTCCACCTGGAAGACACCGATCGTGTCGGCGTCGCAGAGCATCTTGTAGACGGCCGGATCGTCCTGCGGCAGATGGGCGAGATCGAGGACGGGACGTCGGGACAAGTCTGAAGTCTGAAGGTTGAAGTCTGAGCGTGCCAGAGTTCCCACTTCAGACTTGAGACTTGCGGCGTCACCATTCACGAGTGCAATGGCATCCTGCAGAACCGCCATCATGCCCAGCCCGAGCAGATCGACTTTCACAATCCCCATGTCGGCGCAGTCGTCCTTGTCCCACTGGACGACGACGCGGCCCGGCATGCTGGCGTTTTCGAGCGGCACCACGGCGTCGAGCTGCCCCTGACAGATCACCATCCCGCCCGAATGCTGCCCCAGATGCCGCGGCAGGTCCTGCATCTCGCCCCAGAGGCGCGCGAACAGGCGGACGCGATCCGACTGCGGATCGAGGCCGACCGCCGACATCTGGCGCGGCAGCGAATCGCCCGGATCGACGAACTCGAAGTTGTTCATCACCCTGGCCAGCCGATCGACCTGCACCGGATCGAAGCCGAGCACCTTCCCCACCTCGCGCGCCGCGCTGCGCCCGCGATACGTGATGACGTTGGCCGTCATCGCCGCGCCGAGGCGCCCGTATTTTTCGTAGACATGCTGGATGACCCGCTCGCGCCGGTCGCCGCTCGGCAGATCGAGATCGATGTCGGGCCACTCGCCGCGCTCCTCCGACAGAAACCGCTCGAACAGCAGATCCATCCCGACCGGATCGACGGCCGTGATGCCGAGGCTGTAGCAGACGGCGCTGTTGGCGGCCGACCCGCGTCCCTGCACGAGGATGTCGTGCTGCCGGCAGAAATTGACGATGTCCCAGACGATGAGGAAGTAGCCGGCGAGCTGCAACTTCTCGATGAGATCCAGCTCGCGCGCGATCTGCGCACGGGCGCGGTCGTGGTACGGCCGGTACCGCTCGCGCGCGCCGACATCGGTGATGCCGCGCAGGAACGAGATCTGCGTGTCGCCGGGCGGCACCGGATAGTCCGGAAAGCGGTAGCCGAGATCGGCCATCGTGTACTGCAGGCGATCGGCGAGCTCGCGCGTGCGCGCGACCGCGTCGAGGCGATCGCGGAACAGCGCCGCCATCTCGGCGGGCGGCTTGAGATACCGCTCGGCGTTCGGGGCGAGCCGCCGGCCCCCGGCGACCAGATCGGTGTGACGGTGGATGCAGGTGAGGACATCGAAGAGCGGCCGCCCGGCCGGCGTCGCGAACCGGACGCCGTTGGTCGCGATCGTCGGCACACGGAATGACGCCGCCAGGCTGACGAGCGCTTCGTTGTCGCGCTCTTCGTCGCGGCGGAAATGACGCTGCAGCTCGACGTACACGCGGGCGCGGCCGAACACGCCCACGAGGCGATCGAGCAGGCCGCCGACGCCGTGCCGCCGGCCATCGAGCGCCGCGCGCCCGGCCAGCGCCACGAGCCCGGCGGTGGCGCCCTCGAGCTCCTCCAGCGTCAGCGCACCTTCGCCTTTCGGCGCGCGCATTTTCATGCGCGTGATCAGCCGGCAGAGATTCCGGTACCCGTCCGCGCTTTCGCAGAGGACAGGGAGGACGAATTCTGAATTCTGAATTCCGAATTCTGAATTCGCGACGGTCAGCTCCGCGCCGACGATCGGACGAAGCCCGGCGTGGAGCGCCGCCTTGTGAAATCGCGGCGCGCCGTAGACACCGTCGCGATCGAGGAGCGCGACGGCGGAGTAGCGGAGCTCGGCCGCCCGTTCGACGAGCGCTTCGGGGAGCGACGCCCCCTGCAGAAAGCTGAACGCTGACGCTGCGTGCAATTCGACGTACATCAACGCTCAACTTTCAACGCTCAATGCTCAGCGTCTCAACGCTCACGTCTCAACGCTCACGTCTCAACGCTCACGTCTCAGCGTTCAGTGTCGAGACGTCAGAATTGAGAGTTGAGCGTTGAGAGTTGGCAGTTGCTACATGCCTTCGTCCGCCGACGGACCATAGATGGAGGGCACGGGGATGTTGTTGAGGCGCAGGTAGACGGTCAACTGCGCGCGGTGATGCACGATGTGGTTCACACAAAAGCTGCGCACGCACGTGTAGCGGGGCATCGTGAAGTACACCTTGTCGCCCTGCTTCAGCGTCCACGGCACGAAGTAGTCGGCGTCGTTTTTGGCGAGCGCCTGACGCGCCGCGGCGGCGTTCGCGTCGAACCATTCCAGCAGCTGCGCGCGTGAGGTCGCCGCCTGGTTCATCTGCTCGGGCGACACGGTCGCCATGTCGAATTCCGTCTGGTTCATCGTCACATCGGTCCACTTGATCATGTTGACGATGTGGCTCGCGAGATCGCCCATCGACCACGATCGGTCGTGCGGCTTCCATCCCAGCCTGTCGTCCGGCACACGCTCCAGCACGCGACGGGTGATGGCCATTTCCTGATCGACTTCGGGCAGCAACAGATCGGCGATCGTCATCTCGTCCCCTCCTTCTTCAATCCACGATGGTTGGTCAATCCACGATGGCATCGATGAACCAGCGATCGGTATCGCGTTCGTAAAAAATCCGATAGACCGCGCCGTCGCCGAGCGCCACGTCCCACTCGTCGCGGTCCCACGAGGTCAGGTGGGTCGCGTGGGTCAGGTGGGCCTGGTGGGTTGAGGACACCGAGCTTTCCCCACCTGACTCACCTGTACTACCCGACCTCCTGCCCGACTCTCCCGACCCACCCGACTCACCCAACCTGCCCGACCCACTTGACCTATCCGACCCACCCGACCACCAGTTCCCGGAGGTGCGCCACGGCCCCGCGGACCGCACGACTGTTCCGCCGGTGAAGCCGCGACGATCGGTGGTGACGCGCACCGGGCGGCCATCGGCGACCGCCACGCGCGCGGGGACGGGCTGGCGGCAGCGGCGCAGGGCAGACACAAGACGGGGCTGGGGACTGGGGACTGGGGGCTCACCACGTTTAACCGCAAAAGGCTCATCCTTCGACAGGCTCAGGATGAGCGGTCGCTCGTGGTGAGCTTGCTGACCCCGTCGCTCATGGTGAGCTTGTCGAACCATGAGCTCACACGCTTTGCGTTCACCCGTCTTGTCGTGGTCGGTGGCAAATGGCGTCATCGCGAACGCGCCGGGCCGAAACGAATCGACCGTCGCCGGCGCGCCGAAGCGATCGGACCCCATCAGCGCGCCGAGCCGCGCGACGAGCGTCGAGAGCTGTTCCGGTGTCGGGTGCGCGCGCGTGAACAGCCGGTGCTGCAGCACCCGGCCCGGCGTCGGATCGATGACGATGGTGACGCACTCGACGGCGGCGGCCGGCGGATGCGACTCCAGGTCGAGGAGCGCGAGCGTCCGCAGCGTGCGCACGTCACGCACTGGCGACGGCAGCTCCAGACGCCGCACGCAGGTCTCGCGTGGTTCGACGGCCTCACCTCGTCCTGAGCGTGTCGAAGGATGTGTCACGAGGCCCAGCAGGACGTGCAGCACCGCAGCGCCGCGATCGCGGCGCTCGAGGCGCGTCGCCAGCGGCTCGAGCAGCCGCGTGAGGACGAACGATAGCGGCTCGAGGTCCTCGATCGGCCACTCCAGCTCGAGCGACGACTCGAAGCGTTCCTCGGCCAGCGTCGGCACGAGCGGCCGGATGTCCTCGCCGCGCGCGATCGCCTGCCACATCGTCGCCGGCCGGCCGAGCCGCGACACGAGATCGGCAGCCGGCAGTGCCGCCAGTTCTCCCAGCGTCTTCAGTCCCCACCTTTTGAACGCAAAGACCGCATGGTTCGACACGCTCACCATGAGCGCTCGTCCTGAGCCTGTCGAAGGATGCGAGCTCCGCGCTCGATCGTCATCGTGGATTTTTTCGAGGATGCCGATGGGAATCATTGCGAGCGCTGCCGCCTCTTCACCGCGCGGGATAACGGTCAGCCCCGGACGTGCGAGCGCGAGGACGAGCGCCGCCATGCGCGTGCCGGCAACGGCGACGTGCGCGCGGACGCCGCGCGCGGCCGCTTCGCGGCCGAGCTCCTCGCCGATGGCCCGCGCCGGACCGACCAGCCGCGCCAGCCCGCTGACGTCGATCGACACGAGATCGTCGCGGTGCCGTTCGTAGCGCGGCGAGAACTCCTGGGCGATCGCATGGAGGGCGAGCCTTTCAGACTCGCCACCCGGCGACCCTGAAAGGTTTGGCGACCCTGAAAGGGTCGCCCTACATTCAGGCTCAGGGGGGCGATAGATGCACGCGTACAGGGGGCTGGGGACTGGGGGCCGGGGGCTAGGCACAGTCCGATGCGACCGTGCTGAATATCGCGGTCGCCTCCTCTTTCTCACGCGCACGGGCTCGAACCACACGCGCCTGCACATCAAGGCCGTCGAACAACCGGCCCTGAAAACGAGCGCCACATTCCACGTTTCCACTTCCTAATTTCAGCGTGAGCCCCGCCGAGCTCCTCGCCATCGGCTCGGTGCCCACGAGCACGCACGCCGTCGGGCTGCCTTCGATGATGCGCTGCAGCCGCAGCCACGTCGTGAACGGCAGCCGGCGCACCGCGTCGGCCGGCGCCTCGGCGGCGTCGAAGACGACGAGACCGAAATTGCCGGCCTGGAGGACGAGCGTCAGCGCACGAATCGCCTGCTCGAGCGCGCGCTGGTTGAGATCCCGGCACATCCCGGGATTCGAAACGACGTGACCGCGGATCCACAGCAGCCGCTCGAGATCGACGCCGGCGGACGCCGCTGACGCGACGTCGAGCATGTCGAGCGCATCGACAATGGCGGCGATCTCGCCTCGCGCGGTGGCGGCGGCCAGCATCTGCAGCTGAAGGCTGGTGCGCCCCGACGACCGCAAACCGACGAGCTCGGACAACTGCCCCCTGGGAAACCCCCCGCCGAGCCGCGCGTCTAAGGCGGTAATGCCGGACGGCGCGAGGGCGGATTCATCCCGTGGATCGATCTCGGGCAGCGCCGTCGTCAACGTGCGATCGAGCTGGCGGGCGCGAAGGAGCGATTCGAGGCCGGCGCGTGCAAGAGCCATCGTATTTTCGCCTTATGTTCGCCTTTGACGAAGTATACGGCAGGCCCCGGACCCGATCAAGTGTTGTAAGATACGCGAGTGCCCCGGAAGGGCTAAAGCCCTGACCTACATCCGTTTAGACTGACTCTTTGGCCGAACCCATCCAGGCGCAAGCCGCCACGACCACCGCTGAGGCCGCCATCACACCGACGCCTTCCATAGGCGAGCGGGCGATGCGCCGCATGCTGGCGGCGTTCACGTACCGCGACTTCCGCGTGCAGTGGTTCGGCGCCTGCACCTCGAGCATCGGCACGTGGATGCAGATCGTCGCGCAGAACTGGCTCGTCCTCACGCTGACGAAGTCGCCGTTCTACCTGGGTCTCGACGCCTTCCTGCAGCAGCTGCCGATCATCCTCTTCACGCTCATCGGCGGCGTGCTCGCCGATCGGCACGATCGCCGGCGGACGCTCATGGCGTCGCAGTACGTGCAGATGGCGACGTCGGCCACGCTGGCGCTGCTCATGTATCTGCAGGTGGTGCAGATCTGGCACATCCTGCTGCTGTCGTTCACGACGGGGGTGGCGCAGGCGTTCGGCGGCCCCGCGTATCAGTCGCTGATTCCGTCGCTCGTCGACAAAAAAGATCTGCCCAACGCCGTCGCGCTCAACTCGATCCAGTTCAACGTCGCGCGGGTGGTCGGACCGCTGCTCTTCGGCGCGACGCTGGTGGTGTTCGCGAAGTGGGGCTACAGCGAGCCGCAGGCGATGAACGCGTGCTTCGCGCTCAACGCGCTGTCGTTCGTCGTCGTGATCAACACGCTGATGATGCTGCACGTGAAGCACATTCCGCCGGCGGCCTCCAAAGGCATGCGTGAGGATCTGCAGATCGGCCTGTCCTACGTGCGCCATCACGCGAGCCTCGTCGCCTTCATCGTGCTCGCGGCGACGACGACGTTCCTCGGGTTTGCGGTGCTGACGTTCCTGCCGGTGTTCGCGCAGCGGGTGTTTCACGAGGGCGCCAGCACGTACAGCCATCTGATGGCGTTTTCGGGCGCCGGGTCGATCGTGGGCGCGCTGATCATCGCGTGGCTCGGCAAGTTCAAGCGGATGGGGCTGACCGCGCTCGTCGTGCAGGCGCTGTACGGCATGCTCATCCTGGCATTCGCGGCGTCGCGGATGCTCTGGCTGAGCGACATCCTGCTGTTCTTCACCGGCGCGGCGCTGATGATCGTCTTCTCGACCGTCACGTCGCTCATCCAGCTCCTCGCGCCGAACGAGATGCGCGGGCGCGTGATGAGCATCTACATGCTGGCGTTCCGCGGCGGCATGCCGCTCGGCAGCCTCGTCAGCGGCTACCTCGCGACGCTCATCGGCGCGCCCACGGTCATCGGGATCAACGGCGTGCTGCTCGTTCTCGTCGCGATCTACTTTCTCGTTCGGCATCCCGGCGTGAGGGAGGCCTGACACCTGATGCGCAGGATCCAGTAGAGAGCGGTCCGATGATCGCATTGCCGGGGGCACAACCCCTGTGCTACCTTGCTCGCTCTTCGAAGGCTTCTCGATCAATTGGGTGCCGATGAGCGAACACGAGCGCTTCGGGAGACCGACCCGGCGCGACCTGCTACGACTGCTGGGTACCAGCGCGGGCATCTTCTCCGTCACACGAATCACTGCGCAAGCGGCCCAGGCGCCTGCGACTCGTACGGCCGGCCGGGTCGAAGACTGGCCGGAGGTCGGCGGCAAGGGCCGGCTGAACACGTGGAACGAAACGGACATTCTCGACACGTTTCCAGCCGGCGGCCTCGAGGTGCTGTGGCGCACGCCGATCCGGGCCGGCTACACAGGCCCGGCGGTCGCCGACGGCCGGGTGTTCGTCCTGGACTGGGTCGAAACCCAGCGGCCGCGCGGAACCGAGCGTGCGCTGGCGCTCGACGAGAAGACCGGCAAAGTCCTGTGGACGCAGGAGTGGTCCGCCGACTATCGCGGCATCTCGTGGCCGACTGGGCCGCGGGCGACCCCGACGGTCGATGGCGATCGCGTCTACGTCCTCGGCGCCGACGGGAAGCTCTTCTGCCTCGCCGTCAAGACGGGCGCGGTGATCTGGCGGAAAGACTACGTGAAAGACTACGGCGCCGACCGCATGAAGTGGGCCTTCGACTGGGGATTCGCGAGTGCGCCGCTCGTCGACGGCAACCGCCTGATTGCCCTCGTCGATGGCCGGCCCGACGCCAAGGTGGTCGCCTTCGACAAGATGACCGGCGCGGAGATCTGGCGCGCGCTGGCCACGGATACCGATCTCGGGGTGGCACAGCCGGTCATCATCACCGCCGGCGGCACTCGGCAACTGATCATCTGGTATCCCGGCGCCGTGGCCTCTCTTGATCCGGCGACCGGCAAAGCGTACTGGCAGCAGCCCTACAAAGTCGGCGGGTCGATGACGGTCGCGCTGCCAGTGCAGAGCGGGTCTCAGCTGTTCTTCTCGACGTTTTACGACGGCCCGTTGATGCTGTCGCTCGACGACAGCAAACCAGGAGTCACCGTGCTCTGGAAAGGGAAGAGCGACAGCGAGATTCAGACCGACGGGCTGCACACGGTGATCACGACGCCGGTCATCATCGGCGACTACATCTACGGGATTTGCAGCTACGGGCAGTTCCGCTGTCTCAAGGCGAAGACCGGCGAGCGCGTCTGGGAGACGCAGGCCGTGACCCAGGAACGCGCACGATGGGCGTCCGGCGTGATGGTACGCCACGGCGATCGGCTGTTCATCAACAACGACCGCGGCGATCTCATCATCGTGAAACCCAGCCCCGACGGCTACCACGAAATCAGCCGCACGCATCTCATCAAGCCGACTTCGCCGCCACAGAACCGTCGCGAGCTGGTGAACGTGAACTGGATGTATCCCGCGTACGCCAACCGGCACATCTACGCCCGGAACGACGAAGAGATCATCTGCGCCTCACTCGCCGCGGATGGTCGCTGACACGCAGGAGGTCCTGTGAAGCTGTTTGTCGGCGCGGCCGCACTTCTCGCTCTCCTGTCGTCGATCGCCGCCGTACTCGAAGGGCAGAAAGGGGACGACCGGATCGTCCGCATTCAAACGCTGGATGTCAGAGACATCTTGTACGTGCTGACGGGCGGCAGCAACACGCTGGCCCTGATGCGCGACGAGGGCGTGCTGCTCGTCGACACGAAACCGCCCGGCTGGGACAGGCCCATCCTCGACGCGATCCGGGCGGTGACCGACAGGCCGGTCACCACAATCATCAACACGCAGGCCAATGTCGACCACGTATCCGGGAACATCGCGTTCCCGACCGCGACCGAGATCGTGGCGCACGCGAACGCGAAGGCGCGGATGGAGAAGATGGACGTCTTCCGCGGAGCCAACGCGAAGTTCCTTCCGAACCGGCTGGTCACTGACAAGCTGTCGCTTCTGAGCGGAGCCGACCGGATCGATCTCTACTACTTCGGACCTGGGCATACCGACGGCGATCTGGTCGTCGTCTTCCCGGAGAAGCGCCTGGCGCACTTCGGGGATCTCTTTCCGTCGAAGGCTGCGCCGGTCATCGACACGGCCAGCGGCGGCAGCGGCGTCGCGTTTCCGGAGACGCTCGCGAAAGCCCTGGCCGAGATCAAGAATGTGACCCGCATCACCACGGGTCACGATGAAAGCTCCGCCACGATGGCCAATCCGAGCTCCCCTTCCGCCATCTTTGCCAATCCACGCACGATGAGGTGGAGCGACCTGCAGGAGTTCGCCGACTTCAACCGCGACTTCCTCGCCGCGGTCCGGCAGGCGATCGCGGCCGGCAAGTCGGCCGATGAAGCCGCGACCTCGCTCCAGCTTCCGGAGCGGTACAAGAGCTACGACATGCAGCAGGCGCCGTCCAACGTGCGGGCAATCTACCGCGAGCTGGGCAGATAGTGGTCCGCGCTCGCGCGGCTGTCGTCGCGCCAGGCGACCGGAGCGCGGCGCGCGATTCGCGCTGGCTGGCGCTCGTGTGCTTCGTGTCGGGCGCCGCGGGCCTGGTGTTCGAGATGGTCTGGTTTCACCGGAGCGCTCTGGTGTTTGGCAGCAGCGTCTGGGCGACCAGCCTCGTGCTCTCCAGCTTCATGGGAGGCCTCTCGATTGGAAGCGCGATCGTCGGGCAGATTGGCCACCGCATCCGCCGGATCCTCGACACGTATGCCGCAGCGGAAATCGTCGTCGCCGTGTCCGGCGTCGTCCTGACTTACGCGCTTCCTGGACTGACCCGCTCCGTGGTCACGCTGACCGGCCGGGCGGGCGCGGATCTCTGGCTGGCGAACGTGGTCCGTTTCGTGACGGCGTTTTCCATTCTGCTCGTGCCGTCCACGGCCATGGGTGCAACGCTGCCCCTGCTGGTTGCTGCACTCGCACGAGCGCGTGCCGGTTTCGGGTTCGCGCTCGGGCACGCCTACGGTTGGAATACGCTCGGAGCGGTGGCGGGCGTGGCCAGCGCCGAGGTCTGGCTCATTGGTGCATTCGGCATCGCGGGAAGCGCGTGGGCCGCGGGGCTGCTCAGCGTGGCTGCTGCCACAATCGCGCTGGCGCGGCCAACCCGCCTGGCCGAATCGCAGTCGTCGCCCGCGCCAGCGACAGCGTGGCCAGCGACAGCGCCAGCCTCGCGGTCCGACGGATTGCTCTCGCACGTCCGCGCGTGGCCCTTGCTCGCGAGCGCGTTCCTCTCGGGCGCCACGCTGCTGGCCCTCGAAGTGGTCTGGTTCCGGTTTCTGACGATGTTCGTGCTGTCGACGACACTGGCCGCCAGCCTGATGCTGGCGGTGGTGCTCGCGTCGATCGCGCTCGGCGGACTGTCGGCCTCGTTCTGGCTGACGAAGAATCCGCAGGCGGAGCTCCATGTGCCCGCGGTCGCCTTTGCAGCCGGCGTTGCGGTGGCCGCCTCGTACGCAGGATTCCAGGCGCTCACCGAGGGCACGCAGATCGCGGCGTGGCATCGGACGCTCTGGCTGGCCAGCGTCCTGACCTTGCCGGCGTCGCTGCTCTCCGGCGTGCTGTTCACGCTCGTCGGCGCCGCGCTCCAGCGGGCCGTCATCGTCGAGACCAGGGCGGCAGGATGGCTGGCGCTGGCCAACACCGCCGGCGGCATGTGCGGTCCGCTCGTCTCGGCCTTCGTCCTGCTGCCGGCACTCGGTATGGAACGCGCGTCGTTCGCGCTCGCGGCGGCCTACGTCGCGATTGGCGGCCTGGCGCTCGGTGGCCTCTCGTCGTGGCGCGCGCATGTGCGATCTCCGGCCTTCGTCGTGAGCGGCGCCGCGCTCGCGGTCGCGCTCGCGTCGTTTCCCTTCGGGCTGATGCGCGATGTGTACTTCGCGCGGATCACCCGACCCTATGCTGCCGACGGATCGGAAATCGTCGCGACCCGAGAGGGGCCATCCGAGTCGATCATCCTGATGCAACAGAAATGGATGGATGAGCCCGTCTACAGTCGCCTGGTGACCAACGGCTTCTCGATGTCCGGAACCGCGGTGCCCGCGCTGCGCTACATGCGGTACTTCGTGTACTGGCCCATGATGCTGCACCAGGGCCCGGTCAAGCGTGTGCTGGTTGTCTGTTACGGCGTGGGCGTAACGGCCGGCGCCGCGCTCGATCTGCCCTCGGTCGAGTCGATCGACATCGCCGAGATCTCAGGCGACATCGTCAGGATGAGCGATGTCGTCTACCCGATGAAGCACCCTCTCCGTGATCCTCGCGTTCGGCTTCACATCGAGGACGGGCGGCAGTTTCTGCACAGGACCTCCGAGCGGTTCGACCTCATCACGGGCGAGCCGCCGCCGCCGCGGACGCCCGGCGCCGTGAACATCTACACGCGCGAGTATTTTCAGCTCATTCACGATCGGCTTGCGGACGGTGGCATCACCACTTACTGGCTTCCGATCGGACGTCCCGATCCGGGGACAGACGTGAGCACGATCATTCGCGCCTTTTGTGACACCTTCGGCGATTGCTCGCTATGGAACGCCACGCCGTTCGATCTGATGCTGGTCGGCAGCCGGCGCGCCGCCGGGCCGGTGTCCGAAGACGAGTTCGTCAGGCCGTGGCAAGTGCCAGCCCTGCGCGCCCGCCTGTCCGAAGTCGGTCTGGAGTTGCCGCAGCAGATTGGAGCCACGTTTCTGGGGGATTCAGCGTACCTGCGCCAGCTGGCCGGAGACGCGCCGCCGCTCGTCGACAACCACCCGCAGCGGCTGCGGCCTGTTCCAGGCAGGCCTTCGCTGTCCGATCCGCGATACGGCGTCGATCCTGCCGTCACCCAGATGTATGAGGCAGTCATCGATCCCGCCAGAGCGCGTCAGGCCTTTGCGGCCTCGCCCTTTATTCGGCGCCTCTGGCCCGAACGCGTGATTGATGCGACGCTGCTGTACTTCGATCACCAGCGCATGCTGAACCGCGTCTTCTGGGAGGGCGGTCGGCCGCTGCGGCAAATCGAGGACCTGCACTGGCTGCTGACCGAGACGCCGCTGCGCACGCTGCCGCTGTGGATGCTGGGCAGCGACGACGTCAAGGCGCGAATTGCGGCGGGCCGCGACGACGGCACAGGCGCGCCCCTTTTTGTGCGGGGCCTGACGGCGCTCGTCACCCGCGACTACCTGGGAGCCGCATCGGCATTTGCGCATGCCGAGCATCGAGGCCTGCGGGGCGAGCCGATTCGGCCTCTTCGCGTGTACGCGCTCTGCCTGGCCGGTCAGGTGGATGCCGCCAGACAGCTGGCGCCTGTGGTGCAGCCGCAGGCAGACGACGAACGGCATTTCTGGGAATGGCTTGGGCGGACGTGCCTGAAAAGTGAAGAGGCCCGTTCACTAGGAGCCCGTCTGAGTAATGCCTCACGGGCTCCTAGTAGCCGCGCTTCGCGCGGAACGAGTTGCGAATTCCGGGCGTTTTTCGTCGGCGGAGCCGGCCTACTAGGAGCGTGTTCACATTTCTCGGACACGCTCCTAGAGTGAGCGGGCCTCCTGTCATGCCACGAGCGGCCGCGCGGTGGTCGGTCGTCGATCAGAAGTCGAACCGGGCGCCGAACTTCACGAGTCGCCCCTGCAGGATGAGGCTGGGTGTCAGCCAGCTCGACCCGTAGGTGGTGTTCCACACCAGGGTGGAATTGGCGTTGAACAGGTTGAACACGCTCATCGTGGCCTGCACTCGACCCGTTGTCGCGAATTTCAGCGACTTCGCGATGCGAACGTCCACCTGGTTCATACGATCCGCGTACTCCGTACCGGGCGCGATGAGGGGGGCCGTGGCGGTGCCCAGCGACAATGCCCGGCCGAGCGTTGTCTGAGGTCCGGACACGACGTAGCTCGCCAGCTTCTGTGGGCCGGCGCGATTCTGCCACGTCGCACTCACGCTCAACCCGAGTGGCAGCGGATAGGTGACGAGCGCCTTCCAGTCTGGCTGGTAGGGCGGAGTCACGCTGCAATACAACGAGCTGGGGTACCCGGCGGCCGTGGGTCCGGTCAGGTTGATGTTGTTTCCGACGACGTTGTCGAGGAAGACCTTGCCAGCGGTCGTGTCGGTGTTCGACCCGATCTGCGCCTGGCCGATGACGCCGCAGAAGTCGGTGCGCTCGCGGCCGGCACTAATGCCGCCCGACGCCACGCCGCCCTGAGCGAACCGCGTCGTCGCGCTCAGATCGATCCCCGAGTAGACATCTTTCACGTCGCCGAACTTGCTGGCCGACGTCACGAAATTGTCGGGAGTGAGGCCAAAGTACGTCGGCTTGACGTCGACGAACCCGCAGAGCTGGTTGCCGCCGCCGTTCGGCAGCCGCGCATCCGTCGGTGCCGTGACGCAGTAGCTGTCGTATCCCTGGGGGGGCGTCGCGCGGTACTGGGTTGCGAAGAAGTTCCCGAACCGGTGGTAGGTCCACTGCGCATCCAGCGTCAGACGCTCCGTCACCTGCTGCTGAAGGCCCAGCAAGAACTCGTTGTCGTTCGGCCGAACATTCCATCCATTCAAGACGTCCGGGTCCCACCTGGTCACGATATTCAGCTGGCCGAGCGGCGCACTGAGCGCGCCGCACTCGCCGTTCAAGGCCGAGTTGCCGAGATCGCAGTCCGGGAGGAGGTTGCCATTCGTATCGGTCCACCGCCGGCTCGCGTTGTTGATGCGCGTGTTCACCGGGTTGTTCGCCGTCGCGGTCGCGACCGACTCGCTGGCGACGTAGTGCCCGTAGTTGAACCGCGCGACCGTCCTGCCGTTGCCCCGTGTATCCCACGCCGCCCCGAGGCGCGGCGAAAGATCCTTCCACGAGGGTGAGTCAGTGAGCGCATCGTAGCTCTTGGGTCCGACGAACGGGATCGCTTCGATGTCCTGGGCCGGCACGTAGGCGTTGTGATAGTCGAACCGCAGCCCGAGATTCAGCGTCACGTTACGAATCGTCCATCTGTCCTGCGCGTAGAGACCGAGCGCCGCCTTGAGCTTCTGGCGGTCAATCAGCGGTCGCGCGTACTGCGTGATGCTGACGGGCGACCCGTTCAAGAAGATCCAGCGCTGCGCCTGGTTGGTGTCGTAGGAGAAGTTGCGCGTGCCCCACATGTCCTGCATGCCGACCTTGATGGCGTGGCTGCCCGTGACGTAGTTGGCGGCAAGCCGCATGTTGAACTGGTGGTTGAACGCCCGGATGTTCGTGAGATTCGCCCCATACGCGATCGGGATCGACTGTTCCAGCTTCGGGATCGTGCTGTCCGGTCCATAACCGAGCACGACCCCGGCGGGCCGATCGCGCTGTCCCTGCCACCACAGCTCGTTGAAGAAGGTGAAGCCGCCTTCGAGCAGGACCCGGCTGGTGAGTGGATTCGTCCACTGCGCCTGCGTGAGGTAGTCCGGCTTCGAGAAGAGGAAGTTGGCTGCCTCGGGCGACGCGTTGATGCTGGAGTCGCCATCCAGATGCCGGTCACCCAGGTGGTAGAACAGGTTGACCTTGTTCTTCTGCGAAATCTGCCACGTCAGATTCGTGGTGTACGAATGGTGGAAGCTGTCGCCGCTGAAGTCCTGCTGCGCCAGATCGCGCGAGTCCGGCACCAGCACGCCGAGATACGTGCAGCCGGCGGTTCGGGCGCAGTACTGGGGAGAGTTCGGGAACTTGTTCAGAAAGGATCCGGCCAGGTATTTCTGGGATGTCAGGTAGCGGTACCCGCCGTAGAACCACAACCGATCCTTGAGGATCGGGCCACCCATCGTCGGGTTCACTTCGGCAATGCGCTTGACCCGCGTGCCCGCGTTGAGCCCCTGCGCGATGAGCTCGTCCGACAGGTTGTCGCTCTGCAGACTGCTGTTGGTGAAATCGGCGTAGAAGTAGTACGTGAACCGGTTGCCGCCGTCCTTGGCCACCGTGTTGGACACGACGCCGCTCGTGCGGGACTCGGCCGTCGAACCGCTCGTCATGACGGTCATTTCCTGGACGGTGCCGGTGTTGATGGCGAGCGTGTGGTTGTAGCCGCCGCCCGAGTTGTTCATGTTGTTGAACGGCATGCCGTTCAACAAGAGCGGCATCTGGTCGTCGCGGCTGCCGTGCACTTTCAGCGTCTGCCAGCGGTTGCCGTCCGAGCCACCGACATCCTGATAGAGGAGCGGCATCTGCACGCCCGGCACGAGGATCGCCAGATTCTGGAACGACCGTCCCGTAGGCAGTTCGTTGAGGATCTCGCTGGTGAGCGCGCGGCGCTGCGTGGTCGCCTGGATGTCGACGAGCGACGTTTGGCCCGACACGGTGACGGTCTCTTCGACCGATCCGACCGAGAGCGAGCCGTCAACAGTCGCCGTGAACGCGGCGTTCAAGACGATCCGCTCGCGGACGGCCGTGTTGAAGCCCGGCAGCGTGAACGTGACCTTGTATTCGCCGGGACTGAGCGCAATCACGCGGTACTGTCCCTGGCTGTCGGTGTAGACCACGCGTGTGCGCTCGATGAGCGCAGGGCTGGACGCCTCGACCGTGACCCCGGGAAGCACGGCGCCGCTCGAGTCGCGGACCACGCCCGCGATCTCGGCCGTCTGCGCGGAGCTCGTGGCGGGAAGGAGCAGGAGCATCACCCATGCCGGCAGCAGCACAATGCCCGACGACCGTCGCATCCTCATAACCTCTTCTCCAGACGGAACCGAAGATGGGTGCAGGCTGCTCGCTCCGCGCCTTGCCATCAGGGCGCCGCGCTCCGGATCATTGTCAACAAATACGAGGGGACAGGACACTAGCATCAGGTTCAGGCAGTGTCAACGCTACAACGTGCCGCGTGCGCTGTGGGCCTCGCCTCGCGTCCAAGAAATTGGTTCCAATCCGATGATCCGCGTGCCGCTCAGCGTTCGACCTTCCGCAGCCCCTCACGCGCGAGCGCGTGATCGGGACTCAGCTGCAGTGCCGCCCGAAACTCGCGCGCCGCCAGGTCGCGAGCCCCTTCTGTCAGGAACACCACGCCGAGGTTCGTATGGGCATCGGCGTTGTCCGGCTCGATGGC
>QHWJ01000043.1 GCA_003222535.1 Acidobacteriota bacterium | reverse complement strand
TTCGATGCGTACGAGACGTCGTTCTCCTGGCGCAGTGGCAGGCGTTTCCTTGGCACGCTCGGGTATACGCGTCAGAACATCCAGCTCCGCTATGGCGGCTTCCACACGGACCTGGTTCCGCTGAAGGCGAGCTACGCGTTCACCACGCTCGCGAGCGTGCAGGCGCTGGTCCAGTACAACAACCAGTCGTCGCTGTTGTCGTCGAACATCCGCGTCGCGCTGCTCAATCGCAGCGGCACGGGCCTGTTCTTCGTGTACAACGATCGGCGCGACACGACCGACTTCAATCCGCTCGAGACGCTCGGGCGCTCGTTCATCGTGAAGTACACGCGGCTCTTTGATTTCTGATCACCGTCGGGACTGGGGATTAGGGACGGGGACTGGGGACTGGGACTGGGGACTGGGACTGGGGACTTGGGACTACGAGACCATGGCAGAGGACTCGACAAGTCCCCAAGTCCCCAAGTCGCCAGGAGTCTCACATGAGAAACAATACAGTGCATAAAGGGTTCGTGATGGCGGCGGTCGTGGTGGTGACCTTCGTTGGTTTGCTGGCGCAAAGCCCGGCGCGACAGCAGCTCGCGCGCGGCAACGCGCTCTGGGATCAACGGCTCGCCAACAGTGCCATCGCGGCGCTCGAAGCGGCCGCACGCGATCGCGGCACGGCGTCGGAGGCATACGAAGCCCTCGGCCGCCTCTACACCTTCAAAGGGTGGCTGCAGGACAACGTCTTCCCGGGCTGGCATGACGAACCGGAGTACCGGGAGAAGGCGCTGGCGGCGTTGAAGGCGTCGCTCGCCGCCGACCCGACGCGCGCGTCCGCGCAGGAAGCGCTGCGCGTGGCCGAAGGTTTCGCCGCGGCCGACAAGATCGATCCCGCGGCGCCCCGGCCGGAGGTGAGGGCGCTCGACGTCAAGCTGCAGTCGTATCAGACGACGCCCGACGCGCCCGTGAGCGACATCGTCGCGGCCATCGAGGCCCGTGCGAAAGCCCAGGCGGATCCGGCGCCGTATTTCACCGGCGCGCAAATCCTGATCGATCACGGTGAGTACGACCGGGCGATCGCGATGGCCCAACGAGGAGTGGCGGCGTCCGACCGGTTCATCGATGAGAACCTGAGCGCGTACCGGATGGCGGGGAAGTCCCAGGGATCGTACGCGCGCGGCCGCGGGACGGCCGCAGATCTCGTCGGCTGGGCGCTGTTCCTCAAGAAGGACTACGCCGCCGCCGCGGCGAAGCTCGAAGAAGCCGAGCGGCTCCTGCAAGGCTTGGATTTCGCGAATGAGTTTCATCTGGGCGAGCTCGCGCGCATGCAGCGGAGGCCCGCACGCGACTATTACGTGAACGCGCTCTCGCTCGCGGGTGGTCCGGCGCCGCTGCGGCAGCGGGCGACGGAGGCGTTGGCCCACCTCGAGGGACCCGGACCCGTGCCGACGGAGCTTGACGCGTGGCTCGAGGCTGAGCTTTCGCGCCGCCGCGACCAGCGAAAGGCAGCGGCGCTCGAGAGCCTGGTCGATCGGCCGCTGCCGAAGCTGACGCTCACCACCGTCGACGGCAAACCATACGACACGGCGGGGCTTCGGGGGAAGGTGCTCCTGCTGAATTTCTTCGCCTCCTGGTGAGGGGTCTGCCGTGCGGAGTTACCGCACCTGAAGACGGCCTATGCGAAGTATCAGACCGACCCCGGCGTCGCATTTCTGCTGGTCAGCATCGACGATGATTCGAAGCGTCTGCAGCGGTACTTGAACGAGATGAAGTTCCCGTTCCCGGTCGCGCGCGCCGCCGCGGGGCAGGCGGAGCAGGTGATGGGATTCGACAACATCCCGTCGACGTTCTACGTCGACCGCGAGGGTATCGTGCGGTACGAGGCCGGCGGCTCCGAGTCGCACGGCGATTCGCCGAGCCGCGTGAGCTGGCTCATCGACCAGCTCGCGCATCGCCAGTAAAGCGAGGAACGCGAGCCTTCGGGCGAAGGCCACTCAACGCTCGGCTGAACGCCTCGCGCTCCATCGCACACGTGAGCTTTGAGAGTTGAGAACTGATGGTTACTTCACTCCGAGCCGTCGGCGCGCACGACCTCGACGTCGCGGTCATCGCCCGAGCCCGAGACGCGCACTCGCCACGGGTTGCAGCAGACTTCGCAGTCCTGGACGAAAGTGCCTTTGACGTCGGACTCGAGATAGATCTCGACCTGCTCGCCGCAGTACGGGCACGTCACGAGAAACTGATCGTCCATATCACGAAGACCGCGACGTTCAACGCAAAGCCCGCCAGGCCCGCAAAAGACATTTGTGGCTTTCTTTGCGACCTTTGCGAGCTTTGCGTTCAATCCGTTGGCACCTTGGTTTTCTAGTTGATCGCAAAACAATAGAACAGACCCGCGCCGCCCGTGGCCACGAGATTCTCCTGGCTGCAGCCGCGGCTCGGATGCGTCGCGTTCCAGGACATGTTCCCGCCGCCGGTGCGATCGCTGTGACCGAGCTGCGCGGTACCGGTTCCATTGCTCGTCCAGTTCTGGCACGTATGATCCGCGCCGTCGGTGAACGCGGTGCCATCGAGCTGCGAGCCCGTCAGCATGTCGTGCCGGTTCGGCGTGTCGCCGACGCCGTTGATGGGCTCCCCCTTCTCATTCAGCGTCGTCGGCTTCTGCAGGTTGTTGCCGCGCCGGGCGGCTTCGAGCGTGTCGCCGTGCAGGTCCGCGACGTTCTGCGCGATGCGCGCCCCTTTCGCGTTGTACCAGGGACCGCTGCCGATGCGGTCGCGCGCGTTCACCGTCGGATTGTTCGCGCTGAGATACGCGTGCCACGTCTTGCCGCCGGCCCCGACCGCGGTGGCCAGCGCCTGGCAATGGCGATCCGCTCCGGCAATCCCGCCGAGATTCGCGCCGTTGCCCAATCCAACGCTCGTGACGAAGAAGGACATCGGCTGTGGCGGCTGGGGCGGCTGCCCCGCCGGGGCCTGCAGGGCGAAGGCGAGGTACGAGCTCGACGCGACGGCGAGGGTGAATCCGGTCAGGAGGAGACGCATGCGGACCTCTTTTCTGAAACTATCGTTGACGATACATGTTGCCGTAGGCGAGATACTGACGCACCGGATCGCGCGGATAGGCGATGCGGACCGCGGTCGCTTTCCCGTTCGCATCGAGCTCGGCGCTCAGCTCGGGATTGATGCCGGCGGAGTACGTGGGCAGGTCCAGCTGCTTGTAGCGGGCGACCACCTCGTCGCGCAGCGCCGGATCGAACGTCACGCCGTATTTGTCGACCAGGGCCTTGATCGCGTCGTAGTCGCCTTCCGCTTTGATCCGCATCAGCTCGCTCAACAGCATCCCCACGCCTTCGCGCATCTTCTGGTAGTCCTTGACGCGGACGTAGGTCTTGCCGTCGCGCCGCACCTGCTCGATCGCGCCGGTCCGGTCCCTGATGTAGCTCGCGATGAGCGCGCGATCGCGCGCATGGTCTTCCTCGATGGTGTTGCCCCTCAGGATGCGCCGCAGCTGCGTGAGCGAGGCGCGCGCCGCGTTGTCGTACATCGCTTGCGCGACCGCGTCCTGATCCCGCACCAGGCCGAGCTCCTTCAGCTTCGGATCCCAGATGTTCCACAGGCCCATGAGATCCGCGCGCGCTTCTTCGAGCGTCGAGAAATACTCCTTCAAATACGCCTGCGCGCCGCCGCTCAGGCGCGCGCTGAGCTTCCCGGAGCCGTGCCCGATCACTTCGTGCATCGCCGTCAGCAGATCATCCGCCTCCCCGCCGTACCGCCGCGCGCGCTGCACCTCCCCAGCAGACGAGGCGAACTCGTCGATCATCTTCGCGGAGGCGGCGGAGAGGGCGTGGCTGCTGCCGAGAAACAGGAAGTTCTTCGTTCCGTATTTTTCGTGGATTTCGTTTTCATTCGGCAGGTTGTCGCCGATCGTCGTCACGTGGAAATCGCCGGTCTCGATGAGGACCTCGACGGCCTTCACCACCGGCGGCTGAAACGTCTGCTTCTTGTATTTCGGGTCCCAGGGCGCCGCGCGCTCGAACAGCGCCGCGTTCTGCGCCAGCTTCACCATCGCGTCGGTTACCGGCTTGTCGGTGACCGTCACGAAGCTCTGCGAGCTGCCCTTCGCGCCCCGCGCGTCGCGGTACACCTCGATGAAGCCGTTCGCGAAATCGACCGCGGCATCGTTGCGCACCCAGTCGCCGCCGAACTGCAGCCAGTCCTTCGGGTCCCCCGTCTGATGGAAGCGGATCAGATCGGCAATCACCTGCGCCTGCGCCGGATCCGCGATGGCGCGGGCTTTCTCGAGGTACTCGTTGGCCTTCTTCAGGTAGACGGCGTAGAGACCCGCCGGGACGCGGCCATCCGGCGTGCCGGCGCGGTACACTTCCTCGCGAATCGCGCCGTCCGCGCCTTTGACCACGCGCGAATTGAGCGGATGCTGCTCGCGGAAATTCTTCAGATCCGGCAGCGCCACGCCGCGGTAGAACGTGTTCGAGCTCGCCTGGATGATGTCCTTTCCAGGCGGCGGCGTCTTCGCCGTAATCGTCGGCTCGAAGGACCCATCGAACAGCGACGCGCGGAGGGCCCCGACCTCGCGCGTGAGATCCGCCGCGGTTGCGAGCGCCGGCAGATCCGCATACGGCGCCTTGAATGCCCCGTTCGCCTGCGCCTTCAACGCGGCTTGCAGCAGCGCGTCGAATGTGAAGGCCGGCAGAAACTTCTGCGACGTGTTTTCGTTGTGGTTGCCGCGGTTCGCCCAGAAGAGCAGCGCGTAGCGGCGGATGTCCGCGAACGCCTCGGGCGGGATGCCTGCCGGGTGCGCGACGATCTCCTCGAGCAGCCGCTTCTCGCGGACGCCGTACGACGAGAACTGATCGTAGACGATCGGATCGATGGCGATCGACGCCTGCGTCAGCCAGTACGCCAGCGCCTGGTGCCGCGCGTCGAGCTGCCGGAAGCTCTCGGCCTCGAGCTGGAGAAACCCTGTGTCGCCGACGCGCTCGACGATCGGGCTGTTGCCGGCCGGCGGCTGCTGCGGCGGCTCACGGGCTGCCATGAGTGGGCCGGCCATGGCCATCGCCAGCAGCAAGCGGGGCGACATCGCTCTGACGTTCATATCACCACTCCCAGGACGTGCGCCGCGGTCGGACACTCGCTCGCCCTGAGCCCTTCGACCCGCCGCTCATCCTGAGCCCTTCGACTCGCCGCTCATCCTGAGCCTGTCGAAGGATGAGCGGCTTGCTCAGGACAGGCCTGTCGAAGGATGAGCGGTGTAGCCCGTGCTTCGACGAGCTCACCTTCGCCAGGTATCTCGCAAACCCAGCCTACCGGCTGAAGAGCGCTGCGTTGAACAAGACCCTGAATGTGCCAAACGGCTGGCCACGCCACTCCGGTCTGAATCCGATGAGCACGACGTGCCCGGCATCGAGCTGCACGTCGAGCGCCGCGGCCTTTCCGTGCAGGTATTTCTCGCCGATCAGATACCCCGAACGCAAGGGCGATCCCGACTCCTGATAGCGCGCCAGAACCGTGCCGGCAAACCCGTCCTGCGTCTCGAAGACGGGGCTTCCGTCCACGAAAACCGCGCCTTTCTCCGGCATGCCGGCCATCACCGGGTGCGTTGGATCCGTCGTCACCTCGACGATCGAGCCGCGCAGGAAGAATTCTTCCGGCCGAAGGCCCTCGACGACGTTCCTGACCGGCAGCTTGAGCTGCTGGATGGCGAACAGGCTCGCGTTGCTGAGGCACACGAGCGTGCCGCCGCCGCGAATGAACTGCTCGAACGCCTGCAGATCGCCTGCGGTCAGCTGATAGGCGTACTCGGGGCGGACCGCGCCTCCGCGTCCCCCACGGCCCGCGCCTGTCGCGGCGTCCGCGCGGGTTGCACCGGGCGCGAGCGGCACCCTCGCATCGTCGGCGATGATGAGGACGTCCACGTTCCCGGCGAGCGACGCCTTGAAATCTTCCGGATGCAGGGTGACGAACGGGAAGCCGTACTGCTCGAGGACCCAGCGCGTCCAGCCCTCGTCCATACTGCCGGTCCACGGCTGATACAGGCCGATGCGCGGCTGGCGGACGGAGCGTCCAGGCGCCGACAGCGTACGCTCCGCCTGCAGGGAGAGCGATCTCACGAGATCGTCCTGCGCGCTCTCCGCGAGCCCGCGGATCGTGTATCGGATCGGCGCGCCGGCCGCGCCGGCGCTCGCCTGAACGGTCGCGCCTTGCCGCCACGCGAGGTTGATGGCCTTGAACGTGTTGTTCTGGGCGGGATCGACGACGAGAACCGGGCCGGATCCGCTGATTCTGCCCGCCGGCGGCACAATCGCGGACGACGCAGGATCGCTGTTGAATCCGACGCCGGGCACGCTGTCGAACGGCGCCACGTCCGTCTTCAACGCGGCCTCGTACGTTGTCGGCTTCACTTTCGGCTCGGGCAGCGGACCGATCACCTTCATCTTCGCGCGCACTTCGTCGGGGAGCGGCGACGCGGCTGAAACGAGGCGGACGCCCATCTGCAGCGGAAGCGACCAGCCGGCGGCGTCGTACGGCCGCTCGGGCGGGCCGCCGGGGTACTGGCGAAGGTCCGGGTAGGTCTGCACGTCGAGGACCTCGCGCGCCATCGCGGCGAATTCCTGATCCGTGGGAATCACCCACGTGCCCGCGGGAAAGGTCTCCGTGCCGATGGTGACCGGCGCCGTCAGCTCGGAGACGCGCACGCCGCCGAACGCGATGCGGCGGAGCATCTCGACGGCGGCGACCGGATCGCGCTGCTGCTGCGGAACGAAATAGGCGTACGGCGCCTTCTTCCGGCCGAGCGCGATTTGATCGCGTCCCGCCTGGTAGCGATCGAAGAGCAGCGAGTCCTTGTACTTCGCGGCGAACTCGAGCACCGACAGCGACGCCGTTTCCATGTAGTCCACCGCATCCCGCAGCCGCCAGGCTCCAGGCGGCCATGGGCTCGAGTACAGGCTCTGCGGCCGCAGTTCGCGCATGGTGTGCGGGAAGTCGTCGATCGTGTATTCGTGGGGCGTCGCGTACTGGAAGAGCGCCGTCTCGGTCCAGAACGCCGCGATGTTCTTGAAGTTCGGGGCATAGTCCACGTACCCCGGATACCAGGCGTCGAACGCGGTGCCCATGTGCGTGGCGCCGACCTGGCCGTGCTCTTCGAGCCCCTTCGCGATGGCCATCCCGATCATGTTCACTTCGCGCGACATGAGGTACGGCGCGTCGGTGCCGACCGGCTCCGAGAAGGGCGGCAGCCAGATGCGGGTCGGAAACGGGCCGGACTGATGGTGGACGTAGATGATCTGCGGCTCCCACTGCCGCCACGTGTGCTCGAGCACGCGCGACTCGACCATGTTCAGCATGTAGGCGTCACGGTTGTTGTCGTGCCCGACGTACTCCTGATACAGCCGCGGCAGCCCTGAGAGCTCGTACGGCGTGCCGACGTTTTTCATGTACCACTCGGCCACCATCTGCTGGCCATCCGGATTGATTGTCGGCCACAGCAGGACGACGACGTTGTCGAGAATGCCCTTCACGTCGGGATCGTTCGCGCGGTTGACAAGGTCGTACAGCAGCTGCGGTGTATGCTGCGGTCCCGCCACCTCCGTCGCGTGCAGGCCGCCGTCGATGTGCACGAACGCCTTGCCGTCGCGCGCCAGCTTGTGCGCGTCCGCGTCGCTCAGCCCCTGCGGGTGCGCGAGACGCCGCGCGATTTCGCGGTAGCGATCGATCTTTCCGAGGTTGTCCGGGGACGACACGAGCGCGAAGTACATGGTGCGCCCCTGGCTGGTCTTGCCAGCCTCGACGAGCTTCACGTACTTCGTGGACGCCGCGAGCTTCTTGAAGTATTCGACCGACTGATCGTAGGTCGCCAGCTTGTAGTCCGCGCCGGGACGGAAGCCGAATACCGAATCGGGCGCCGGCACGCCGTTGCCCGACAGCGCGACCGGGATGGTGACGAGCAGGAAGAGAAGGGTTGGCCTGGTGAGGAATCGCACGCGCGGAGTATACAAGCTGGCGCCAGAACCGATGTAGGGCGGCCGTTTCAAGGCCGCTCGTGTTGATGACCTTCCTGCATCAACGCTATGCGCGAGATCACGTCCTCGTGCAGGGCTCGAGCCTGGCTCTTCGTCGCCGGCTCGAATCTCGTCGCGCAGGACGCGGCGGGTCTCCTCGTCGCCGGCCCGAATCTCGTCGCGCAGGACGCGGCGGGTCTCCTCGTCGCCGGCCCGAATCTCGTCGCGCAGGACGCGGCGGGTCTCTTTGTCGCCGGCTCGAATCTCAGTGTGCACTGCAGAAAACTCAGCGCGTATCTCCTCGCGCATTTGCGAAATCTGCAAGGCCAACGCATCGAGTTTTCCTGGTAGCTGTTCGAGCACGGTGACTCTCGATTTGAGGCTTTCTACCCGTCCGACAAGTGCTTGCGGCGGCATCGCGTCTCCATTCCGGGCTCGATTCAGCGACGTGCGCTACCGAACCCCAAATGTGATCTGTGCCAATGCCGTGCCGCGTCTTCAGTGGTGTCGACGACGCTATCATCGTCGGGGCCGACGGGCAAGCGGCGCGAACCGGTCGAGGCACCCACCGCTTGAGGATCTCGGCACAGATGCGGGGCGACCACTTCAGCGTTGCCAATCGCGATCGCGATACGGGTACCGCTACACAAAGAAGGAGGCCGATGTCCGACTTGTACGATGCCATCGCGCCGCGGTCGCCCGATGCGTGAGCAGCAATATGACATGGCGACCCACGTCGCGTTTATGTCAACACAGAAGATGGCGCCCTGAAAGGGTCGCCCTGCGTAACACAGAAGATGGCGACTCCTGAGAGCGTCGCCCTACACTACGATACGATCTGAAGGCCGACCTGATCGCCTCGTCCACCGCGGACGCATGAATGGCCCCGCCCAGGTAGCCGGGTACTCTGGCGAGATCACTCCGACAAAACGTGGAGAGTCATATGCTTTCAGGGCGCCTTCGAGTTGCGAGTTTTCAGCCCTACTCGGAGCGCAGCGCCGTGGCCGGATCAACGCGCGACGCGCGGCGCGCCGGCAGGTAGGTGGCGGCGAGCGCGATCGTGAGCAGCACGAGGGCGACCGCGCCAAAGGTGGCCGGATCGTTCGGCTGCACTGAGGGGATCAGGCTGACGAGCGTCCGTGTCGCTGCCGCCCGCGCCGGCGACGCCGATCCCCGTGCCGATCAGGGCGAGACCGAGGCCCTGACCGATGACGAGCCGCGTGATCTGCCCGCGCGCGGCGCCAAGCGCGAGCCGGATGCCGAGCTCGTGCGTCCGCTGCGAGACCGTGTACGCCACGAGCCCGTAAAGGCCGGCGGCGAGCGGGGCGAACAGCCCGAGCAGAAACGCATACACGCGCGGTTCGACGATCGACCGCGCGACGATCTCGTCCATCGTGCTGACGCGCGTAATCGGCACGTTCGGGTTCGCGTCGCGAACCGCCGCCGTTACCGTGTCGGCCAGGCTCGCCGCATCGCCGTGCGCGCGCACGACCAGCACCAGCGGCGGCCACGTCAGAGGTGACTGCAGCGAATCGAGGAATATCTCGGCACGCGGCGGCACCGCGAGACCGACGTGACGCACGTCGCCGGTGACGCCGACGACCGACAGCGTCAACGAGGCGGACGAGTCGTATCGTCCTGACGATGCGGGCAGAACAACATGGCAATGCAATAGGGGACAGGTTCAAAACCTTGCCACGAATCCGACCCTGAAAGGAGTCCGGCGGCTCTGAAAGGGTCGCCTGCATCTTTCTGTGAATGTGGGCGACCGTTTCAGGGTCGCCTTCTTGAAAACCGGCTCTAGAATAGGACCCGAGAACCGAGGTGATTATGCATCGAGCCTGGCGACGAACCGCGCTGCTGACCGTCCTGACGTGCGGGACCGGCGTGTTCGCGCAGTCGTCTGTCAAGTATCCGCAGCCGCGCAGAAGCGACGTCGCCGACAACTATTTCGGGACGACGGTCGCCGACCCCTATCGCTGGATGGAAGACCTCAACGCCCCCGAGGTGAAGCAGTGGGTGGATGTCGAGAACGCCATCACGTTCAAGTATCTCGACTCGCTGCCGGTCCGCGACGTGCTGAAGAAGCGGATCACCGAGTTGTGGAACTACCCGAAAGTCACCATGCCACGGTACGAGGGGCGGCACTGGTTTTACAGCCGCAACAGCGGATTGCAGCGGCAGTCGGTGGTGTTCACCCGCGAGACGCTCAACGGATCCGAAACGGTGGCGCTCGATCCGAACAGCCTCTCGCCGGACGGAGCGATGGCGTTGTCCGGCTTCGTGCCATCGCCGGACGCGCGGCACTTCGCCTACGGCCAGTCGGAAGGCGGCTCCGACTGGTCCACGTACTACGTCCGCGAGCTCGCCGGCGGCAGGCAATTGCCCGACGTGATTCGATGGGTGAAGTTCAGCGGCCTGGCGTGGACCGAGGATGGCAAAGGCTTCTTCTACGGGCGCTATCCGGAACCGCGGGCGGGCAAGGCGCTCGAGGACGCCGTGCGCGACAAGAAAATCTACTACCACGCGCTCGGCACGGAGCAGTCGGCCGACCGCTTGATCTACGAGCGGCCCGAGGAACCGATGCTCTTCATCGATGCCGACCGGGACGAAACCGGGCGCTATGTGTTCTTCGTCACCAACAAGGGCACGAGCAACAAGAACGAGCTGTTCGTGAAGGACCTCGGCAACCCGCTCGCGCCGAAGCTGGACGCGCCGGTTCGTGCGCTCTACCCGGGGCACACGGCCTCCTACGATCCGCTCGGCGTCGTCGACGGCACGCTGTATCTGCTGACCGATCGCGATGCGCCGAACAAGAAGGTCGTGGCCCTGCCGGTCGACCGGCCCAACGCGAGCAACTGGAAAACGATCGTGGCGGAGAGCAGGAACTCGATCGAGTCGGCCCGTCTCGTCGCGGGCAAGCTGGCCGTGAATTCGCTCGCCGACGCCGCAAGCGACGTGCGTTTCTACAATCTGAATGGCTCTCCCGCTGGCCGGATTACGACGCCCGGCCTGGGCGCCGTCAGCGGACCCGGCGGCCGCTTCGACAAGCCAGAGGTGTTCTACACGTTCACGTCACCGCTGTACCCGTCGACGGTGTTTCGACACGACATGGCGAGCGGCAGGAGCACGCCATTCGAGCCGCCGAGGCTGACCTTCGATCCCTCGCAGTACATCACCGAGCGGGTGTTCGCCGGTTCGAAGGACGGCACACGGGTGCCGATGTTCATCACGCACCGGAAAGATCTCAAGAAGGATGGCAGCAATCCGGCCATGCTCTACGGGTACGGCGGCTTCGACATCGCGACGCTGCCGACGTTCCGCAGCGAGATCCCCGCGTGGCTCGAGCGCCGCGGCGTGTGGGCCACCGCGAACATGCGCGGCGGCAGCGAGTACGGCGAGGCATGGCACGAAGCGGGCATGCTCGAGAAGAAGCAGCGCGTCTTCGACGACTTCATCGCCGCGGCCGAGTATCTCGTCCGGGAGCGCTACACGTCGCCGCAGACGCTCGGCATCATGGGCGGATCCAACGGCGGCCTGCTCGTGGGCGCGGTGGAGGAGCAGCGTCCCGACCTGTTCGCCGTGGCGCTTCCGGCCGTCGGCGTCATGGACATGCTGCGCTATCACAAGTTCACCGGCGGCGCGGCCTGGGCCACCGAGTACGGGTCGTCCGAGAACGAGAAGGACTTCGCGTATCTCTACAAATACTCGCCGCTCCACAACGTCAGGGCGGGTGCCTGCTATCCGGCGACGCTCGTCACCACGGCGGATCACGACGACCGCGTCGTGCCGAGCCACTCGTTCAAGTTCGCGGCGGCGATGCAGGAGGCGCAGCGGTGCGACAAGCCGGTCCTGATCCGAATCGAGACGCAGGGCTCGCACGGCTATCGGCCGACCGACAAACGGATCGCCGAGCTCGCCGACGAGTGGGCGTTCGCCCTCGCGAACATGAACGTGCGAAGCCAGTCCAGCGCCGGCCGATAAGCGCGTCTGGAGCGCGAGGCGCTCCTCTTGGAGGCGCTCCTTTCGTCTATGATGTGCGGCGCACCGATGGATCGCTGATGTACAGACGCACATTCCTCACGGCCGGCGGCATGGCGGCGCTCGGCTGAGCGGCTGCGCGACGACGACGAGACCGAACCTGACGCGGCGGCGTCCTCCGGTGAGCCTGCCGCCGGTGCACGCGGCGTGGGATCGCGTCATCCGGACGACGGTCGGACTGCGGCCGCATCGTGACGCCGGGTTCGTGGTGAAGGCCGACAAGCTGAACGACAAGCTGCTCGTGCACAACTTCGGGCACGGCGGCGCGGGCATGTCGCTGGCGTGGGGCACCGGCCTGATGGCGGCGGAGCTCGCGACCGAGCACAGGCGCGACGGGCCGCCGTGATCGGGCGCGGGTCGGTCGGGCTCACCTGCGCGCGACAGCTCCAGCGCCGCGGGTTCGACGTCACGATCTGCGCGCGCGAAGGCTTCAGCCGAGCGCGCCCAGCTCATGCATTAAAATAACGGTTCTCGTCACCATATTTCGTTAGAGTTCGATCGATGGCTACTTGTCCCAAGTGCATGGGGGCTCTCACCGAGAATCATCGGTGTCCCCACGGCCCGTTGCGTCGCATCACCGACGCGTTGTCCACTGTCGGAATGGGTGGGCTGATTGGCGTCGTTCTCAGTTATGTGATGGAAGAGCGGCCGCGGCTGGAGCTGGTACTGGCAGCGGCTGCGCTGGGCGCCGTCCTCGCCAGCGCGGTTCGTCAGGCTGTGGTCCACAGGCCGTAACCTTTGCGAGCGGCCGTTACGCGCAGTAGCGGCGCACGACCTCCAACAACACGTCGCAGTCGATTGGCTTGGGAAGCGTGGCGACGGCGCCGAGCGCCCGCGCCAGCTCCTCGAGATCGGTGGCACCCGAGATGACCGCGACGGGCACGCCGGCGACGGTCGGATCGCTCAGCTGCGCCCGGCGGAATTCCCTTCCGCCGAAGCGCGGCATTTTCAGATCGAGCAGGACGAGACACGGGGTCTCCGGCGCGCGGCGGCGCATCGTGCGGAGCAGATGGAGCCCTTCGAGGCCGTCCTCGGCGGCCACGGTGTGGAATCCTTCGGTCGTGAGCAGTGCGGACAACATTTCCCGGACATCGGGATCATCTTCCACAATCAGCACGTTGCCGGAGGGGGACTTCATGCGGTGTGGCGAGTCGTCGAGTCCATGCGGCCTCGACCGTAACATAATCCAGATCTGACGGGCTGCAAGAACGCGGCCTGAAGCGAGAGCTGAAAAGTTATCGGCCGGCCTTTCAGCAACCTGGTGACTCGACATCCGCGTCGGACGGATTGTCGCCGTCGAAGACTTCCCCGCGGCCCGGAAGCCGGCCTACAAGCTGCGGATCGACTTCGGAGACGGCATCGGCGTGAAAACGTCGTCAGCGCAAGCCACGAAACACTACACGAAGCAGGCGTTGCTGTATCGCCTCGTCGTGGCGGTGGTGAACTTCCCGCCGAAACAGATCGGCCCGTACATGTCCGAGGTGTTGACGCTGGGCGTCCCGGACGGCAACGGCGACGTGGTGCTGCTGGTTCCCGAAGGGGATGTCCCGATTGGCGGGCGGATGTACTAAGAACCGCGTCATGGCTAATGGCTAATGGCTAATGGCTAATGGCTATGGCTAATGGCTAATGGCTATGGCAAATGGCTGATGGTTCGTCCAGCCCATGAACCATCAACCGTGAGCCATCAGCCATTAGCCATCAGCCATGACAGGTTCTATCTCAGATCGGCAGTCGCAGGTAGGCGCGGCAGCCGCGGCGGTCGATCCGATTCTCGAGCGTCAGCGTTCCGCCGTGGGCTTCTGCGATCTGGCGGCTCAAGAGGAGGCCGATGCCCGATCCACCGGGCTTGGTCGTGAAGAACGGCACGAAGAGGTTCGAGGCATTCGTCAGGCCGGCGCCCTCATCCTCAATCCAGAGCTCGAAAGTGCGGCCTTCGCGCTTCCAGCCCGCTGTGACGCCGCCGCCGGTTTGCAGCGCCGCGTCCGCCGCGTTGTGCACGAGGTTGATCAGGAGCTGCTCGAGCTGATCCGGATCGGCGCGGATCGCGACGTCCGGCGCGTCGGTGATGCGAATGGGCAGGCGCGTCTCGACGCCGGCGATGCGCTGCACGAGGCCGAGGACGTTCACCGAATCGAGCCGCGGCGCGGGCAGCTTCGCGAGCCGCGCGTACGCGGTCGTGAAGCGGCTGAGCGAGTCGGACCTGGCGGCGATCACCGCGAGCCCGCGTTTCATGTCGTCGGTCCAGTCGTCCGGCATGGCGTCGCGTGCCAGCATCGACTCGAGGCTCCCGGCGATCGACTTGATTGGCGCGAGCGAATTGTTGATCTCGTGGCCGATGACGCGTATCAGGCGCTGCCAGGCCTGCCGCTCCTCGTCGCGCAGAGGACGGCTGACGTCGGCGAGGACCAGGAGCTGGTGCGGCCGGCCCTCCTGACGGAACGTCGTCCGGCGAACTTCCCAGCGCCCCGATGCGCCCGGGAAGGCGACGTCTTCGATGCGTGGTGAGTGGCCGGCGAGGCACGTGCGGAGGCCGAGCTCGTCGGCCGTGCGCCCGAGCAGCCGTTCCGCCGGCCGGGCGAGGAGCCGCTCGCCGGCGCGATTGACGAGGCGGAGCGTGTGCGCGCCGTCGAAGGTGAAGACCGCGACGTCGATATCCACCATGACCGTCCGCAGCAGCGCGCCGGCCTCGATGGCGCCGAGCCGCTGATCGTGCAGCGTCGAGGCGAGGACGTTGACCTCGAGCATCACGGCGCCGAGCGGATCGTCGCCGCTCGCGCCGCGGGCGCGGATCGAAAAGTCGCTCTCACGCAGCGCGGCCAGCAGGTTCGACAACGTCTGCAGCGGCAGAACGACGCGATGCCGGACGCTGAAGGAACATCCGGTCCAGACGCCGATGATGAAGACGGTGAGCGTCCACTGGACCTTGGGTGTGTAGTCGCCGGTCCAGAGCAGGATGAGCGCGACGAGCGCCGCGGGAAGGCCGGCCGCGAGCGCCAGCAGCAGGATCCGCTGATCGAATCGGAGACGGGAATTGGGCCGGCTCGAGGCCGGGTCGAGCGCGGAAGCCGCGAGCATGGCCTCCGCGGAGAGGTCTGTTCTCACCTGATCATGTTAATTTGGAATTAAGAATTTGGAATTTGGAATTCTTGTACGCATTCCAAATTCCAAATTCCGAATTCCAAATTCTATAGGCCGTATCGCTGAAGCCGCCTGTAAAGCGCGCTACGGCTAAGACCCAGCGCCTTGGCGGCCTGGCTGACGTTGCCGTTGAATCGCGCCATCGCCTTCTTGATGAGGAAGCCTTCGACGTCCTCGAGGCTCATCTCTTCGATGCGCGATGTCGCGTCGCGGTCGATGCGCAGGCCCAGCTCGCCGAGCCGAATCGTCGCCGTTTGCGCCATCAGGACGCCGCGCTCGGACGCGTGATCCAGCTCGCGGATGTTGCCCGGCCACGGATGATCGAGCAGCGCCTGCAGCGCCCCCGGCTCGAAGCCGGTGATGTTCTTCCGGTACCGCTGCGCGTGCTGCCGGAGGAAGTGGTGGGCGAGCGCGGGGATGTCCTCGC
>QHWJ01000382.1 GCA_003222535.1 Acidobacteriota bacterium | reverse complement strand
AAGGGGCCGTACCCCTTTTCGGGGACGAGGACGCCGGACAGGTTACTGTTCGTTCACGCGAGCGCCGCGAGGAGACCGAGCGCCACGAAGATCCCGCTCGTCACGTACCGTTGCGAGCGCCAGAATCGCGGGTGGCCCTGAAGGTACTCGCCGAACGTGCCGGCGAGGAACGCGTACGCGCTGTCGCTGACGAGGCTCAAGAGCACGAACAGCCCGCCGAGCAGCAACACCTGACCGCCGATCGCTTCGCGCGCAGGATCGACGAACTGCGGCAGGAACGCCAGAAAAAACAGCGCGGTCTTCGGATTCAGCACGTTCACGAGCACGCCTTGACGGAAGAGCTGCATCGGCGCTTCGCGCGGCGGCCGGGACCCTGGCGCGATCGATCTGTCGCCGCTCCGCAGCCCTCGAACGCCCAGCCAGACGAGATACGCGGCGCCGGCATATCGAATCAGCGAAAACGCGACCGGCGACGCGCGCAGTGCCGCCGACAATCCGAGCGCGGCGGCGGCGACGTGCACGAGCGTGCCGGTCCAGATCCCGAGGACCGAGACCAGGCCGGCCGTGCGTCCATGGTGCAGGCTGCGGCCGACGATGTAGAGCACCGCGGGACCGGGTACGACCAGCAGGGCCAGCGAGGCCGCGACAAACACACCGATCGACGAAGGATGCGGCATCAGCTCAATCTGGGAGACGGAGCTCCCCGCGTGTGCGCACACGTTGCCGATCACGTTCCCTGGGAAAGACCGGTGCCATTTCTGAGAGCCCGGTTCAAACAACCAGTAATCCTCGAAATGCGACGTGCTAGGGGACGACCAGAAACGCCACGCTTCCGCCGGGGATCGAATACAAGGGCCACTCCCGCGCGCGCTCGTCGAGAAACCGGGTCAAACCAGGCAAGCTCGCCTTCCCGTAGTCGTGCCACGCGATCACGCTGCCGGGACGGCAGCACTTGACGGCATGCTGCGTATCGGATCGCGCGTACTCGTACGAATGGGCGCCATCGACGAAGAAGAAATCGATCGTGCCATGGAACGGCGAGAAGTCGAACGTCGCGCTGTCGCCGGTCAGACAGCGGATCTTCCTCGCTTCGTCCGTGCCGTCGAAGCGGTATCGATCGTCCGGCGACCTCTCGCGGATGTGCGCGCCGTCAACGAGAGAAAGCGGCAGGCGCGCCGCGGCGGTGCCGTCGCGCGGCAGATCGAGCGTGAAGATTTGCGCGTCGGGCGGCGTGTTCAACGCGAAGTGATACGACGTGTAACCCCACAGCGTCCCAATCTCGAAGACGCGCCGTGGCCGGAGAATCTGGCAGATCAGGCATAGACTGACGATGTCCTGCGTGTATGACGCTTGTGGCCAGAACCACTCGGCACCCGTGCCAAGGCTGCCGAGCCGAATCGCCTGCGTCGGAGATCCGGCGAGCACATCGACGACATTCCTTTGGGGCAGACCTCGACGCCCGCACATGGCCCGATGCAGGAACAGGCTGTCGGCGAGGTACTGGATCATGGCCCGTGGACGAGCAGCCAGGGACAGACTGGCGAGACTGCTTCCGAAGAGCAGGTTCAATCCGCCGACACGCGCAGCCTCGACGGCGTGCTTAACAGCCCGCAGCGAAAGTCCGGCTGCATTCGGCAGGCGATGCATCCCCGCTCCACCCCAACGCGGCTGCCGCGTTGGGGACCCCGGTGCTGGCTGCGTTGCTCCTCCCTCAAATATTGCCCGATATTGCCACCCCACCGCGCAAACCACGCGCGGTGGGGGCCCCGGTTCTCGGTCGTGGCGCCTTGCCATCGGGGCGGGGCCCCCAACGCGGCAGCCGCGTTGGGGACCCCGAGGCGCCTCGCCAGCCTCGGTGCGACGCCGGGACTTTCACCACGGGCTGTTGGGCGTCATTGCCGTGTTCCAGCTGGATCGTATCAGGCGCGAGCGGGCAGGTTCGACTACCGCGTCACGCAGGCAGCCGTGGATCCGGGATCCGGCCACTCCCAGCGTGGCAGGTCAGCGTCAACGAAGTCCCTGGCGCCAAGGTGTCCGCCGTGGTGACGGAACCAGTCCTCGACGACTTCCCGCAGGATGGGCGAGTCCTGCGGAACAGTGAACCCGGCCAGCGACGCGACGGGAGCAAACACCTGCCCGGACGCCAGCGTATCCGTTGTCACGACCACAAGTCGTTCGTCGGCGTCCACGGCGGCGCCAGACGGCTTGAAGAGCGCGACGCGGACCCCGCCGCTCCCGCACGAGACGTGTATCCGAATCCCCGACACGCCGAGCGCGCCTCGGCGGCCCCGAAGAACCTCGTCCGCGACAACGTGTTGCAGCTCCGCTCCGCTCACGGTCAGCTTCACGAGACGATTGTCGAACGGGAACACGTCGTAAAGGCTCCCGAATGTCAAGGCGCCGGCTGGAAGGTCGGTTCGAAGACCGCCCCGCGAATTGTTATTGATCGCCACCTCCGCCCCGGGTACGCCGGCACGGAGCGCGTCGGCGAAGAGATTGCCCAACGGCGACTCCACGTCGCCGGACCGGCGAACCGGTGTGTCGAGGACCACACCGAGCGGCACGGCCTGCAGATCGTGGACGCGCCGCAGTTCTCGTGACATCGCCGCGTCGACATCCCGGTCCGCTGTCACGACCTCGCCCTCGTAGCGTGTGGCCGGCAGCGGCGTGGACGTGCTCTCGGACGGGTCACACTGGAGCGATTCCGGGTCCTGGCAGGTGCAGACTTCACGCGGCGCAAAGGGCCGCGCGCCCACGACATGGTGCGTGCGGTGGTCCACCGAGAGATCGACGCGTCCGAACGATCGTCCGAGCGAATACGCCTGGATAATCGCGACACCGTCGACAACGTGGGCAATGGCGTCGTGCGTATGACCAGCCGCGATCGCGTCCACGGTTCCGCGAGGCAGCTGCCGCGCGATCTGGAATATTTCGGACGAGTCATCGCAGGACGAGAGATCGGCGGGATCGGCGAAGACCCTGCAGCCTCCGCCCGCATGCGCCGCCACAAGCACCACCGTGGCGCCCGAGGCACGAAGGTGCCCGGACTCGCGCAGGATCGCGGGAGCAAGCGGGGCGACACCCAGCCCGTGGACGTTGACCGGCAAGGTGGAACGAAGCGCATCAATGGTCATGACCCCAATGATGCCGACCTTGACGCCCGCGGCCTCGACGATCACCGACGGGCGAACGTTGGGCCAGTCCACGGGGCGTCCGGTGCTCGTATCGATCAGATTGGCTGCAAGAAATGGAAACGTCGCCTGAGCGGCGCGAGCCTTCAACGCTCCGCGCGGATCGGCAAACCTCGCCTGTCGAGCGCCGGACAGGTCAACCGGTCCGAACTCGAACTCGTGATTGCCAATGGCAGCGGCCGTGTATCCCAGCGCGTTGTACGCGTCAACCACGAGGGCGCCTTCCGACAGATCGGATTCGATGCCGCCCTGGAATGTGTCGCCAGAGTCCACGAGCAGAACGGCGCCGCCGTCGCGCGCCCGACTGGCTCTGAGGTTCTTGAGATACCCGCCGAACAGCGCCACCCCGCCGCGGCCGTCGCGAGGGAACACGAAACCATGGACGTCGGTCGTTGCAACGATCGAGAGCGTGATGGGATCAGGGGATCCGTCGCTGGCGAACGCGCGCAGTGACGCGACGCCGCACAGACCAAGCAGGAACAGCGCTGAGATCGGCGCTCCGACCTGTCGGATGATGGTCAACACTGGTCCGGGCATCGGCACTCCGCGTCCCCGCGAGGTGACGCGGCAAAATTATAGCCTTTCGTTCGCCGGCGGTGTGAAGCAGACTACTTCGTGAGATTCGCGCAAATCGTGCCCGATTCGGGAGAACCACGTGATGTTCCGCAAAGGATCCGCTCGGGATTTTTGGATGCACGACTCGACGCCGGCGCGACGGATCGTTGCCGTCTCGGGCTGGATCGCCCAATCACGAAATTCACGAAATTACGATAGACACGAAAAAGATCCGTCCGATGATGCAGCGCCCTGGATGAAAAGTATGAAAAGCAACGTTTGGCGCAGTCGCTTGTGTGTGTTCGCCCTCGTGTTCGTGTCCGGATTCACCGCCATCGCGCAAAGTCCTGCCCGGCTCACCGGAAAGCTTGCCTACATTCAGGAAGGGAATATCTGGGTACAGGTGCTGACTGACGGCATACCCCTTCAACTGAGTCAGGGCGGACAGGCTCATCATCCTCAGTGGTCCGCCTCTGGCCATTGGCTCTCATTTAATCAATCGGAAAAGGTAAACGTGATTCCGATCGACCTGTTCGGCAGGAACGACACAATCACGTTGGAAGCCGACCGCAGTGCATGGTCGCCGAAGCTGGACGAAATCGCGTTTGTGGATCACGGTGCGCTGGCTGTTCTGCGCCTCGAACCCGTCATCCGGCAGAAGCGTATTGTTTTTCGTCAACCGGCTCCGGGAAACATCGCCGATTTCGAGTGGAATCCGGACGGAACAAGCCTGGCCGTCGCCACAACATCAGACGGTCCCGATCGGATAACGAGGCTTTGGTACGTGGACGCCGACGGTAGTAGCAGTCGTGAGATCTCGTTTGTTCGACCTTTGTACTCTCCTCATTTCGAATTCGCTGGCTGGTCGTCCGACGGGGAGCGTATTCTGCTGTGGGTTGGAGGATTCTCCCCATCGCTAGCTGCAGATGGGCTTCCACTGGTTTCTGTTTCCGTCACGAGCGGTGATCTTCAACCCGTCGCGAACGACATTCCGGCGCGCGTAACGCAGGCACGCGGTCCCGGCAGTGCCGTTCTGCAGTACAAGGAATACATTGCGGTTTCTCCGTTCGGGAATCGCGTGTTGGTGATCAGCGGCTTCAATCGGAACGCCTGGACGAACAAACGACTCATTGCGTTCAATACAGCGACAGGCAACATCAGGGTTCTCACAGACGCTGATAAAGCCGTGGCCTCATGTGCGTGGTCTCCTGACGGGAACGCGATTGCGTTTGCTGCGGGGCCTGACGACAGAGAAGCCGGTGGTGGTGAGCGTGCGAAGCGGGCGCTGGCGCAACGGCGTATCTGGATCATGAATGCCGATGGTCAACAGCGGCGGCAACTCACGGCTGACGCGAAATACCGGGATGAATACCCGCTCTGGTCAAGAGATGGACAACACATCGTGTTTATGCGGATGGATACACAAAACAGGATCAGCGTGTGGAGTGTCGGAGTGTACGATGGGACGCTATTGAAGCTGGTGGACCAGATTATGGGTCCACCAGCGACGGACTCGTGGTTCGGGTACTACGGACACGTGGCATGGCCTGGTTTTATCGCCTTTTCCCAATAGTGCGTTGCCGAAGGCTTGTCAAGCGTGAGGGGCTCGTTCGGAGCGTGGCTGCGCGCGTCGGGGGCACACCGCCGGCGCACGAAACAGAGTGATCTCTTTTTCGCGCGTTGCGTGTATTTCGTGCTTTTCGTAGTGTGGTTCTCAGGCAGGTCCCACACACCAGACTACGGTTGCTTCACGGCGCCGGGCGGCCGTCCGAGCCGTCGCGCGGCAGTCACCCCGGCGGCGCCGAGCCGGCCGTCATGCAGCGCGGTGGCGACGAGCGCGCCGTCACACCCGGCATCGGCGAGCCGCGCGATGTCCTCGAGCCCGCGAACGCCGCCGCCGGCCAGCAGCGTCACCCCGGGCGCGGCGGTGCGCACGCGTGCAATCAACCCCAGGTCGAGGCCCGTGCCGGTGCCGACGCGCGCCAGATCGATCATGATGACGGCGCTGGCGCCGGCATCGGCGGCGCGCGCGGCCAACAGATGCACCGGCTCGCCCGGCGGGATGGCACGGCTCACGCCGGTTAAAATCATCGGCTCGCCGTTCTGCAGGTCCAGACTGAACGCGATCCGGTCGCCGCCCACCGCGGTGCAGATCTCTCCGAGCGCGTCGTACGAAGGGAGCGTCTCGAGCCCGACGACGACGTGCGCGGCGCCGAGGCCGAGCGCGTGACGCGCCTGGTCGGCGGTCGACACGCCGGCGTCCAGCCAGAGCGGCGCGCCGACTGCCGCCACTGCGGCGACGACCGTGCTCTGCGATCTGCGACCCGCATCTTCGACGCGGCCGAGGATCGCGTCGAGGTCCGCGGCGTACAGATCGGTGAGGCCGAGGCGGTCCACGTATGCGCGCGCGACCGCCAGCGCGTCACCGGGCTCGATGCGCGATCCCGCGATCGTCGCGACGGGTGCGTAGCTCTCGCGGCGTCCGGCACGCGCGTGCACGGCGAGCCCGCCGAGCAGATCCAGGACGCCGATGACCTGCATCGTTGTTCACCTGAACACGAAAGTCACGAAATCACGAAAGACACGAAAAAGGTCTGCGTCGTTTTTTCGTGTGTTTATCCTCTCATCCTTGAGGCGCTGGAGCCACGAGATGGAAATGGATTCGCGCGACACGGGGCGGACAGCCAACGTCGAGACGGTCGTGAAGATCGGCGGCGGTCTGCTCGCGTACCCCGGGCACTTCGATGCCGTCGTCTCCGCGATCGGCGCCGCCGCTCGGGAACATCGGCTGCTGGTCGTGCCGGGAGGTGGGCCGTTCGCCGACGCGGTACGGGAAGTGGACCGCCGGCTCCGGCTGTCCGATGATGCAGCGCACTGGATGGCGGTGCTGGCCACGGACCAGTACGCGCACCTGGTCGCGGCGCGGCTGCCACGCGGCGTACTCATCACGGAGCCGCGCGAGATCGCCGCTGTATTCAGCGCCGATGCCGGTGGTCAGGTCCCGGTGCTCGCGCCGTATCGCTGGCTGCGCGAGGCCGACCCGCTCCCGCGCACGTGGATGGTGACGAGCGACAGCATCGCCGCCTGGGTGGCCGGTGCGGTCGGCGCGCGGCGCATCGTCCTCGTCAAGCCGCCGGGCGCGGCCAACCGTGGAGGCGGCGACCTGGTCGACGCGTACTTCTCTCGCACGCTCCCTGCTCACGTCACGTCGGTGATCGTTCCTGCGGATCATCTGGACGCGCTGCAATCAGCTCTGCGCGGGTCGCGGTCCGGCTAGAGTGGGGACTGGGGACTGGGGACTGGGACTGGGGACTGAGACGTCTTGGTGAGTCCCTGAGTCCCTGAGTCCCGTAGCTGCCAAGCCACATAGCGCCAGCCGCAGCAGCCGGACCCTCCCGGCCGCCACGCGACCGGTGCGGCCGCCGTCGCACGCCGCGCCGCGCACGCCGGCGATGTCCGCGCCGGCGTCGCGCACGAACGGGAAATCGTCTGCGGTCAACCTGCCGGCGAGCGCGACGAACAACCCCGCGTCGTGCGCTTCGGCCACCCACGCGGCGAGCTCGCGCGGCGCAATGAGCCCACGCAGGCCCGGCCCGATCTTGTCCGCCGTATCGAGCAGCACACCCTGCGCGCCGGTGCGCGCCGCGATCTCGACGAGATCGGCGGGCGCGAGGCTCGCGGCGCGGTCCGCGTCGGCGTACGCAACCGCGACGACGCCGCCGTTACCATTGGTCACGGCTTTCGCGCCGCGCACCGCCGCCGTGGTGAGCGTCGCGACGCGCCCGGCGCTGGCGATCCCGGCGAAGCCGACCTTCACCAGCGCCGCGCCGGCTGCGACACACGTCCGGGCAGCGCGCTCGATCGCCGCCTCGTCGCCCGCGTCGCCCAGCGCGGCGGTGAGTGGCCGCTGGCGTGCGACGGCGGCGTAGATCTCGTGCAGCACTTCCACGGACACCGCGCCGAGCGCGCCGGCCAGCGGATCTTTCGCGTCGATCACGTCGGCACCGCCCGCGAGCGCGGCCGACGCCTCCGCCGCGCACGTCACGCTCACCAGCAGTCGCATCGCGGGCTACTGTATCATCTGGTCATTTGGTCATCTCGTTATTTGGTCATTGGTTGTCTCAATGAAGCGGCGATGACGACATGACTCAGATGACCAAATGGCCAGATGACCGGATGTCCAGATTCATGGTTCCTGCGCCGCTGGCCGGCCGCGCCGTGCTCGTGACCGGGGGCTCGAGCGGGATCGGCCGGGCCATCGCGCTCGCGTGCGCTCGGGCCGGAGCCGACGTCGCGCTCACCTTTCGCGCGAACGAGACCGGCGCGCGGGAAGTGGAGCGCGAGATCGGACTCCTCGGACGCCGCTCCATCGTGATCCGGCTCGACCTGACCGACGACCGGTCGGTGCGCGCCCTCGGTGCCGCAGCCCGTGACGCGCTCGGACATCTCGACGTCTGGGTGAACAATGCCGGCGCCGACATCCTCACCGGGCCGGGCGCTTCACTTTCGGTCGGGGAGAAGCTGGACCTGCTGCTCGCGGTGGATCTTCGCGGGACGATGCTCGCGTCGTGGCACGCCGCGGAGATGCTGGGCGCGCAGGAGGAGGGCGGCGTCATCATCAACATGAGCTGGGATCACGCGCTCACGGGAATGCCCGGGCTCAACCCGCAGCTCTTCGCCGCGGTCAAGGGCGCGGTGCTGGCCTTCAGCAAATCGCTCGCGCGGTCGGTCGCGCCGCGCGTCCGCGTGAACGTGCTCGCACCCGGTTGGATCGAGACCTCGTTTGCCGCGGGCCTGAACGAAGGCATGCGCAACACCATCGCGGAGTCCACGCCGCTCAAGCGGTGGGGCACGCCTGACGAGGTCGCCGGTGCCGCGGTGTTCCTCGCGTCGCCCGCCGCGGCGTTCCTCACCGGGCAGACGATCCTGGTGAATGGTGGAGTAGTAATGTGAAGCACCTCCGGAGGTCCCATGTCGGATAAGGAGCCTACATACAACGAGGCGCAAATCGCCGAGCGCCTGCGCGAGCTGCCAGGCTGGTATTACGAGGACGGCTGGATTCGCCGCGTCTACAAGACGGACGGCTGGCCGACGACGCTCATGCTCGTCAACGCCATCGGCTACTGCTCCGAGGCGGCGTATCACCATCCCGATCTCGCGGTCACCTGGGGGCGGCTGGTGGTCAAGCTGTCCACGCACAGCGCCGGCGGGATCACCGACAAGGATTTCGCGCTCGCCCGTCGCATCGAAGAGGTCGCGCTCTGGCGTCCGGCCGAGGGCGGCGCACTCACGGGCACGCCGGAGAAGTTCGTCCGGGGCGGCGACCCTCGCTGATGCCGGATCGCGTGCTGTTCGTCACGGGTCGGCTCGCCGAGCCGTCGCTGCGGCGCGTCCTCACGGCGATGGCGCCGCCGTTCGAGTACGACGTGACCGTGCTGAAGATCACCGTCGCGGCGCTGATGACGACGCCGTGGATTGCGGCCGCGCTCCAGGTCCCGGAGGGGACCGACCTCGTGCTGATTCCGGGGCTGTGCGAGGGGGACGCGCACGTGATCGGCGAGAAGTTCGGCGTGCAGGTGGAGAAGGGACCCAAGGACCTGCGCGAGATACCGGGCCACTTCGGCCGCGCGGCTGCGGCACGCGACTATGGCGCCTGGGACATCGAGATCGTCGCCGAGATCAACAACGCGCCGCGGCTGACGCGCGACGCGCTGCGCGCCGCGGCGGAATACTTTCGCGCCTCGGGTGCCGACGTGATCGACGTCGGGTGCACGCCCGGCCTTCCTTTTCCGGCGCTCGGCGACGTCGTGCGCGAGCTCGCCGGGGCCGGGATGCGCGTGAGCGTGGACACCTTCGACGCGGACGAGATCCGCACGGCCGTGGCCGCCGGAGCGGAGCTCGTGCTGAGCGTGAACGGCTCGAACATCGAGGCCGCCCGCGAGCTGGCGGGCACGGGCGCGCGCGTGGTGGTGGTGCCCGACCTCGGCGGCTCACTCGATACGCTGGAGCCGAGCGTCGAGAAGCTGGCGCAATGGGGCGTCCCCTGCCTGATCGACCCGATCCTCGAGCCGATCGGCTACGGCTTCATGGCGTCCCTCGAGCGGTACGCCGCGGCGCGGCGGCGGTATGACGGGGTGGAGATGCTGATGGGCATCGGCAACCTCACGGAGCTGACGGCGGCCGACTCCACCGGCGTGAACGCGCTGTTGATCGCCGTCTGCCAGGAGCTCGGCGTGCGCACCGTGCTGACCACGGAAGTGATCCCGTGGGCGCGCGGCGCCGTGCGCGAAGTCGACGTGGCGCGCCGGCTCATGCACTACGCCGTCACCCGGCACACGGTGCCCAAGGGACTGGACGAAGGACTCGTCACCGTCAAGGATCCGGCGGTGCTCACCTTCACCGAAGAGGAGCTGCGTGCGCTGCAGGGACGCCTCACCGATCCCAATTTCCGCATCTTCGCCGACCGCGACGGCATCACGGTGCTGAACTGCGAGCGCTTCGTCCGCGGCACCGACATCCAGGACATCTTCGCGCAGCTCGACGTGCACGAGGCGGCGCACGCCTTTTACCTGGGCAAGGAGCTGGCGCGGGCCAGCCTCGCGGTCGCGCTCGGTAAGACGTACCGCCAGGAGGGGCCGTTGTCGTGGGGCTACCTCACGCCTCCCGACGAAGCGAAGCCGGATCGCGTGCGGCTGACGCAACGCCCGCGGCGGACGCGGACCGGATCATGATCGTCGAGACCATCATCACGACCGTCGCGCCGGACGGCGCGGTGAACTGCGCGCCCATGGGCGTCGAGTGGGGAGACGAGGCGCTCGTGCTCAAGCCGTTCCTCGAGACGGCAACCTACCGCAACGTCGCGGCGACCGGCGCCGCGGTCGTGAATCTCATCGACGACGTGCGCGTCTTCGCACATGCCGCGATCGCGAACCCGCAGTACCCGACGGTGCCCGCGGTCGCCGTCAGCGGTGTCGTGCTCGCCGATTGCTGCTCGTGGCGGGAGGTGCAGGTTCGCTCGATCGACAGCACGCCGCCGCGTTCGCGAATCGACGCGGCGGTGGTGCATCACGGAATGCGACGCGAGTTCATCGGCTTCAATCGGGCGCGGCACGCCGTGCTCGAAGCGGCAATCTATGTCACGCGGCTGCACCTCCTGCCGCGTGCGTTCATCGAGAGCGAGCTTGCGCGGCTGCAGGTGATCGTGGACAAGACCGCCGGCGCGCACGAGATCGAGGCGATGACGCTGCTCGCCGAGCACGTCCGTTCCGTGCCCGTGGACCTGGACCGGCATGACCGTTGATGGGAACGGGCGGGAAGGCTCTCGCTGCGCAGTGTTATTGCTGCCATCGATGGCGGACAAAAGTCTCCCCCTCGGAGGACTTCATCAATTCATCGTCAATTGTTCCCGGCCAGGTCGATGGTATGCACCTTGCTGAAGCGTTCAATCACCAGAGATGCCCGCCTCGAGGAACACCAACCGGCAACCCTCCACGACCGCGGAACGCGCGGTCGCTTACAGCCGCGTCACACGCCTCCGCCTCCCGCCGTCCGGTGGTTCCGACGGCCGAGAGGTCGTGCACGGCGTCCCGGCGAGCGCCGGCGACCTCTCGCGGATCGGCGTGATCGACGAGGTTCGTGGCCTGTTTCTGACCTGGATGATCTGCGGGCATTCGATGGCGCTCATCGCGCTTCCAGCCGGGCATCCGCTCCAGTATCTCCGACCCCGAGGGTGGTCGACGGTCGGCTTCGTGATGCTCACGGGGCTTGCGCTCGCGATGCTGAACCTGAGGCGAGCGTCCTTTCCGGACGGCCTCGAGAAAGCGTTGCACCGCCGAAGCCTTCAGATTGCCGGCATCGCGGTTGTCAGCAACATGGCATTCCTGCTGATGCGGATGATTGTGGAAGATTCGTGGACCGGCCAGAAGGTCATCGACATTCTGACCCTCCGCGTCCCGTGGAGCATCTCGGCGATCCTTCTCCCGACCGCGGCGCTGCTTGCAATCGGACCGTGGCTGCTGCGCCTGACGAAGCGTGTCGGCGCGCCGGCCATCGCCATGGCAGCGCTGGCGCTCACGCTGCTTCTTGACGTCGCCGTGATGACGGCGTCCAGCCCGCGGATCCAGTCCGTGCTGACCTTCGGGACTACTGATCCGGACTACTTCTTCTTCCCGCTCCTGATGCTCCTTCGACTGGCGCTGTGGGGCTTCGGGCTCGGAGCCTTGCTGGCAACCCGGCGAATTTCGAAACACATCTTCTACGCGTCGGCGGTCGGCGTCGTTTTGCTGGCGACACGTCCCTGGGTGTCGTGGAGCCCGTCAATCGTTGCGGAATCGAGGTTGCTGGTGGTTCTCGGCGCCGTCAGCCTCGCAGCCTTCCTGCCGGTGCTCGAACGCCCCCGCGCCGCGCTGGCACTGCTCGGCCGGTGCGGTCTTCTCATCTTTCTCATGCACCGCATCGTCTTGCAGGCCGGCGTACACATTCTGGGCGACACTTTTACGGGCGGCTGGCTCGCGGCATTTCTGATCGGGAGCACGATGCTTGTGTGCCTGACGCTGGCACGCTTGAAAGACACATGGCCGCACGTCGGTCGCCGCTTGAAGCGATGCGGCATGTAGTGGCGGCTCGCCCCATTCCTTGAACTGACAGCTGCCTTCCGGGCGCGACAGGCCGCAGTTCCCCGCATACTCCGGTTTGTTGGCCGGATCGTCTCCCGCAATTTCCAGGGCCGTCCGATCCGCTGTCGCCGCTGCTCGCGGAACATCTCGAAGCGATCGAGAACCAGATGGTAGAGTGTCGGCGGTCTCTGTGTTCAATGTGGTTCGAGCATGACGCCCGGGTCTGACGGGGAGGCGGTCTTCGTCGAAGCGCAGGCACGCCTGCACTTCGGGGTCCTCGACCTTCGTGGCGCGCTCGGGCGCTGGTTCGGCGGCATCGGTGCGGCCGCGCCGGCGCCGACGCTCCTCGTCTCGGCGTCCCCAGCCGACGCGCTGTCGGTCGGCGGGCACGATGTCGATCGGGCGGCAGCCTTCGCTCGCCGGCTCCTGGCCCACCATGGCCTGGACGGCGGCGCCCGGCTGTGGGTGCGCCGTGCGCTTCCGCCCCACGCGGGCCTCGGCTCGGGCACGCAGCTCGCGCTCGCCGTCGCCCGTGCGCTCGCGGAGCTCTACGGCGTCACGACCGACGCGCGCGAGCTCGCGCATGCCGTGGGACGCGGGGGACGCTCGGCCATCGGCACGTGGACGTTCACCGGAGGCGGTCTCGTGCTCGAGGGCGGGCGGCGTCCGGAGAGCGACGGCGTCGCACCACTCATTGCCCGGCTGCCTTTCCCGCCCACGTGGCGGTGCGTGGTGGCCGTGCCCGACTCCGCGCCGCGCATCAGCGGCGCCGCCGAAGCGGCGGCGTTCGCTCGGCTCCCGCAGCCGCCCGAGCGCGACGTCGAGCGCGTGGCGCATCTCGTCCTGATGGCGCTGCTCCCCGCGCTCGCGGAAGCCGATCTCGCGACGTTTGGCGCCACGTTGAGCGAGATCCAGGCGTTGACGGGTCGTTGGTTCGCGTCGGTGCAGGGCGGGACGTTCGCGCCCGGCCCGAGCGAGGAACTGGTGCGCCGCATGGCCAGGTGGGGCGCGGCGGGTGTGGGGCAGAGCTCGTGGGGCCCGGCCGTGTACGGCATCGTCGACGGCGAGGATGCCGGCGTCAGGCTCGCCGACTGCGTGCGCGCCGCGTTGGGCGCGGCGGGGACCGTGCACGCAGGGCCGTTTCCCGCAGACGGCGCGCGCGTGTGGCGCGCGCATGTGCCCGCCGCGGCCAGATGAATCGCTACTTACGACTCCGCAACCTCCTTCCAGGACAGCTTACGTGCCCAGTGCGCGAGAAACTGCATGTACGCAAACACGTCAACAACCTGTGGGCGCTCGGGGGTGAACTCATTCGAAGGTTGAACGACTCGCCGTCGTTGAGAAAAGTACCTATCGGTGATCTGGTGTTCGAAGTCGTGGAGGGCGGTGGCCCGTTGCCATATGGCTGCGACTAAGAAGAGGAGGGGCGGTCCTTTGAATCCACGTGCCGCAAGTTCCGACGTTTCCTTGAGCAGCAGGCCCGTTAGTGCCAATCTCCCCCACAGATTTCGCCGAGGAGCCATCCAAAATGTTTTTCTCCGTTGTCCCTCCGTTGCTCCGTTTCTCTGTGTTTTGCCGTTTCCTCCGTATCCTCCGTTTGGGCTCTCATCGCGAGAATGTAGAATGACGCCCGGCAGAGCGGATGGCTGGCCTGCTGAATTGAGGAGCCTTATGACGCAGATTCGAGTCGATACGACACGTCTGCTTCGTTCGATCGCCACGCTCGCCCTCGTCTCGGCGAGTGTTCATGCGCTGGCCACGCCGCTTTCCGCACAGTGGCTGAATTACCCAACCGCCGGAGCTGCCAGATTGCCGAGCGGGCTGCCGAATCTGACTGCGCCCGCGCCGAGGACCGCCGACGGCAAGCCGGACCTCTCTGGAATATGGCAACCGGAGACAACGAGACGCTGCCCGCCGGAGGGTTGCTTTGACATGCTCGCGGGAGAGCAGTTCTTCAACATTGGCTGGGGACTCAAGGATGGTCTGCCTTATCGAGCCTGGGCGGCGGACGCCAGGAAGGTACGGATGTCGGAAAATGGGAAAGACGATCCTGTCTCGCACTGTCTGCCGGGGGGCGTGGTGAAACTGCACACGACTCCTCTGCTCAGGAAAATCATCCAGATCCCCGGACTTGTCGTCAGCCTCAACGAGATGGATGCGACGTACCGGCAGATATTCACGGACGGGCGACCGCTGCCCGTCGACCCGCAGCCGTCGTGGAAAGGCTACTCGTCGGGGAAGTGGGATGGGGACACTCTCGTGGTGGAGACGAACGGTTTTCGGGATGGGCTGTGGCTCGACCGCAGCGGCAGTCCGATGACAGACGGCGCGGTCATGACCGAACGGTTCCGGCGCGTGAATTACGGGACGCTTGAAATCGAAATCACGGTCGACGATCCGAAGGCCTACACGGCGCCGTGGACTGTCAAGCTCAACCAGTTCATCGTGCTCGATACGGATCTGCTGGATTACGTCTGTCAGGAAAACGAAAAAGATGGCAAGCACCTGGTGGGTCGGTAGCGACGCGAACGAACCTTGAACCCTGAACCGTGAACCCTGAACGACAGCTCTGTTGGAGGCCCGGGTGAAGATTTGTCTGGCCGGTACCGGTGCGATGGGCGCCATTCACATGAAGGCGCTCAAGAAGATAGACGAAGTCGAGGTCGTGTCGATCAACAGCCGCACGGAGGAGAGCGGGAAAGCGTTTGCGGCCGAATGGGGCATTCCGCATTGCTCGACGAACCTGGAGGAGTGCATCAATCGGCCCGGCGTGGATTCGGTGATTCTGACGACTCCGAGCAGCATGCACGCCGACCAGACGCTCCTGGCGCTGTCCAGAGGCAAGCACGTGCAGGTTGAGATTCCGATGAGCCTCAACCTGCCGGATGCGCAGCGCATGGTCGACGCGGCGAAAGAGGCGGGCACGATCTGCATGATCACGCACACGCGCCGCTTCTCGTCGCCGCATCGCGAGATTCGCCGCCGCATTCAGGACGGCACGTTCCATCTCCATCACATGGTCGTCGAGACCTACTTCTTCCGCCGCACGAACCTCAACATGCACGGCCAGGCGCGCTCGTGGGTCGACAATCTGCTGTGGCATCACGGATGCCATTCCGTCGATCTTGCGTACTGGGTGCTGAACGAGCCGAACTTCGAAGTGTGGGGCCAGAAGGGTCCGAATCATCCTGCGCTGGGCATACCCATGGACATGACGGTGGCGATGCGATCGAAGAAGGGTCCGCTTTTCAGCCTGGCCATGTCGTTCAACAACAAAGGTCCGTTCGGCGGCTTCTATCGCTACATCGGCGAAGAGGAGACCTACAGGATTTACCGTGATTCGATGACCGACAGCGAAGGCAAGGAAGTCCCGCTCGACAACGTCGTCGCCTTCGACCGCCAGGACGTCGAGTTCACGAGCGCCATCCGTCAGGGGCGCGAGCCGGAATCGAGCGCCGCGAGCTGCCTGCCGACGATGGCGCTGCTGGACCGCATCGAGAAAGCGATGAAGCAATGACCTACGCGACCTACGTGACCTACGCGACCTACGTGACCTACCTGACCTACGCGACCTACGCGACCTATCCGACCTCCTTATGATTATCGACTGCCACGGGCATTACACGACGGCGCCGAAGGCGCTGCAGACCTACCGCGACGCCCAGATCGCCGCGTTGACCGATCCGTCCCGCGCACGCACCAAAGGCACCGTCAGCATCAGCGACGACGACATTCGGGAGAGCCTCGAACAGGCGCAGCTCAAGTTGCAGCGCGAGCGCGGGACGGACGTCACGATCTTTTCGCCGCGGGCCTCGGCGATGGCCCATCATATCGGCGACGCCACCACGAGCCTCCATTGGTCCCAGCAGTGCAACGACCTGATTCACCGCGTGTGCACCTTGTACCCCGGCAACTTCGTCGGCGTGTGCCAGCTTCCGCAGTCGCCGGGCGTGCCGCCGGGCACCTGCATCGCGGAGCTCGAGCGGTCGGTCAACGAGCTGGGCTTCATCGGCTGCAATCTGAATCCCGACCCGTCGGGTGGCCACTGGACCGCGCCTCCCTTGACCGACCGGAGCTGGTATCCCCTGTACGAAAAGATGGTCGAGCTCGACGTGCCCGCCATGGTGCACGTCAGCTCGTCCTGCAACGCCAGCTTCCACACGACCGGCGCGCACTACATCAACGCCGACACCACGGCGTTCATGCAGTTTCTGACCGCCGATCTGTTCAAGGATTTTCCGGCGCTGCGCTTCATCATTCCGCACGGCGGCGGGGCGGTGCCGTATCATTGGGGCCGTTATCGCGGGCTGGCGCAGGACATGAAACGGCCGCCGCTCCCCGAGCTCATTCGCGATAATGTGTTCTTCGATACGTGCGTGTACCACCTGCCGGGTATTGAGCTGCTGCTGAAGATCGTTCCGGTGGACAACATCCTCTTCGGATCCGAGATGGTTGGCGCCGTGCGGGGCATCGACCCGGAGACCGGTCAGTACTTCGACGATACCAAGCGGTATCTCGACCAGGTGTCGTCGTTGAGCGACGAAGACAGACGAAAGATTTTCGAGGGGAATGCGCGCAGAGTCTACCCGCGCATCAGCAAGGCCCTTCGGGCTGGTGGGACCAGGTAGGTCGGGTGGGTCGAGCCAAACCTACCAAACCTACCAGACCTACGCGACCTACCCGACCTAGGAGACCGGGAGGATTCAGTGAGGCCAACTGTCGTCCGACGAATCCAACGCGCTGACCCGGACGCGATCCGTACGCTCGGCGAGCTCGGCGTCGCGACTGTTCATGAGGCGCAGGGCCGCACCGGTCTGATGCGACCCTACCTGCGGCCGATCTATCCCACGGCGAGAGCGGGAGGGAGCGCGATCACCGTTTCCTGTCAGCCGGGCGACAATCTCATGATTCATGCGGCGCTCGAGCTCTGTCAGGCCGGCGACGTCCTCGTCGTGACCACGACGTCGGAGTCGACCGACGGGATGTTCGGGGAGCTCCTGGCTGTGTCCGCCCGCGCGCGCGGCGTTGTGGGCCTGGCGATCGACGCCGGCGTGCGTGATGTCGCCGATCTCACGGCCATGGACTTTCCGGTCTGGGCCAGGGCCATCAGCGCGCAGGGCACCGTGAAGGCTACGCCCGGGTCCGTGAACGTGCCGGTCGTTTGCGCCGGCGCGATCGTTCATGCCGGCGACGTCATCG
>QHWJ01000381.1 GCA_003222535.1 Acidobacteriota bacterium | reverse complement strand
GAACATTCCGGCGACGGCCAGCGGCTTGCCCGAAGGCGTTCACAAGGGTCCGCAGCTGCCGGACGGCAGCTACCAGGTCAGTGCCACCGGTCCGGTGTATCGCGGTCCTGGCGCACCGGCGACGGGTCCGCGGCATCACTACATGTTCGAGGTCTATGCCCTGGACACCAAGCTCGATGTTCAACCGACCGCTGACGCATTCGAGACGCGCGCGAACGTCTTGAAAGCGATGCAGGGGCACATTCTCGGGAAAGCGGTCTACGGAGGATTGTTCAGGCGTCCGCAGTAGTGACTCGCCCACGCCCACAGAGGCCGATTATCTGATATAAACCCACGCCATGCGACGACGAGATTTTCTGACGGGCGTCGCGGCGGTGGGCGCCGCCCGACTCCGCGGCATCGCAGCGACGTCGAGACTCGGCGACGGGTTGCCGGAGGCGGCCGCGGTGGCTCCGGCGCAGCCGCCCGCGCCGGCGGTGGCGCGGAAGGGCCGTGTCAGGCAGGCGCTCATGCGTGTCAACTTCGGCGCCGGGTCGAAGCTGACCTTCGACGACATGTGCCGCGAGGCGGCGCGCGCCGGGTTCCACGGCTTCGACCTGGTCGGGCCGCAGGACTGGCCGACGCTGAAAAAACACGGGCTCGTCTGCACGATGGCGCCGGCCATGGGCGTGACCATCCGCGATGGCCTGATTCGGCCCGAGCTGCACGACGCCATCGCGAAGTCGATGCACGACGAAATCGACCTCTGCGCCTCGAACGGATGGCCGAACATCATCACGGTCGGCGGCGAGCGGCGCGGCATCGGCTACGAGGAAGGGAAAGGGCACTGCACGGCGCTCCTCAACCGCGTCAAGGCGCACGCCGAAGACAAGGGCGTGACGATCTGCATCGAGGTCGTCAACAGCAAGTACACCGACCCCGAGTTCGGCCGCGCCGACGCGATCTTCGATCATCTCGAGTGGGGCGCCGACGTCTGCCGGCGCGTCGGCTCGCCGCGGGTGAAGATCCTCTTCGACATCTACCACGTGCAGATCATGGACGGCGACGTCTGTGCCAACATCCGCAAGTACTACCCGCTCATCGCGCACTTCCACGCGGCGGGCGTGCCGGGCCGGCACGAGCCCGACGGCGCGCAGGAGCTCAACTATCGGTTCGTCGCGAGCACGATCGCCGATCTCGGGTTCGCCGGCTACATCGCGCACGAGTACCGGCCGTCGCCCGGCCGCGATCCGGTCGAGAACCTCCGACGCGTGCTGGAGATCATGGACGTGTAGGGCGAGCCGCTCCGGGATTGAAGCCTGCGGTTGTTTCAAACCGACTCCCCGGCCGCTCGCCGGCTCCGGCTCGACGCCTGTGATGGTATACTGCGCGGCTTGGCGCGCGTCGGAGGCTCGCCTTCCTGTCCTCTTCAAGAAAAGGAGTATTCCAAATGGCAACGGACTTCTTCATCGGTGAGTCGCTGGTCGGTGATGGCAACGAGATCGCGCACATCGATCTGATCATCGGATCGAAATCGGGACCGGCCGGCGCGGCCTTCACCCACGCGCTCTCGAATCAGAAGGACGGCTTCAGCACGCTCCTCGCGGTCGTGACACCGAATCTGCCCGCGAAGCCCGACACGCTGCTCTTCAACAAGGTCACGATCAAGGGCGCGGCGCAGGCGGTGCAGATGTTCGGGCCGGCGCAGGCCGCCGTGGCGCGCGCCGTGGTCGACTCGGTGGCGAGCGGCGTCATCCCGCGCGACAGGGCGGATGACTACTGCATCCTGGTCGGCGTCTTCATCCACTGGGACGCCAAGGACGACCAGAAGATCTACGACTTCAACTATCAGGCGACGAAGGAGTCGATCGAGCGGGCGCTCGGCCACAAGCCGAGCGTGAACGAGGTGATTGCCGCCGCGAAGACAGCCAAACACCCGTTTGCGAGCGACGCCGAAGCCAGGCACGCCGCCGTCAGATGAAGGTATGACATTGCACCGTGCGCAAACTGCTCCTGCAACTGGATAGCTCTCCGCAGCCGAGCGTCTTCGACCGCGTCGTCGCGCTGGACGGCGGCGCGGACGAGGTCCTGAGCTACGGCGGCGTGACGCCGGAATCCATCCGCGACCTCGTGCACGGCGCGATCTTCACGCGCGGGCCGAAAGAACTGCACAACACGGCCATCTTCATCGGCGGGACCGACATGAGCGTGGGTGAGCGGCTCCTGGCCGCCGTGCGCAAGGTGTTCTTCGGCCCTCTGCGCGTCTCGGTCATGCTCGACTCGAACGGATCGAACACCACGGCCGTTGCCGCGGTCGCGAAGCTTCAGCAGGCGGCCGGCAACATGCAGGATCGTCGCGCCATGATCACGGCGGGCACGGGGCCAGTGGGTCTGCGCGCCGCCGGCCTCCTCGCTCAGGCTGGCGCGGACGTCGCCGTCACGTCCCGCAGCCCGCACGCCGGCATCCAGGCCGTCGATGCGATCCGGCAGCGGTTCGGCACCACGGTGCGCGCCGTCACGATGTCAGACAGATCGCACGCAGCCGCCCGTCTCGAGGGCGCAGAGCTGCTTCTCAACACCGGCCTTGCGGGCGTCTGCCTCGTTCCACGCGATGCCTGGGTGGGCCGCGCCGGCTTGCGCGTCGCCGCCGATCTCAACGCCGTCCCGCCGCTCGGCGTGGAAGGCATCGAGGTGCACGACGACGGGGTCGTGCGGGATGGTGTGAAGGTGTTCGGTGCCCTCGCCGTGGGGAAGCTGAAGATGAAGATCCACAAGGCCTGCATCACCCGCCTCTTTGGACACAACGATCTCGTGCTCGACGCGGAGACGATCGCCGAGATCGCTCGCGATCTCCTGATGCCTCGAGGCTAAAAGGTATCTCCGCGCGCCAGGGACCGAGGACCTTGGACGGACGAAGCACGAAGGACCAGGAACCGAGGACTGAAGCCTCGCTGACACCTGAGGCGTGGCCGCGATGCCGCGAGTGATCGGGATCGACCCGGGCACGGTAAGCGTCGATGTTTGCGGGCTCGACGAAGGGCGCCTCTTCCTGGATCGATCGCTTCCCACGTCCGAGGCGCTCGCGGAACCGTCCGCGCTGGTTGCGTTGCTGGACGAGGCCCACCGGACTGCGCCGCTCGACCTGGTCGCGGGGCCATCCGGTTATGGCCTGCCGCTTACTGCGGCGCGGGACCTCACGGACACCGACCTCCGGCTGGCGTATCTCGCCGCCGAAGGCGAGTCCGGAGGCATCGGCGGTCTCAGGTCGCTCATGCGCAGGCTCGCGCGATCCTCGACGCCGGTCGTTCTCACCCCGGGCGTCGTACACCTCCCTTCGGTGCCGGCGCAACGGAAGGTGAACCGCGTGGACATGGGAACCGCCGACAAGGTGTGCGCGGTCGCGCTGGCCGTGCGCGATCAGACCGAACGGCGCCGCTGCAGCGAGCGCGACGTCTCGTTCATCCTGCTCGAGATGGGCGGCGCGTTCACGGCGGCGATCGCCGTCGAACACGGCCGCATCGTCGACGGCGTCGGCGGGACGTGCGGACCGCTCGGCGTGCGCGCGGCAGGCGCGCTCGACGGCGAAGTGGCGTTCCTCGCAGGCACGGTGCCGAAGCAGCTCCTCTTTCGCGGCGGCGCGGCAACGATCGCCGGCGAGCCCGACGCGCTGGCCGAGGCGATCGCCGCTCCGACCACGCTCCGCGGGCAGCTGGCGTGGGACGCGTACGTCGAGAGCTCCGTGAAGGCCGCGGCGGCGCTGGCGGTGTCCGTGCCGCGTGCGTTCGAGGTGATCCTTTCCGGACGGATGGCTCGCGTTGCCGGCGTGCGTGAGGAGTTGACGCGTCGGCTGGCCGGTGTGATTGCCGGACGTCCGGTGCACGTGCTCACCGGTTTCGCGGTGGCGGCCAAGCAAGGCGCGCAGGGAGCCGCGCTGATCGCCGACGGGCTTGCCGGTGGCGCGTCGGCGGCGCTCGTGGACGCACTCGGCATTCGCGAGGCCTGCGGTACTGTGCTCGACCATCTGTACGTGATCACGCCGGCTGCGGCGCGGGCGCGCCTCGGAATTGCATGAGAACCTTGATCAAGTCTCAAGGCTCAACTTTGTATAGCGGGTTTCAAACGTAGGGCGAGGCTTTCAGCCTCGCCGAACGGCGACCCTGCAAGGGTCGCCCTACACGTTTTGAAACCGGTCCAGGCTCACCGCTCATGTCGGAATTGAGAGTCGAGAGTTGACATGAAACGCGTGGTGATTGCAGGCGTTTCAACGAGAGCGGCCGCCGAATCGGCGGCGCAGGCCGGCTTCGTGGTTACGGCAATCGACGCCTTCGGCGATCTCGACCAGCATGCGTCGGTGCGCAGCGTTCCCCTTTCGGGGAGATTCACCGCACACGCCGCGGCGCGCGCCGCCCGGAACATCGAGTGCGACGCGGTCGCCTACCTCTCGAGCTTCGAGAATCATCCGAGCGCGGTGATCGCGCTCGCCGCGGGGCGGGCGCTGTGGGGAAACTCACCCGATGTGCTGGGCCACGTCCGGGATCCGCTTCTCGTCGGCGACGCGCTTCGCCGACGAGGAATCGCTGTGCCCGAGGTGAGTGTCCTGAGCCAGTCGAAGGCGGTCAGCCTGAGCCAGTCGAAGGATGAGCTGTTTGCTCAGGGCAGGCCCGTCGAAGACGGTCATCCTGAGCCTGTCGAAGGACGAACCTTCGAACAAGACCGCGACTGGCTTGTCAAGCCGCTGGCTTCGGGGGGCGGGCGCGGTGTACGCCCCTGGCGTCGCGGCACGCGCCTGCCGCGCGGTTGCTACCTGCAGGAGCTCGTGAAGGGCACGCCCGGCTCGGTGGCGTTCGTCGCGGCCGCCGGGCGCGCCGTGCCACTTGGTGTGTCCCGCCAGCTGGTCGGCGAACACGCCTTCGGCGCGGCGGGATACCGGTACTGCGGCAGCATCCTCGCGGCGGCCGGCGACGCGCAGTTCGCGCGCGACGAAGCGCTCGTGGACGCGGCGTGCGCGCTCGCGCGCGCGGTGGCCGAGGAGTTCGGCGTCGTCGGCGTCAACGGCATCGACTTCATCGCCTGCGGACGCGTTCCGTACGTCGTCGAGGTGAACCCCCGTTGGTCCTCGTCGATGGAGCTCGTGGAGCGCGTCTACGGTCTCTCGGTGTTCGGGGCACACGCGGCCGCGTGCGAAGCTGGCGCGCTGCCCGCGTTCGATCTTGTGAGCGCCCGGCGCAGCCCGGGCGCCGCAGGCAAAGCTGTCGTCTTCGCGCGGCACGACGTCACCGTCGGCGACACGCGCGTGTGGCTCGCGGATTCGAGCGTCAGGGACATTCCGCGTCCGGGAGCACGAATCTGCGCGGGCCGGCCGGTCTGCACCGTGTTCGCCGCCGGCCGCGATGCCGTCGCATGCCACGCCGCGCTCGTCGGTCGCGCCGAGCGCGTGTACGCGGAGCTCGCCGCATGGGAGCGGGGGTTCGCAACGCCCATCCTTCGACAAGCTCAGGATGAGCGATGAGCCGAAAGGTCATCGCCGGGATGCTATGATGGTTTTTCGAAACCCCGCAGAACGGGACGTGCGAATGTGGAGAAAAAGCGCTTCATCATGAACGCGGGCCGCACGACCAGGCAGGGCCAGCAGATCAACGTCGGCAAGGATCACGTGGAGTATCAGGCCATCGTGAACACCTTGACCATGCATCCCGGGGACATGAAGGCGGTCGGGATCCAGCCGGGGGACAGCGTTCGCGTTCGGTCCGAGCACGGCGAGGCGACCTTTCGATGCGTGGAAGGAAAGGTGCCACAGGGCATGATCTTCGTCCCTTATGGGCCGCCGACCTGCCACCTCATGGGCCGATACACCGATGGCACTGGAATGCCGACGTCAAAGGGCTGGGAAGTCGAGGTCGAGCCGATTTCCGCGTAATGTCCGGTTTTAGACTGTGTGAAGAATCGCGTCTCTGGTAGTGTCCGGCTTCCGCCTTCGCGAGATTCTTTCAGACGCTCTTCAGCCGGAACGAACAACCGGGAGGCAGATGCGTACCGTCGATACCTGCAAGAAACTCGAAGAACCTTGGGTCGTCCACATCGAGTCCCATGAGGTGACGGAAGAGCACGTCCCAGCCTGGGAGCAGCTCGAGGCCGGGCGGTACCGGCCGCGCCGCATCAAGGGGAGCTTCCCCGGCCGGGAGCTTGGGTGAACGTTCGTCATCCCGCCCGGTCCGGGCAGGTACGAGCAGAAATGACGAAGTGACATCGTGACGTGGGAGCTGCAATGAGCCTCAACGTCGTGAAGGACGCCACGTGCACCTTCTGCGGGTGCGTGTGCGACGACATCGAATTGCACACCGAGGGAGATCGCATCGTCAAGGCGAAGAACGCCTGCAGTCTCGGGGACGCGTGGTTCAAGAATCACACGGCCGAGCGCTTGTTTCCCGATGCGTTGATCGACGGCAAACCCGCAACACTCGACTCCGCCGTCAAAGCCGCTGCCGACTTCCTCTACGATGCCAACATGCCGTTGGTCTACGGGCTGAGCAACATCACGTGCGAGGCCCAGCGCGAAGCCGTGGCTCTGGCCGAGATGATCGGAGGAGTGGTCGACAGCCACACGTCGCTTTGACACGGCCCCACTGAGATAGCCGCCCAGTTGGGTGGCAAGGTCACGTGCACGCTGGGCGAAGTCAAGAATCGGGCGGATTTCATCGTCTACTGGGGCGGCAACCCCGCGGAATGCCACCCGCGTCATTTCACCAAGTACACCCTGACGCAGAAGGGCCGATTCGTGCCGGAGGGTCGCAAGGGCCGGACCATGGTCCTCGTGGACATCCGGGAGACCATGAGCTCGAAGGCCGCGGATCTGTTCCTTCAGATTCGGCCGGGCAAGGACTTCGAAGTGCTGACCACTCTGCGCGCGCTGGTCAAGAACCAGCAGGTGGACGAACGGCGCGCCGCGGAAACCGGGCTCACGCTCGCCCAGCTCCAGGACCTGGTCGACCGCATGAAGCGCGCCCGGTTCGGCGTGCTGTTCTTCGGAATGGGCGTCTCGATGACCCGGGGCAAGCACATGAACTCCGCCGGGATCCTCGCGCTCGCGGCGGAACTGAACGCGTTCACCAAGTTCGTGTGCATGCCGATGCGCGGGCATGGAAACGTCACCGGCTCGGACATGGTGATGCGCTGGACCACCGGCTTTCCGTTCGGCGTCAGCCTCACTCGTGGCTACCCCCGGTTCAATCCCGGTGAGTTCTCGACGGTGGATTTGCTGGTCCGTGGAGACAACGACGCCGCTCTCATCCTGGGCGCCGATCCGGGGGCGACGATGCCACAGCCGGGCATCGATCACCTTGCACGCATCCCGACGATCGTGCTGGATCCCAAGGTGACTCACACGAGCCGACTGGCGCGCGTGCACATCACCACGGCCGTCACCGGGATCAGCGCGGCCGGGACCGCGTATCGCATGGACGAGATCCCGCTGCCGCTGCGGCCGGCGCTGAGCTCACCATATCCCACCGATCAGGAGGTCATCCGCCGCATCCGCCAGGCGGTGGCGGCGAGGCCCTCCTGGTCTCCTGCCTCGAACGCCAGAATGGCGATCGCGTGAATGGCCTGTATCAGTCGGGAAGAATCGCGGTCAGCACCCGTTCTGGTCGCGCGACCCGGACGGCCTTTTTTCTGACGTTTGCCCATTCGCAGTCGCACCGCTTCGGCGGACCGCGGTCAGGGCCGCGTCTTCACGGCAGCGAGGATGCGCTCGACGAGAAGACCCGGCACGCGGGCGAAGTGCTTCAGGTTTCCGGTGACGAGCCTGAGGCCGTGATGCACGGCAGTCGCGGCGATCTGCAGATCGGCGTCGGCGATCAATGAATTCGACGCGCCGAGTTGCGCGTGCAGATCGCCGTACACGCGCGCGACCGCGGTGTCGTACGGCAGCACCGTGATAGTCGTCAGCACCCGTTCCTCGATGTTCACGAGATGCCGGCGATCGTCGGTCCGAAACGCGCCGCGATACATCTCGCCGATGGTGACGGCGCTCGCGTACTGCTCGTCGCGAGGCACGCGCGCGAGCCACTCGAGGTAGGCAGGCTCGGGCCGCCGCTTCAGCGCCTCGGAAACGGCGTCCGTGTCGAAGAGGAACGCCATCGGATCACTCGAGATCGGGGATCCCCCGCGGCGGGGTCCGCTTGTAACGGCGAATCTCCTTCACGAGATCGTCGGAGCCCTCCCAACCGCCGGCGAGCGACGCAAGTCCGGCCTTCGGCCCTGCTGCTCGCAGTCGCCGGAGCTCCTCGACGTCCCCGGCAGGAACCAGTGCCGCGACACGTCGCCCGTGCTTCGTAATCACGACGGTGGTCCCCTGTTCCGCCTCTCGTACGCAGGCAGCGAATCGAGCCTTTGCGGTCGCCACGGTCACCTCCAAAACACCGGTCGTGGGAAAGGTCATATAGGTCATTATGACCATCATCTAGGCCCGGTGTCAAATGGCCTCGGCTTTCGGACGCGACGGTCGTGCCAGCATCTAAGTTGTTGACTGGCGAAGAAGGGCGTCGGCGATGCGGAAGAATCTGCGCGCCTCGAAAGTGCTCGGTGAGCAGATTCCCGCGTGCGGCCGCGTACGTCCGTCCGCTCTCACCGCCAAGCGTCGACGAGCGGCGCCTCGAGACGCGTCCGTCATGGCGTCAGTCGTTCGTTTCCGTGGGCGGCTCGAGCCGCGAGCTCGGTCGCCAATTGCGCGGCGACCCGCGCGTTGTGGCGCAGGAGCGCCAGGTTGGTTCGCACGCTTTCACCGCCGGTGAGGGCACGCAGGCGGTCGAGTAGAAAGGGCGTCACCGCACGCCCGCGAATTCCGTGGAGCTGCATGTCAGCCTGCGCCGCCTGAAGCGCCCGATCGTAGAGATCGCGTGACATTTCTGCCGCGGCCGGAACGGGATTGGCAACCAGGACACCCGTGCCGAGCCCGAGCCGGAAGTGCGCGCCGACGGCGGCGGCAAGCTCCGCGATCGACTCGACGCGGTGATCCACTCGGAGCCCACTCGCTCGCCGATAGAAGGCAGGAAAGTCGTCCGTCTCCAGACCGAGCACGGGCACGCCCAACGTCTCCAGCATCTCAAGGGTCCGCGGCAGGTCGAGGATCGCTTTGGCGCCCGCACAGACCACGGCGACAGGCACACGCCCCAGCGCGGTGAGGTCGGCCGACACATCCCCGCTTTCGGCAGCCCCACGATGTACGCCGCCGATGCCGCCGGTCGCGAAAACGCGAATCCCATTCATATGCGCGGCATGCATCGTCGCGGCAACCGTCGTCGAGCCCAATCCGCCGGACGCGATCACGGCTGCAAGATTGCTCAGATTCGTCTTGCAGACACCGGGCGTTGTCGCGAGCTCGTCGAGCTCCTCGCGCGTGATGCCGATGCGGATCGTGCCTCGCAGGACGCCAATGGTGGCGGGCGTCGCCGACGATTGGCGAACCTCCTCTTCGAGCGCAAGGGCAGCTGCGATCCCGTCGGGGTGCGGCAGACCGTGAGTCACCAGGGTCGTTTCAAGCGCCACGACAGGCGCCCGCGTCGCGAGCGCGTGCGCCACCGCCTCACTGAACGAGTACAGCTCGTTCACGGTTTCCCCTCTTCGCCATACCACCAGGGTGGGTGTCACGACAAATCGTCCAGCGCCGCGAATGCGCGCGCCATCGCTCCCACGGCCCCACGATCGAGCGGATTGCTCCAATGCCCACCCTGTTTCATCGCAGAGCCGACAATGTAGCCGTGCGCGCCGGCAAAACGCGCGACGTTCGTCGGTGTGACGCCCGAGCCGATGAGGACGGGAATCGAGACGGCGCCGGCGACGGCGTTGACGTCCTCACCCGACGCTTCGACGCCCGTTGCGATTCCGGTGACGATCACGGCATCGGCCAGAAAGAACTCGGCCGCCCGCGCGGTTTCCTCCAGTGAGACGTCTGCCGTAATGGCGTGAGCGCTGTGCTTCTTCTTGATGTCGGCGAACACCTGCACACGATCGGCTCCGAGAGCGCGGCGGTACCGAAGCAACTCCCCGGCACAGGACTCGATCAGTCCCTCGTCAGCCACATGTGCGAACGCGAAACCTTCGACGCGTACGAAGTCAGCGTCACACGCGTGCGCGATTGCCAGCGCTTCGCGATTCGCTCCGGCGAGAACCTGCACGCCCAGCACCAGCCCGGTCTGCCGCTTGACTTCAGACGCGATGGCGGTCATCGCGGCCGTAATCTCCGGCCCGACACGGCCTTTGAGATATGGCCGGTCATGCATGTTTTCGATGACGACGGCCGGGAATCCGGCGTCGCGGTACACCTGTGCCTCGTCAGCGGTGCGGCGAATCAACATGCCGATCGAGTCGCACGCGCGCGGCGTGCCCGGCAGCGCGCCCACGTGCAGCACTCCGATCAGAAGGCGGGAGGCCCCGAAGCGCTCGCGAAACGTGGAGAGCGGCGTCAGTACAGAACTCACTTCAGATTCTTCCCCTCTCGTGCAGGTCCACCAGCCTCTGCCGCCTGCGATATCGGGAATCGAGTCACGTTGGGCGGAGGCTGTTCTATCGCCCGACCATGCTCCGGCCATTGTGGCGCCCTCAGATCACGCGACCGATATCAGTTTTGGTGAAATCATCGCCCTTGAAGAGGAGTGGCTCGCCAGACGTGCGGGCAAGCGCGTAGGCGAACAGGTCGCCGAAATTGAGGCCAGCGGCGTGACGTCCCTTGCCGAAACGTCGGTACGCCCTCCTCGCCTCCGAGACGTGCTCCGCCTCGACCGGGACCACCTCGACTTCGGCCTTGTGGACCAGCAAATCGAGTTCGCGCCCGCCAGGCTCACCCTTCCGTGCCTCGATGACGAGTGCCGTCTCGAGCAGTGTAGCCGCTGAGACCAGACGCGTTGTGTCGTCCTCCACCGCCGTGCGGAATGCTTCGGCCTCCGGCTCGTCGAGCAGCAACGCGAGCAGGGCGGATGTGTCGAACACCATCAGCGGGGCAAGCCTCGATCGTCGTAGCCGAGAATCTCGTCGCCGGATCGGTCATCGAGCGTCGGCAGCTGGGCGCAGCGCTGCGCGATCTCGCGGAGTTCGTCGCGCAGCCGCCGCCGTCTGGCGCGGCCCCGCAATCGAGCGAGTCGCTCCCTCAGCGCGACGACGACGGCTCGGGTGAGCGTCTCGCCAGTACGAGCGGCGACTTCCCGCGCCAGGTGGTCGGCTTCAGGATCCTTCAAGCTGAGCGCCATTGGTTTCTCATGTCTAGAAATATACCACATGTCTAGAAAGATGGCCGGTGGATGTGACGCGGCGCTTACGCTATTCTTCGCGTCATGAACAGAATGAGAGTTGTCGTGACGCTCACGCTCGCGACGTTGGGCGCGGCGGCGCTCGGTGCGGACGAAGGCATGTGGCGCATCGATCAGCTGCCGCTGGAGGTCATTGCCGGCAAATATGGCGTGCGCATCGCGCCGTCGGATCTCGAACGGCTCCGGTCGGCTCCCGTCCGCCTCGTGTCGGGCGGCGGCGGCGGGACCGGCACGTTTGCCTCGGCGAACGGCCTCATCCTCACGAACCATCACGTCGCCCTCGATTGCATCCGCACGTCCACGCTGGCCGAGCAGAACAAGGCGCGCGCCGACAACCTGATCGACAGCGGATTCACGGCGAAGTCGCCCGCCGACGAGCTGCCGTGCAAACGGTTCAAAGCGCAGATCGAATTGAGCGCGCGCGATGTCACCGCGGAGGTCAATCGCGGAGTCACGCCAGGCATGCCGATTGCCGAGATTCAGCGCGTGCGTCAGGCAGCGCGGTCGGACCTCGAGCGTGCGTGCCAGATTGACCGCGGCAACCGGTTCTCGTGCAACGTCGTCGACTTCAACAGCGGCGCGCGCCTGCTGCTCATCACCTACGAGGATTTCCGCGACGTGCGTCTGGTCTACGCGCCCGAGAAGCAGCTCGGGTACTTCGGCGGCGACGAGATGAACTTCCGCTTTCCCCGGTACGTCTCGGACATTTCGATCCTCCGCGCCTATCAGGGGACCGACGGGAACCACGACGAGTACGACGCGTCCCACGTGCCGGTGAAACCGGGCCATCACCTGCGGGTCACGACGAGCGGCGTGAAGGAGGGCGACTTCACGCTCGTGGCCGGCAACCCCGGCAACACGAACCGGTATCGCGAGAGCTATTCCGCCGAGTACAACCTCCGCAAGGGCATCCCCACGCAGATAGAGGATCTCGAGCTCCAGCTCGGGCTGCTGCGGAAGTACGCCGCGATGAAACCCGAGTATCAGGTGCTGCTGCAAAGCCAGATCTTCGGCCTGGCGAACACGCTGAAGTACCAAAAGGATGTCCTTGCCGCGCTCAAAGCCACGAATGTCGTTGCCGAGCGCCAGCGGCGCGAGCGCGAGCTGACGGCGTTTCTCGATGGGCGCCCGGATCTGAAGGCCGAGTTCGGCGGCGTGCTCGCGTCACAGGCGGCCGTCTACGCGAACGACGTGGCGGCCAACGCGGACCTCGATGCGGCGCTCGGCTGGCTGCAGCGGGCGGATGTCGTCGGCTACGGCGTCGGCCTGTACGAGCTCGCGCTCGAGCGCGCCCGGTCGTCCGACCGCGAGCGCGAGCCGCAGTTTCAGGAACGACACTGGCCGGACATCAGGCAGGGGCTGCTCAACGACGATCCGATCATCGCCGCCCTCGACGAGGAGGTGCTGGCCACGGGATTCGAACGGGCGCTCGCCCTGCCGGCGGCGCAGCGGATTCCGGCGGTCCAGAAGCTGGCCGGGAAAATGGGGCCGTCGGCGACGCCCCGATCCCTGGCCCACGCGGTCGTCGGCGGCTCACAGATCGCATCGATCGACGCGCGGAAACAGTTGATTGACGCCGGGCCCGATCGGTTTGAGGCGTCCCCGGACACAGCGATGGCCTTCGCGCGCGATCTGCTGCCGTCGGTGCGCGAACTCCGTCAGCGGACGCGGATTCTCAACGAGAAGCTCCTGCGGAACCGGTCGGCGTTCGCGCTCGCGCTGGCGGCGTGGAAGGGCACCACGCTGTATCCCGACGCCAACTTCACGCTGCGCGTGACCTACGGGCGCGCCGCGGGATACACCAGTCACGGCAAGCCTGTGCCGTTCACGACCAGATTCGGCGAGATGTTCGCGCTCGCGACATCGCGAGGGAACACGGGCGACTTCGCCCTCCCGCGACAGCTGCAGACGTGGCGCCAGTCGATTGGCGACGCCGCATTCGGACGGAAATATGCGGCGCTTCCGGTCGACTTCGTCAGCACGAACGACATCACGGGCGGCAACTCGGGCAGCGCGATTCTCAACCGCTCGCTCGAGATCGTCGGCCTGATCTTCGACGGGAACGAAGAGGCGATGGCCGGCGATTGGACGTACAGCGAAACCGCCGGGCGCGCGCTCAGCACGGACATACGCTTCGCGCTGACCATCGCGCGCGAGGTCCACGGCGCCGGCTGGATCGTCGACGAGTTGCTGAATCCCTAACACCCGCGGCTGCCGGGACCGCCGGTCGCGCACTGCCGGAGCCCCGTCCTTCGGCGTCACGCGTAGGGCGAGCCTTTCAGGCTCGCCAACGCGTTTCGGCGACCCTGAAAGGTCGCTCTACGTCGTTCTCCGGCGCACGCTGTTTTCGTTGAAAATCCCGGCCGATGCGCGGGTGATAAGATCTCGCGCACCGTATGCTGCGCATCACCGGCGGGAAGGTCCATGATCCGGCCAACGGGCTCGATGGCGTCGTCAAGGACGTCTGCATCGCCGAGGGCCGGATCGTTCCCCAGATCGAAGGCGGCCGCACGATCGATGCAAGCGGCCTGCTGGTCTTCCCGGGCGGGGTCGACGTCCACAGCCATGTCGCCGGTGCGGCGCTGAACTTCGCGCGGGGGTTGACGCCGGAGAACTACCGGCGGGCCATTTCGTTCCTGCATACTCCGGAGCATCGCGCCGGGCTCGGCGGCATCACGCCCACGACCTTCGCAACCGGGTATTTGTACGCCGGGATGGGCTGGACGACCGTCAACGAGGCCGCCGTCCCGCTCCTCTCGGCACGGCACACCCACGAGGAGCTGCACGACACGCCGATCGTGGACAAGTCCTGCCTCGTGTTGATGGCGAACAACGAGATCGTGCTGGACCTCATCGAGCAGGGCGAGGTCGAGCGTGCCAGGCACGTCGTGGCCTGGCTGATCTGGGCGGCGAAGGCCTACGGAGTCAAGGCGGTGAATCCTGGCGGCATCGTCAACTGGAAGTTTGGAAGGAACGCGAACAGCCTCACCGAGCCCGTTGACGGCTACACGCGGACGACGCCGGCGGCGATCATTTCCACTCTGGCCGGGATCGTCGACGAGCTGCGGCTGCCGCATCCGCTTCACATTCACTGCAACAACCTGGGCATCCCCGGCAACGCGAGCGCCACGCTCGAGACGATGCGGATCCTGGACGGGCACCGGGCGCATCTGGCACATCTGCAATTCCACGCCTACGGCGGAGACGACTGGCTCACGATGCGCTCCGAAGCGGCCACGATCGCCGAGTACGTCAACACGCACACGAACCTCACGACCGATGCCGGAGCGGTTCTTTTCGGAGACGCCGTGACCATCACCGCGGACGGTCCGTGGCAGCACCTGCTCCATGAGCTCACCGGGCGCAAGTGGGGCAATCTCGATGTGGAGAATGAAACCGGGTGCGGAATCGTTCCCTACGTGTACAAAGAGCGCAACCTGGTCAACGCCGTGCAGTGGGCCGTCGGATTGGAGCTGCTGCTGCTCGTCAGCGATCCCTGGCGGATCTTTCTCACGACGGACCACCCCAACGGCGCGTGCTTCTGGCGGTACCCGGAGATCATCCATCTCCTGATGAGCGCCGACTACCGGCGGGAATGCCTCGCGAAACTGCCGCCCAAGGCGTTGAAACGCATCGTCCTTGCGGATCTGGACCGGGAGTACACGTTGTCCGAGATCGCGATCATCACCTCCGCCGGACCGGCTCGCGCGCTGGGACTGTCGCAGAAGGGGCATCTTGGCGCGGGTGCCGACGCGGATGTGACCCTGTATCAGGAGAACCCTGGCGGCGGTGTCATGTTCGCGTATCCACGCTACGTCATCAAGAGCGGGGAAGTCGTGGTCGAGGAGGGCGAGATTCGTACCGTGAGCGAGGGCCGGGAATTCATCGTCCAGCCCTCCTTCGATGAAAGTATCGAGGACTACCTGCGACCGTTGTTTCAGAAGGCCTACACCATGTCTTTTGACAACTATCCGGTCGCGATGGAACGCCTCGCACGACCCGACATCCAGCCTTGCAAGTAACAACTCTCAACTCTCAAGGCTCAACTCTGAACGTTCAGAGTTGAGAGTTGAAAGTTGTTAGTTGAGACTTGAGACTTGAAAGAGTGCATGATTACTCTGACCCTGAAAGAGCCGCCGTCGGTTCCACTTGAAGCGGAAGTGCTCTCACCGGATGTGATGGCGCCGCTGGCGAACGACGCGATCCGTGCCCTCCCGGTCTATCTGGGAAAACGCCAGCGACGGGTGGACGACTTTTTCACCGTCGAGGGGGCGGCCAGCGACGAGCTCGAGATCCGCGGCGATGTGGGAAGGGTCAAATGGATCGGCCGCGGCATGACACGCGGCCGCATCACTCTCGTCGGCAACGCGGGCATGCACCTCGGGGCGTACATGAAGGGAGGCACGATCGAGGTCTCTGGAAACGCCTCGGACTGGCTCGGTGCCGAGATGTCGGGGGGACTCATCAAGATCGGCGGGAACGCCGGCGGACAGGTCGGCGCGGCCTACCGCGGAAGTCTCGCCGGTATGACGAGCGGGACCATCGTCATCGAAGGCACGGCTGGCCTCGAAGTCGGGATGCGGATGAAACGAGGGATCATCGCCGTCGGCGGCCTGGTGAGAGATTTCGCCGGCCTGCAGATGAAGGGTGGAACCATCGTCATGCGCAGTGGAGCCGAGCTGCGGACCGGCGCCTGGATGGTCCGCGGCACCATCGTCTCGTTGACGCCGATTCCACTCTTGCCGACCTTCACGTACACGTCCACTTACAACCCCACGTTCCTGCGTCTGTACGCAAAGCATCTGGAAACGCTGGGGTTCGCGATCCCGTTTGAAGACGGGGACGGGGCCTATCTACGTTTCACAGGCGACGCCGCGGTTCCAGGTAAGGGCGAGATTCTTGTCTGGAAGGCCGCTCATCAGAGTTAGTCAGCGGGTGCCCGTTCAATCGAGCTATCCAATCAATCAATGAAACAATTCAATTACCAGATTACCAGATTACCAGATTCATTTTTCGTTCAGCATCATCATGAGCAGCGGTATGTCCTTCGGGAGCGGGGATTTTGGAAGCGTCTGGATGTACGCCCACACGTCCTCGAGCTGCGCATCGGTCAGTGCCTGGGTTGAGTAGGGTGGCATCTGACGAGGATTGCGCACGTACGCGGTGAACGACGCAAGGGTCATGCGCATCGGCACCAGGCGCGCGCCGGCGCCTCCGTGGCCGGCGTACCCGTGGCACGCGTAGCAGCTGTACCGTAAGTACAGATCCTTGCCGGCCTGTGCATTTCCGGCAGCGGCCTGCCCTAACAGCCGGTGGTGAAAGTCTGGCGTCGCACCGAGACGAGCGAGGCGCCCCGCCGGCAAGGCGCGACGACCGAGAATACCGGGAGTATTTGAAGGAGGAGCAACGCCGCCGGAGGGGATGCATCGCTCGTCGAATGCAGCCAGACTTTCACCACGGGCTGCTAAGCCCGGCCGAAGGGCCGCCGTACCCGCCGAAGGCGACGCCGGCGTCTGCGCATCCACGGCGCCGATCGGCAGGATGACGACGCACGCCGTCACGACGACACGACAGAGTGTGGCCTTCACGATTCGCTCCTCATCGCGGTTGCGTGACGACGTCTATCAGTGCCGGCTCACCCTGCCTGACTCGATCGAGCCCGCGCTTGATCGCCGGTGACAGATCCCTGGGATCGGCGATCGGTCCTTCGCCGTGCATGCCGTACGCCTGCGCCATTTTGGCGTAGTCGATGTTCGGCTCTCTGAGCGTGGTGCCGATGTGCGCACGGTCCGCTCCGCGATTGCGCTCGCTGGCCATGCGCTGGATGAACATGACTTCCTGGTGATAGCCGCGATTGTTGTGCATGATGGTCAGCAGCGGGATTTTGTGATGGGCGGCGGTCCACAATACGCCGGGTGCGTAGTTCAGATCGCCATCGGTCTGAATGTTGATGGACAGGCGGCCGTGCTTCATGTTGGCGAGCGCGGCGCCGACTGCGGCCGGCGCGCCGTAGCCCATCGCGCCAGCCCCCTGCCCGCCGATGTACTGATGATGCTTGTCGATGCTCCACAGTCGTCCCGGCCAGCCGCCGATGAAGCCTTGCCATGACACCAGCGACCAGTCGTCGTTCTTGATCTGCGCCCACAGCTCCGCCGCCAGACGGGCGAGGCTGATTGGGTTCGCATCCCACCCGTACGCGGCCCCTTCCTTGGCGACGCTGCGAACCTGCGCATGCACCTCGGCGAGCCTGGCGCCGCGATCCGCCAGCGCCCGCCTGCGATCCGCGGTCAACTGGCGCTTCACTTCCTCGATGAGCGCCGGGAGCGTGGCTTCCGCGTCCGCGGCAATGGCC
>QHWJ01000042.1 GCA_003222535.1 Acidobacteriota bacterium | reverse complement strand
GCATCAACGGTTTTCTCGGCTCGCTGGGACTCAGCATCGGCGCGGACGCGAACGCGGCAACCAGCTTCGACGAAACGCAGTACACGCTGCGCGTGCCGACCGATGTGCCAGGCGTTCTCGACCGTGCGCTGACGATCCTCGAGGACTGGGCGGTGGGTGCCACGTTCGACCCGAGCGGCATCGAACGCCAGCGCGCCATCGTCCTCGCCGAGTGGCGGATGAACCTGGGCGCCGACGAGCGCACAGCGGACAAGGTCCGCCGCGTCCAGCTCGAAGGATCGCGCTATGCGGACCGGTCCCCTATTGGCAACCCCGACGCCATCGAGCATGCGCAGCGTGAGCAACTGACTCGGTTCTACCGCGATTGGTATCGGCCAGACCTGATGGCCGTGATCGTCGTGGGCGACGTCGATCGCGCCGCTGTCGCGCGGATGATCGCGCAGCATTTCCTGTCGCTCTCCAACCCGTCGCCCGAGCGGCCGAGACCCGCGTTCGACGTGCCGGAACATCAGGGCACCCGCTACGCCGTCGTGACCGACAAGGAGACCACCGCGACAGCGGCCATGATCTCCACTCTTCGGCCGGCGCGCAACCAGGGCTCAGTCGGCGGCTATCGCGAGATCCTGCTCGATCAGTTGTTCGGTGCGATGTTCAGCGCGCGGCTCGAGGAGCTCGGTCAAAGGGAGAAGCCGCCCTTCCTCAACGCGGCTGCGGATCGGTCGCTCTTCCCGGCCCCGAGGACAAGGGACCAGGCGGTCGTTCAGGCACTCGTCTCGAATGACGGTGTGACGCAAGGCCTCGACGCCCTCGCGACCGAACTCGAGCGCGTCCGACGGTTTGGGTTCACGGCCACCGAGTTCGACCGAGCGAAGCAGGCAAACATGGCTGGCTCCGAACGCGTGGTGACGCAGGGCCCCGACCGTGAGTCGTCGAGCCGCGCAAACGAGTACACCAGGAACTTCCTCGAAGGAGAAGCGCTGCCGACGATCTGGCAGGAACTCGCGTTTCACCGCCGGTTTTTCCCCGGAATCACGTTGAGCGAAGTCAACGCGCTCGCCGACGACTGGTTCCCCGTGCGCAATCGGCTCGTCGTCGTGTCGGCGCCGGAAGCGGTGGGGGTTGTCCGGCCCGTCGAGGCGCAACTCGCGGCCGTCGTCAGGACCGCTTCCGAGAAGCGGTTGGAGCCGTATGTCGATGCCGGCGCGGCGCAGACCCTCATGGACGCGCTGCCGACGCCAGGCCGCGTCGTGAAGACGGAACTCCGCGCCGGTGCTGGGATTACCGAATGGACGCTGTCGAATGGCGCGACGGTCGTGCTCAAGCCGACGACGTTGAAGGCCGATCAGATCCTGTTCCGGGCGGTGGCCCCAGGCGGCACATCGCTGGCGAGCGACGATGAATTCATTTACGCCAGGGTCGCCGATGAGGTGATCGCTGCCGGCGGCGCTGGCCGCTTCAATGCCGTGGCGCTCGACAAAGTCCTGGCTGGCAAGTCGGTCGGCGTCCGGCCTTTCATCCACGAAATCAACGAAGGGATGAGAGGTGGGGCGACGCCGCGCGACCTCGAGACGATGTTCCAGCTCGTGTACCTTCGTTTCACCCAACCGCGCGCCGATCCCACGGCGTTTGCCGCGATGAGGTCGCAGGCGTTGGCGTTGCTGGCGAACCAGACGGCGAGTCCGGATGTGGTATTCAATCAGGCCGTCGCCGCCGCGCTCAACGGTGATAGTCCCCGGCGACAACCCGAGACGCCGGCGATCGTAGAGCGGTGGAATCTCGAGAAATCGCTGGCGTTCTATCAAGCGCGCTTCGCCGATGCGAGCCACTTCACCTTCGTGTTCGTCGGCAGCTTCACGCCTGAGAGCATCAAGCCGCTCGTCGAAACCTACATTGCCAGCCTACCCGCCACGCATGCTAACGAGACGTGGCGCGACCTCGGCATCGCACCGCCAAGAGGCGTGATTGAGAAAACGATCGAAAAGGGAATCGCGCCGAAGAGCGAGGTAGCGATTGTCTTCGCCGGTCCGTTCGTTTACGACGATGCGAACAACCTCGCCCTTCAGACGGTGACCCTTCTGCTCCAGTCGCGGTTGAGCGACGCGATCCGCGAGGAACTCGGGGGCACCTATAACATCGCTGTCAACTCGGAGGCGGCCAAGAACCCGAGACCCCAATACCGGGTGCGGATTGACTGGACCTGCGACCCGGCGCGCACCGCGGGCCTCGTTCAGCGCGTGATGGAAGAGGTCTCGTTTGTCAGAAAGACGCAGCTCTCGCCCGAGCAGGTGTCGCGTGTGCGCACGATCCTGATGCGGGACGCTGAGCGAGACAGCCGGGAGAACGAGTACCTGCTCGCCCAGATCTCGCGCCGCTACGACGACGGGGACGCGGCGAACGTCGGTACGGCAGTCCACTCGCCGCAACAGATTTCGGAACTGAACGGCGCCGCGATTCAGCTGGCCGCGCAGAGGTACCTCGACACGGAAAATTACTTGCGGGTCACGCTCGTTCCGGCAACGAAATAGCATGAGTGGCGGGCAGGTCTCGACGGCGTGATCTTCACGCTTGACTGGTGTTCGGCGAACGGCAGATCGTCCTCTGGCGGAAGCAAGAGTAAGCAATCGCCTCTCGAACATCTTGGGATATCTTCGTTGGGCTCTGTGCCAACATCCACGGCGCCCTCGTTACCGACGCTTACCTCGCCGCGCTCGCGATTGAACACGGCTGCGAATTGATCACAACCGGCAGTGACTTCGCGCGGTTTTCCGGATTACGGTGGCGGCATCCGTTCGCCGCGTAATCGACGGAACGGCCTGTCGTCGCCGATGCCGCCGGCGCCAACCCCTGCGCCTGCTCAAACCGATTCACGAAGCTGAGGCTTGACCGGTTGATCGCGTCGTCCGGACGATGAGATCATCGCCGCAAGGTTCAAGGCGAGTAAATTCAGTGGATCGGAGTCCAGGTCAAGTCCATCAGCTCTCCTCGTCTGACGAAAAGATCGCATTGTTCCGCGCGCTCTTTCGCGGGCGCGAGGACGTGTATCCACGCCGATTCGAGAGTCGGAAAACAGGAAAGTCCGGCTACGCCCCCGCCTGCGCCAACGAGTGGGTGCGAGGCATCTGCGAAAAGCCGCGCGTCAAGTGCGCGGAGTGTCCCAACCGTCAATTCCTGCCGGTCACCGATGAAGTGATCCGGTGGCACCTTACCGGTCGCGACGATGCCGGCCAGCCCTTTGTCGCCGGCGTCTATCCCATGCTCCTGGATGAGACGTGCTTCTTCCTGGCGGTCGATTTCGACAAGAGCGGTTGGTTGGAGGATTCAACCGCGTTCATCGAGACCTGCCGCAGAATGGATCTTTCGGCGGCACTCGAGCGATCGCGTTCGGGGCGGGGCGGCCACGTGTGGCTGTTCTTCGAAGAGGCCGTGCCCGCTGCACTCGCGAGAAAACTCGGCTCGTACATCCTGACCGAGACGATGGAACGTCGGCCGGACATCGGTTTCGATTCCTACGACAGGTTCTTCCCCAATCAAGACACGCTGCCGCACGGCGGATTCGGCAATCTGATCGCATTACCGCTGCAGAAACACCGCCGCGGTGACGGCAACAGCGTCTTCCTCGACGACCAGGGCCTGCCGCATCCCGATCAGTGGGCCTTCCTTTCGACGATACGGCGTATTCGACGCGCACATCTCGAACATGTCGTGCGCGAGGCCGAGCGACGAGGCCGTGTCCTCGGCGTGAACCTTCCGCTGGCGGAGGACGACGACCCTGCGCCGTGGACCGCTCCGCCGTCACGACGCCGAAAGGAGCTGCCGATTGCAGGTGACCTCCCTCAATCGGTTGAGCTCGTCCTCGGCAACGAGATCTACATCGGCAAAGCTGATTTGGCTCCCGGTCTTCGAAACCGGTTGCTGCGTGTTGCGGCCTTCCAGAATCCAGAGTTCTATAAGGCGCAGGCCATGCGCCTATCGACGTACGACAAGCCACGCATCATCGGCTGCGCCGAGGAATATTCGCATCACATCGGCCTCCCGCGCGGTTGTCTGGCAGAAGTTCGTCAGGTCCTGACGGACTTGAACATTCGCACGGTCATCCGCGACGAACGTCACGATGGACAGCCGCTGCACGCGACGTTCCACGGTGAGCTGCGACCCGAGCAGAAGCTTGCGGCCGACGCGATGTTGAAACATGAAACCGGTGTGTTATCCGCGACGACAGCGTTCGGTAAAACGGTGGTTGCCGCCTGGCTAATCGCACATCGCAAGGTCAATACGCTGGTGCTCGTGCATCGGCGGCAACTCCTCGACCAGTGGGTCGAGCGTCTCGCGGCTTTCCTGGACGTACCGGCAAAGTCGATTGGCCGAATCGGTGGTGGCCGAAACACATCATCTGGGCTGCTCGATGTTGCCGTCATTCAGAGCCTCGTTCGCAAAGGTATCGTCGACGACCGCGTTGGTGACTACGGGCAGGTGATCGTCGATGAATGCCACCATGTGTCGGCGCACAGCTTCGAGCAGGTTGTCCGCCGCGCGAAGGCTCGTTTCGTCCTTGGGTTGTCAGCGACCGTCACGCGGAAAGACGGGCATCATCCCATCATCTTCATGCAATGCGGTCCCGTCCGGCATCGCGTGGATGCAAAAGCGCAGGCGGCAGCGCGTCCCTTCGTCCACATGGTCCTGGTCCGGCCGACGGCGACGCAGTCAGTCACGAACACGAGCGGCGACAAGCGGGTCGAATTCCAGCGGTTCTACCAGTCGCTGGTCGACGACGAGAGCCGGAACCAGGTCATCTGCGACGAGATCATCCAGGCGGTGCGCGAGGGCCGATCGCCGCTCGTCTTGACGGAACGCAATGAGCACCTGGATCGCCTCGAGGGCGGGCTGGCCGCGAACGTCCCGCATGTTGTGGCGCTTCGAGCTGGAATGGGGAAGAGGCAGCGGCGGGCAGAGGCCGACCGGCTGGCAGCCATCCCGCCGGAGGAAGGTCGCGTCATCCTGGCGACTGGCAAATACATCGGCGAGGGATTCGACGATCCGCGCTTGGACACGTTGTTCTTGACGCTGCCTGTCTCGTGGCGAGGGACGATTGCGCAGTACGTCGGAAGGCTGCATCGCCTCTACGACGGCAAGCGTGAAGTGCGGGTCTACGACTACGTCGACCTCAACGTGCCGATGTTGGCTCGAATGTTCGATCGCCGATGCCGCGGCTACGAAGCCGTCGGCTACACGATTGTCCTTCCGGCGAGCGCTATTCCTGGCTGGCCAGCGGACGTGGTGTTGCCCGCGGATCCGCTCTGGAAACGCGACTACGCCGCGAGTGTGCGACGGCTCGTGCGCGACGGCGTTGATGTGCCGTTGGCGAACTTGTTTGTCGGCGCGGCTCGTCCTGTGCCTCAGGACATCGATGGCGCCAATCGCGCCAGAAGTGCGAGCGAGGCGTTTCTCTATCGACGCCTGGAAACGTTGCTCGAAACGCGAGGAAGATTTCAGTTGAATGCTGATCTGCCGATTGCGTTTGACGGCTGGGGCAGGATGGAAGTCGACCTGCTATGCGCTGATGCGCGAGTTGTCATCGAAATTGATGGCGGGCAGCATCTGGCGGACCCTGTGGCCTACCGGCGCGATCGACGCAAGGATCAGTTGCTCCAAGAGAACGGTTATCTCGTGTTGCGCTTTCTCGCCGAGGACCTCGCGAAAGAGCTCGACTCGGTGCTCGACACGATTCTTCGATCATTGAGCTCGCGCCGAACGCTGCCGGAGTCGATCCATGCTCTCCGCGTTATGCCTGGAAGTCGTCCGTGAGAAGCAGCTGACGAAATCGTGAATACTCCGAACTGATTGCTCAGTATTCCGCTGGTCGCCCTGGTCGTCGGATGCGGACCTTTCGCTCCGTCGCCACGACGAGGCATCCCGTCCAACCTTCGACTCTCTCGGTCTGGAACACAGCGGACACACGTTCGAACAACGCGTTACGTCCCGGGCGCGTCAGGCGCACGAGAAGGAGACCGGCATGCGTACCAGGCACATATCGGCGCATATCCGAGAAATCCAGATCTTGGGTGATTAGAAAACGCTGGGCGGCTTGCGCGGCGGTCCACACGTCAGGATCCACTCGACCAACGAGCCGCTCGCCGCGAACCGTGTCGACGTCGTGACCAAGGCCGGTGAGGACCGGGACGAGACGGTCCGGCAGATTTTCGTCGAGTTTGATGTTCAACGCTTGATCGGTGTTTCGACCAGCGGCAGGTCCTCCTGGGCGGAGGCAGCGGCAAACGCGATCGCCGCACGGACGTCTTCCTCAGACAACGTGGGGAAATCGGCGAGAATTTCCGCCGTTGTTGCCCCTTCGGCGAGGCTCGCGAGGACGGTCTTCAACGTCACCCGCGTCCCTTTCAAGACCGGCTCGCTTCCAACAATCTGAGGGTCCCGGACGATGCGCTCCTGATAGTTCATGGCTGAGATCATTCTATGCTGACAGCGGGATGATCGATGCCGGCGGTGGTCGGTGAAGCCGCGTCATTCGAACCTCTCCGGTCACTACCCGGTTACTACCCGAGCCAGAAGATTCACGAAATCATTCGGAAATCGGCGTGGTGCAACTCGGTTCGGGACCGAGGGGGTCGGAGGTTCAAATCCTCTCGCCCCGACCAATTTCTAAAGAAAACCGCGAAATTCAGTCTGACGGGTCACTCGGTTTTCCTTCCGGATTCGAGTCTAGGAACCGAGTGATCGGCGCTTCAAATCCCGCCTTCATCCAGAATCGTTAGAGATTTCTCGCCCCCGTCGCTCGCGACCTGCCGGTCGACCCGATCTGGAAACGTGACTACGCCGCGAGTGTGCGACGGCTCGTGCGCGACGGGGTCGATGTGCCACTGGCCGATTTGTTCGTGAGCGCCGCACGTCCAATTCCTCCCGATATCGAGGGCGCTGGGCGCGCGCGCAGCGCATCCGAGGCGTTTCTCTATCGTCGGCTGGACACATTGCCGGAGACGCGAGGTCGATTCCAATTGAATGCCGATCTACCGATCCCGTTCGACGGCTTCGGCAGAATGGAAATCGATCTGCTGTGCGCGGATTCGGGGGTCGTCGTCGAGATCGACGGCGCCCAGCATCTCGCGGATCCGGTCGCGTACCGCCGCGACCGACGTAAGGACCAGCTGCTCCAGGAGAACGGCTATCTCGTGCTGCGTTATCTCGCCGAGGACCTCGCCAAGGAACTGGACTCAGTGCTCGATGGGATCTTGCGTACGTTGAGCTCTCGGCGGAAGCCGGCCCCCGGAGCCATTCCGATCACCATCGTGCGCGGGAACCGCGCGTGAGCCGCGTCCGACCGCTCACAGGCGCTTTGGCCAGCGCTGGCGGCCATGGAACACCGCGATGATCTCCAGACGTTCGCCGCGCACTCGGTACGGAATGACGTACCCTGTGCCTGGAACCACGAGCTCACGAGTCCCAGGCACCCGACCGGGACGCCCAAGACTGGGCAGCACTGCCAAGCGATCGACCGCAGCGAGTAATGTCGTCGCCGTACGGGCGGCCGCGTCCGGGTTCTCGCGGGCAACATAAGCGCGAAGGTCAGCAAGATGGCCGATCGCCCTCGGCGACCAGACAACAGTCACGCGCGAGGTGCCTTTCGCTCACGCTTCTTGCCCCAGGTTCGGAGCCACTTCGACACATCCTCGTGAGCAACAGCGCGCCCCTTGTCGAGTTCCTGGAGGCCAGCTTGAATTTCATCCAATTGCCATCTCTCAGCTTCGACATAGGCAGCAATAGCTTCAGCCGCGAGAAATGACTTGGAGCGACGTGCGCGCTTGGCAAGCGCCTCGAGTTGATTCTTGGTGTCGCTGTCGATCCGAACTGAAAGGGTTGTAGTCATTTGTGTTCGTACCTAGTGGGCTGTATACACTATAACACACGTCGAGCGCCGGCGCAGTGGGCTGGAGTGGAGATGGGCCGAGGCTGAACTGAAATCCCTCTACCGAACTCGAATGGCCGGCACGGCTCGCCGGCCATTATTGCGTACGGCTCTTCGGCGACCGATTGCCCGACAAGTCGCGTCGCAGTAGCCGAAGATCCTGCTCAAGTACGGCGACGCGCTGCTGCATAACGTAGGCGTACGGCGGCATCCCCGACGGGCTGTCGAACGGCTCCCTCGAAATGGCGCCGCGTTGACGCGCGCGAGTTCGGCGAGCATGATTCCTCGGCCCTTACCTGGACACCGGGCGACTGGTTGTGACGATCCGCCGGTGCAGTGCCCGCGGGAGGCGCGTCAACGGTAACCAAAGACGGGCGGGAACATGACAACCACCAGTGCCGCCCATAAGGCGTACACGGGCAGATAGG
>QHWJ01000380.1:20751-68837 GCA_003222535.1 Acidobacteriota bacterium | reverse complement strand
TTCCAATTCCAAATTCCAAATTCCAAATTCTTAATTCTATGTGGCCTCGACCAGCGTCAGCGCGAAGCCGTCCGCCTCGTCGATCCACTGATCGACGCGGCCGAACCCGGCCCGCTCCAGCATCCGCACGACATCGTCTCGCCGGTATTTGTACGAGCTTTCCGTCCAAATTGTCTCGCCCTCTTCAAACGTCACGTCGAGCGACGCCGCGGGAATGCGAACCCGCTGCCGCCGCGTGGCGGCCAGATGCATCTCGACGCGCGACTCGGCATCATTCCACAGCGCGCGATGGCGGAACGCGTCGACGTCGAAGTCGGCGCCGAGCTCGCGGTTGATCCGGATCAGCAGATTACGATTGAAGGCCGAGGTCACGCCGAGCGGGTCGTCATAAGCGAGCAGCAGGTCTTCCTCCGGCTTCAACAGATCCGCGCCGATGAGCAACGCGTCGCCGGTCGCGAGCGCGGCGCGGATGTTGAGCAGGAACGCGTCGGCGCCGGGCGGATCGAAGTTGCCGATGTTGGAACCGAGAAACAGCATCAGCGTTCGGCCGCCGGATCCGGACGTCCGGCGCCCAGCCCCGACCTCGACGAGGCCCGCTTCGTACGTCGCCTGGTGCACGACAATCTCGACAGGCCTGGCCGCGTTCACCGCCCTGAGCGTTCGGCTGGCGAGATCGAGCGCCGCTGCTGACACGTCGATGAGGTGCACGGCCAGTCGCCGGTGATGAGATTCGCCGGCCCCGGATTTGATCAGCGTGGCCAGCTTCTCTCCGCTGCCGGGGCCGAGCTCGATGAGCGTCGACAGCGGATCGACGCGGGCGAGGACCTCGCGGCCTCGACTCGCGAGGAGGCGCCCCTCCGCGCGCGTGATTCCATACCACGGCAGCTCGCAGATGGCTTCGAACAGCGCCGAGCCGAGCGCGTCGTAGAAATAGCGCGACGGCAGCTGCCTCGGCGTCTGCGTGAGGTAGTACTCCACGTCGCCGGCGAACGAGCCGGCCGCGGAGCGGCCGGTCGTGCTATCGGGCGCAACGGAAGGTCGCATACACGTACGGATAGCGCCGGCGGAACCAGTTGCGGAATGTCGGCCGCAGCAGCTCCCGCGCGGTCGCCGTCGACGCCCCTTTCATGACGAAATGCTCACTCCAGACACGCGCTCATTGTAGCGTGTGAGAGCGAAAGGCCTACCGAGCCGAACGCGGCGTTTCTCGCGAATGGTCAGCGACGCCACCCGGCGAACACCGCCGAGACTTATCGTCATGATCTATTCGGTGGAAGAAGCCGATGGCGTGCATTTCCTGACGATGGAGCTCGTCGAGGGGCGGTCGCTCGACGGCGAGATTGCATCGGCGGGGTTCCCGCTCGATCGGTTACTCGAGCCGCAGCCTTACACGCTCGGCTGAAGGCTCGCGCGACGTCCGCGGGCCCGCGCCACGTCCACACCGGTTACAATCACCCGCTATGACATTGAATCATTCAGATGATTGACATCGACCGTCGACTGGCCGCTCGCGATCCGCTGTCGAAGATCGAGCGCGTGTTCGTGGTCTCTGGCTCCAAGCTCCCCTCCAATCGAAGAGACCTGGCGGCCCGAGGACGCTCGCCGGTCTTCACGGTCTCCATCACACGGGTGTCAGCCGGGATGGTGTCAATCGGAGTGATTGGCAGGGGCCGGACTTAGCCGGCCCAACGAAGAGGCCGAATGCGTATCGCAGTCCCCAAAGAAACCTCTGCGGGCGAGCGGCGTGTGGCTCTCGTCCCCGAGTCGTGTAAGAAACTCATGCAGGCCGGGTATGACATCGCGATAGAGGGCAGCGCCGGCGAGGCCGCCGGCTTCTTGGACGCCGAGTACCGGGATCTCGGCGTGAGCGTCGCACCGGATCCCGCAGCGCTTCTTGGCTCCGGCGATCTCGTGCTGAAGGTGACGGCCCCGGCCGCCGCTGGGCGCGACGAGGCGGGGTGGATGCGGCCGGGGACGATCTATCTCGGCTCGCTCATGCCGCTGCGGAATCTCGAGGCCGTTCGTGCGCTCGCGGCGCGCAAGATCACCGCCTTTTCGACCGACGCGATCCCGCGCACGACTCGCGCCCAGGCGATGGACACGCTCTCGTCGATGGCCAACATTGGCGGGTACAAAGGTGTGCTGCTGGCTGCGGTGGAGCTCCCCAAGTACTTTCCGATGTTGATGACGGCGGCCGGGATGGTCAGGCCCGCCAAAGTGTTCGTGATCGGCGCTGGTGTGGCCGGTCTCCAGGCGATCGCGACCGCGCGCCGGCTGGGCGCCAACGTCGTCGCGACCGACGTCCGTCCGGAGGTCAAGGAGCAGATCGAAAGCGTCGGCGCCAAGTACGTGGGCATCGAGCTGAAAGAGAGCGCCGCGGCCGGCGGTGGTTATGCCAAAGAGCTGTCGGATGACGATCGCCGCCGCCAGAGCGAGCTGCTGGCGCAGGAGTGCGCGCAGTCGGATGTGGTGATCACAACGGCATTGATCGGCGGCGTCTTCGCGCCACGGTTGATCAGCGGCGATACTGTGAAGACCATGAAGCCGGGATCGGTCATCGTGGATCTCGGCGCGGACGGTGGCGGCAATTGTGAGCTGTCGACACCGGGAGAAACGGTCTACGTCGGTGGGGTGGCCATCATGGCGCCGCTGAATCTGCCGGCGACGATGCCGTATCACGCGAGCCTGTTGTTCTCACGGAATCTGACGGCGTTCATCCAGGCGTTCACCAAAGACAAGGCGTTTCAGCTCGACTTCAACGACGACATTCAACAGGGCGCGCTCATCACGCACGACGGGGAAGTGAAGCACGCGCGAACGCGCGAGGCGCTTCAACAGGCAGGCTTGTGACCACCGTCGGATCGCTCACCTGAAGGCTCGCGCTACGACGTCGAATGTCGCGCGAAGGCTTTCGAGCCGTGCCCCTCCGCGAGGGACTAAGAAGTGACTGATTTCTGGCCCACTCTCTATGTGTTCGTCCTGGCGTCGTTCATCGGCATGGGCGTCATCCGCCGCGTGTCGCGCCTGCTGCATACGCCGCTGATGTCGATCACGAACGCGATCTCGGCCATCGCCGTCGTCGGTGCCATCCTCGTCACCGGCGGCGAGTACCCGCTTCGGATCCGTGTTCTCGGCGCCATCGCGCTCTTCGCGTCGATGACGAACATCGTCAGCGGCTTTCTGATCACGGATCGGATGCTGAAGATGTTCAAGACCGACAAGCGTGGCGACGGGGGCCACTCGTGATCGTCGGCGTCACCCAGCTCGCGTATCTCGTCGCGTCGGCGCTGTTCATCTTCGCGCTGCACTGGATGAACACGCCGCCCACCGCTCGCAAAGGCGTATACGCGGGTGTCGCAGCCACGACCATCGCCGTCATTTTCACCTGGGCGCAGCCGACCGTCACGCATCACGTGTGGATTGTGCTCGCGATCCTCGCCGGCTTCGTCGTCGGCGTGCCGCTCTCGAGAGTGCCGCTGACCGCCGTGCCGCAGCGGACGGCGCTGTCCCACGCGTTCGGCGGCGCCGCGGCAGGACTGGTCGGCACGGCCGAGTATTACCTGGGAGTGTCTGAAGGGCCCGAACATCTCACGACCTTCCGGATGGTTGCGCTGATCGCGGAGATCCTCCTCGGGTACCTGACGCTCACCGGCAGCTTGATGGCCGCCGGCAAGCTGCAGGAGGTGACGTGGGTGCCGCAGCGGCCGGTCACGTATCCGGGGCAGAACGTGACGAACCTGTCGCTGTTCGGTCTCGCGCTGGCACTGGCGGCGGCGATTACCCTCCATCCGACGGCACCGTGGGCACCCCTGCTGTTTCCGGTGATCATCGGGCTGGCGTTGCTCTTCGGCGTGCTGCTGATCATCCCGATCGGCGGCGCGGACATGCCGACGGTCATCGCGATTCTGAATTCATACGCCGGACTCTCCGCGGTCGCGATGGGCTTTGCGTTGGACAACAAGCTCCTGATCACGGCGGGCGCCCTCGACGGATCGAGCGGTCTCATCCTCGCCATCATCATGTGCAAGGCGATGAACCGCTCGTTCACGAACGTGCTGTTCGGGGCGTTCGGTCAGGTGCAGCAGGCGAAGGGCGCCGGGGCGGAGAACGTCTACAAGTCGGAGACGCCAGAGGGCGCCGCGCAGGTCCTCGAGCAGGCGAGCCTCGTCGTCCTCATTCCGGGCTATGGGATGGCCGTCGCGCAGGCGCAGCACAAGGTGCGCGAGTTGTACGATCAGTTGAAGAAGCGTGGCATCACGGTGAAGTTCGCGATTCACCCCGTCGCGGGACGGATGCCCGGCCACATGAACGTGCTGCTCGCCGAAGCCGACATTCCGTACACCGACCTCGTGGAGATGGACGAGATCAATCCCGACATGCCCCAGGTCGACGTCGCGCTCGTCGTCGGCGCCAACGACGTCGTCAATCCCGCGGCGCGCACGGACAAGAGCAGCCCGATTTACGGGATGCCGATCATCGACGCCGACAAAGCGCGCGCGGTGTTCGCAATCAAACGGAGCAAGAACCCGGGATTTGCCGGCATCGACAACGAGCTGTACTTCTCGGATCGCACGTGGATGCTCTTCGGGGATGCGAAGAGCGTCATCGGCGAGCTGGTGAAGCAGCTCGCCGGCGGATCAGGGATGCACTGAGGTCAACGGACCGGTGATGAGATTCGCCGGCTCCGGATTTGATCAGCGTGGCCAGCTTCTCACCGCTGCCGGGACCGAGCTCGATGAGCGTCGACAGCGGATCGACGCGGGCGAGGATCTCGCGGCCTCGACTCGCGAGGAGGCGCCCCTCCGCGCGCGTGATTCCATACCACGGCAGCTCGCAGATGGCTTCGAACAGCGCCGACCCGAGCGCGTCGTATAAATAGCGCGACGGCAGCTGCCTCGGCGTCTGCGTGAGGTAGTACTTGACGTCGCCGGCGAACGAGCCGGCCGCGGAGCGGCCGGTCGTGCTATCGGGCACAACGGAAGGTCGCATACACGTACGGATAGCGCGGGCGGAACCAGTTGCGGAATGTCGGCCGCAGCAGCTCCCGCGCCGTCGCCGTCGACGCTCCTTTCATGACGAAGTGCTCACCGTCGAAGAAATCGGCGGAGTATTCCGGATACGACGCCATGGCGCGGAACCCGGGAAACGGCCCGAACGTCGTGCTCGTCCACTCCCAGCCGTTGCCAACCAGGTCCTCGACGCCCCACGCGCTCGCACCCTTTGGATGGCTGCCGGCGGCTTCTGGATCCCAGCATGAAAAATCAAAGGCGCCGTGCGCCTCGGTCGGCTCCGCATTCCCCCACGGATGCGCACGCCCGGTGGCATCCCCATGCGGCGATCCGAACGCGGCCCGTTGGAATTCCGCTTCAGTCGGCAGCCGCCCGCCACGCCATCGCGCGTAGGCCGACGCCTCCGCGTGGCTCACGTAGACCGGCCACGCGAGCGGCAGCGGAATCAGGTCGAACATGCCGCGCCAGTACCATCGGCTGCCGCGGTCGCCGTCTCGCTCCCAGAACAGCGGATGCGCCACCCCGTCCCGCTGGATCCACTCCCAGTCTTCGGGCTGCCACCACGCCGCGTCACGGTAGCCGCCGGCGTCGACGAACTCGAGGAACCGCTCGTTGGTCACATCGTGGCGCCCGATCGAGAACGCAGGGACCTCGGCGCTGAGCGCCGGGAGCTCGTTGTCCCATCCGAAGGCAATCGACCCGCGCTCCACGCCAAGCGTCGCGCACCCGGCGGGAATCTCGACCCAGTCGTCCGCAGGGGACAACCCGTTCACACGCGGCTGGTACTCCGCCGGCCGGCGCTTCTGCGCAAACGGCAGGCGATGCCACATATAGAGCTGCGTCTCCTGATGCATCGCCTCGTGCTCGAGGATGCTGAACACCGCCTCCGCGCGATCGAGCAACGGATGGCCCGGCTGTTCGATCTCGGCGTGCAGAAGCGCGTCGATCACCCGACGATCGGCTTCCTCCGCGAACTGGTGGACGACGTCGCGAGACGGCCACGCGCCTCCTGCCTTTTCCGCCTCTCCCGGCAGTCCTGCCCCTCCAACCGCGCTCTCGTGCGGATCGATTCCTCTCGCGAACAGCGCTTCGAGCCTCTCGTCGGCGTTCGCCAGCCCGAGGCTTTTTTTCACCAGCGTGTTGAAGCTGAAGCCCGGCAAATGACCCTCATAGAACACGATCGGATGGCGCAGCGCGATAGGCTGACTGTAGTACGCGTCCTCGGCGAGGAGGTCGAACAGCGCGCGCGAGCGCGCGCGATTCCGGCGATATCGCGCGACAACGGCGGAGCGGTCGAGAGCCATGATGTGCATCTTGATACGAAACGGTCGCGGGGACGGCCTTAAATCTGTTCAGCAGGCTCCACAGGAGATCGCGAGATCAGGAGTCAGCTGTTTTCAAGAGCGAACCTCCGGCGTCCTGTTCAGGCTTTAGAGTCTGTGAATTGAGCATTTTTCTCTGCGGGTTCCGCGGTTTCTGCGTTGTACGTGATTCCTTCACACGGTCGTCGCGCCTTGCCAGGGGTCCCCAGCGTGGCAGCCACGCTGGGGGCCCCAGCCGGGCGCATCGCCGCCTTCGGTGCGACGGCGGACTTCCACCACGGGCCGCTCGCTTACCGGCATCTGATCGCAGCCGCGTTGGGGTGGAGGAGGGATGCAGCGCCGGCCGAACGGGGTCCCCAGCGCGGCAGCCGCGCTGGGGGCCCCGAATGCAGGCGGATTTCCACCGCGGGCTGCTAGAATGGGCTTCGGAAATTGCAGATTACCTTGAACGGCGACGCGCACGAGGTCGCCGGCCCCCTGACGGTGAACGAGCTGCTGGCGCGCCTCGAGATCGACGGGCGCCGTGTCGCGGTGGAGCACAACCTGGTCGTGCTCAAGCGTGACGCGTTCGACGTGACGATGGTGCGTGACGGAGACGAAATCGAGATCGTCAACTTCGTCGGCGGCGGGGTCCAAGAGGGCTGAGGGCTCAGTAGGGCTGAGGGCGTTAACGGTGGACCTGTTTACAATCGCGGATAAAACGTTCTCGTCGCGGCTGATCGTCGGCACCGGCAAGTATTCGTCGCCGGCGGTCATGGTCCAGGCGCACGACGCGTCCGGCGCCCAGATGATCACCGTCGCCGTGCGGCGGGTGAATATCTCGGACCGCTCGAAGGAATCGCTTCTCGATTACATCGACACGTCGAAGTACTTCCTCCTGCCCAACACGGCCGGCTGCCATACCGCCGACGAGGCCGTGCGCACGGCACGTCTCGGGCGCGAGGCCGGCCTCTCGAACTGGGTGAAGCTCGAGGTGATCGGCGACGAGCGCACGTTGTTCCCCGACAACGAGGCGCTGATCGAAGCGACGCGCCTCCTCGTGCCCGAAGGATTCGTCGTGCTGCCATATACGACCGACGATCCCATCGTCTGCCGCAAGCTGGAGGACGCGGGCGCCGCCGCGATCATGCCGCTGGGCGCGCCGATCGGATCGGGGCTGGGGATCCAGAACGCCAACAACCTGCGCATCATCCGCGAGTGCGCGCGCGTGCCGCTCATCGTCGACGCCGGCGTCGGCACGGCGTCGGACGCGGCGCTGGCGATGGAGCTGGGCGCCGACGGCGTGCTGATGAACACCGCCATTGCCGGCGCGCAGGATCCGGTCGCGATGGCCGAAGCGATGAAGCTGGCCGTCCGCGCCGGACGCCTTGCGTTTCTCGCGGGGCGCATCCCGCGCAAAATGTACGCGAACGCCAGCAGCCCGGTCGAAGGGTTGGTCGGCCGGTAAACGATGCCGAACAGCCCGGACGATCTCGCGGCGCTGAAGGCCGAACGGGCCGCCGCCGACCGCGAGTACAACGAGGCGCTCACGCGTCTCGATCGCGCCGTCCAGCAGCTCCCGCCCGACTTCCCGCAGCCGCCGCCCGGACCGGACGAACACCAGATCACGCCGCTCAACACACTCTGGAAGATCGACGTGCCGCGCCCCGGCCGCGGGTGGCGCGGCCGCTTCGTCTCCGCGGTGCGCCGCAGCGTCGCGCCGCTGTTCGATCAGCAGCAGGCGTTCAATGCCGCCGTCGTCGATCACGTCAACCGCAGCGTGCCGCCGGCGCGCGAGACGCGCGAGTCGATTGCCAGCACGCTGACCGTGCTGCGCGACACGATTGGCGAGCTGGTCCGCTTTGAGAGCCTGCTCGTGGTGTTCCTCCAGCAGATCACGCCGTACGTCGACACGCGCGATCGCGACGTGGCGGGGTTGCTGCGCGGACTGTCCGGCGCGATCGACGCCGTCGCCGACGAAACGATGAAGCGGTCCGAGACGATGCTGACGCGCGATCGGCGCCACGAGCTGCGGGTGTCCGATCTCGACGCGCGGATGGATGCGCTCCACCGGCAGATGCTCGCGATCCAGCAGGCGCTCGAAAAGGCCTGTCCTGAGCGGGACGCTCACCCTTCGACAGGCTCAGGATGAGCGGTGAGTCGAAGGGCCGGGCCCGGTCTGGTCGAAGGCCGCGAGCCGTGACCCGCCGGCTCGGCGGGATCGCCCTTCTGATCCCACTCCTTTCCGCGCTCAGCACGCCGGCCATTCCCCTCGGGTTCCGCATCCTGCTGGTGGCCCTCTGGGTCACGGCGATCGCGAGGCCCGACTGGGCCATCACGGCCGTGATCGTCATCGTCCCGTTCGCTTCATGGCTGTTCGTGGCCTTCGATGCTCCGCCGGTGCGCTCTGCGGAGGCGCTCGTGCTTGTGGTGCTGTCGGGCGCGATCATCGCCGCGGCGCGGCCGCCCCGCACGCCGCTCGAGGGCCAGCGGCCCGCCCTCGGCCCGGCCGCCGGCGTGTTCTCCGCCGTGACGTGCGCCTCGGCCGCCGTCATGCTGCAGGTGATGCAGGCCGGCACGCATGCGCCCTGGCCGTTCCTTCGAGACGTTCTTGTGTTCCTCACGCGCGACTACCTCGTCGGACCGCCAGGATCCTTCGCCGGTGTCGCCGACGCCGCGCTGCTCCTCGAAGGAATCGGCCTCGCGTTCCTTGTCGCGCGGCACGCGCGCGACGGCGTGGCGCGGCCGGCGCAGTTGTTTGCCGCCATCGGGCTCGCGGGCGCGCTTGCTGCGGCGCTGACCCTCAAGACGTTCGTCACGACGGCGCTCGAGGCGGCGTCGGTGCGCGAGTTCTTCTGGCGCCTTGCCTTCAGCCGGATGACCGTGCACGTCGCCGACGCGAACGCCGCCGGCTCCTTCTTCGCGATGACCGCGTGGGTGGCGCTCGCCTTCGCCGCGAATCGGCGCCACCCGCGCGCGCCGAGGCGGCTGGCGCTAGGGCACGGCCTGTGGCTGTCCGCCGCGGCGCTGATATTGAGCGCGATGTGGATCACCGGGTCGCGCATGGCCGTGCTGGCGGTCATCGGCACGCTCGGGGTCGTCGCGATGACGGTCAGCGGTCCGTGGCGGAAGTCCGCCGTCCTCGGGACTGCCAGGCGGCTGTGGCTCGCGCGCGCGCCGAAGGGGGCGATGGCCGGCGCGATCGTGGCCGGCGCCCTGCTGCTCGCCGCGCTGGCGATCGGCCTCGATCCGCGGCCGTCACCTGCCCGGTCGACGTCGCGGATGCTCAGCATGCGCGCCGACTTCATGGTCACCGGCCTCCGCATGATGGCGAGCGCGCCGATCTTCGGCGTCGGCGTCGGGCGGTACTTCGAGATGTCGGGCCGGTTCATGCCCCCGTCCATCTACTGGTTCTACTTTCACGAGAACGCGCACAACAATTTCCTTCAGATCGGCGGCGAGCTCGGCCTGGCGGGGCTGGCGGCGTTCGTCTGGCTCCTGGCGGTGGCCGCGATTCGCATCGTTCGCGGCGCCGGCGCCGATCCCGGCGACCGGCTGCTCGTCGGAGCGCTTGCGGGCCTTGGCGCGTTCGTCGCGACGTGGATGACGAGCCATCCGATGCTCGTCGCGGAGGTGGCGTACCCATTCTGGATGCTGCTCGGCGTGGCGCTGGCGCGCGCGGACGGCAACGCGCAGCCGCCGCTCGCGTCACCGGATGTCCCGTCGCGCGCAGCTTCGATCGCAGGGCGCCGCTTATCGATCGCAGGGCTCCCTTTATCGATCGCAGGGCGCCCCTTATTGATCGCAGGGCGCCCCTTATCGATCGTAGGGCTCCCTTTATCGATCGTAGGGCGCCCCTTTAGGGGTGCCCACGTCCTTGTCGGTGCCGTCATCGCCGTGCTCGCGGTTTCGGTGCCGGTTCGCGCGAAACGGCAGATGGCGACGATCGACTTCGGCCGGTTCAGCTTCGGCTTCTACGACTGGGAGCAGGAAGATGGGCAGCGCTTCCGGTGGACGAGCCGCCGCGCAACCTTCTTCATCCCGTTGAACGCGCGCGAGCTCCATCTGCCGGTGCGCGCGATCCACGTCGGTTCGAATCTGGCGCCGACCGACGTGTCGATCGCCATCGGCGGCCGCGTCTTCCATCGCCTCCGGCTCCCGAACGACGAATGGGTCAACGTGCGGATGCGACTCCCGCTCCTGCCGGAGGATGAGGCATTTCAGCGGATCGACATCATCACCGAGCCGACGTGGTCACCGGCCGCGCTGTTCGGCGGACGCTCGGATGTGCGCGTGCTGGGCGTGCAGGTCGGCGAGCCCGTCACGGGCCCTTGAACCAAGTGCCCGTGAAATTCGGAATTTGGAATTTGGAATTTGGAATGCGTCACGAATTCCAAATCGTCGACGTCGAGGCCGTGGATCCGGCACAACTCGTCCTGCGATCCCGGCTCACGAACGTGCGCGACAAGCCGAGGCGAAGCACTTCGCACGTGAGCTGGTGATCTGAGGCCCGTGGCGATCGCGCTGCCCACTCCGCCGTCGAGGACGCCTTCCTCGAGCGTGACAACGCGGGGGATCGTCGACAGGATCTCCGCGAGCGCGTGCTCAGGCAGCGGTTTCAGGTATCGCAGGTTGACCAGGCCGCAGTCGACGCCCGCGTTGCGCAGCCGCTCCGCCGCCTGTCGCGCGACGCGGAACTTGTGGTCGACCGCCACGATCGTCATGTCGATCCCGCCGTCACGACCTGCGGCCGCGCAAATGCCGCGGCGGATTCGTCGAGCACGCCGGGATCGAGCTCGTCGACCGGGCCGTACGGCACGACCCACCAGCACCTGCCCTGCCCGACACCGCATGATCCCGGCCGGCCGTTCCGCGAACATCAGGCACGCCGGCCGAAGAAGGCAAACACGGCGTCGACGACCGATTGCTGATCGTCGCGCGAGAGAAAGGGATAGAGCGGGAGGCGCAACAACCGGTCGGCCACCGATTCGGTGACGGGGAACATGCCCGGCCTTGTGTGCAGCGCGCGCTGCGCGAACGGCGACAGGTGCAGTGGCACGTAGTGGGACGACGCCTCGATACCCCGCTGCCGCAGGAACGACGCGAGCTCGTTGCGCGCGCCGACAGTCTCGGCCAGCACATAGTAGATGTGGTACGCCGGCTCGCAGCCGGCGGGCACGGTCGGCCGGGTTACTGCTCCTGCCGCGGCCAACGGCTCGAAGGCGGCCTGGTAAGTCTCGAACCGCGCGCGCCGGGCGGCGGTGATCGCCTCCAGCCGCTGCCATTGCGACAGCACGAGCGTGGCGAGCAGATCGCTCATCAGATACGAGCTGCCGATCTCCTGCCACGTGTAGCGATCGATCTCGTCACGCGTGAACCGCGACCGATCGGTGCCCTTCTCACGGATGATTTCGGCGCGGTCCGCCATCTCGGGGTCGCTCGTCACGAACATCCCGCCTTCCCCGGACACGACGTTCTTCGTGCCGTGGAAGGAGAACGCGCCGGCGGCGCCCAGCGTTCCGAGCGGCTGGTCGTTGAACCGGCCGCCGAGCGCGTGCGCGGCGTCCTCGAGAAATGCACAGCCGTGCGCCTCGGCGAGCCGCTCCAGTTCCTCCAGGCCGAAGGCCACGCCCGCGTAGTGCCCCGTGATGAGCGCCCGCGTCCGCCCGGTGATCCTCGACGCCGCGTCGGTCGGATCGAGGTTCAACGTGTCGGGCTCCACCTCGGCAAAGACGACGCGTCCGCCCGCCAGCATGACGGCGTTCGCCGCCGAAACGAACGTGAACGACGGGCAGATCACCTCGTCGCCCGGTTCCAGCGGCAGTGCCCGCATCATCAACTCGAGCGCGTGGGTGCACGAGGGCGTCGTGAAGGCGTGGCTGCACCCGAGCGTGCGCCTGGCGGCGGCCGCCAGCACATGGCTTGCCGCGCCGTCGCCGACGAGCAGGCCGCTCTTCAAGGCCTTGCCGACGAGGTCGCTGTCAGCGTCTTCGAAAGGCGTCCGATGCAGCGGAATCGCGTGCGTAACCGGGTGCGTGCCAGGCGCCATGAGCGAAATACTCTATCACGTCGATTCGCGCCAGGCCGCAGCGCGCGCGCCGTTCCCACGGTGGTGTGGTGCCCGAGCGTGCCAGATTGCGCCGAACGTCAAAGATACGAACTCCTTAGAAAGTAACAAAGCTTCGCGTCAAACCGCCGCGCGACGCTCCGTCGGCGAGCGAATCTTCGTTTCCAGGCGGCCGCCGTGCGGCCGCTAAGACAGCTTCTAAAGCCCAACTGGCGAAAACTTGCTTCATCCGCTGCCACATTGGCTTTCGCCCACAGCGTTCCATGGAACGTTGCCGCGCGAAGCGTTCGCCCGGAATCACGGCCGCTCCGACATGCTAACGGCCTCGACCAAGAGGACCACCTGTACGGCGAAGACACGGGCTGCTGCTGGCGAATGAAGCTGACAGCCTGGAAAGTCATGTACCATCCGAACACTGTGATCACGCATTTCGGCGGTCAAATCATGAACACGCTGCGGCGCTCGGGCACTCAGGGGACCGCGAAGCCGCAATGACGTGGTTGTGGGGTCTGATGGCCGCGGTGGCGATCCTCTGGCCCGACCGCATCAGCGGGCCGTTCGACGGTGTGCCGCTGGATGGTCTCGCGGAGGCGGCGCTCATCGGCCTCGTTTTTCCCGCGCTGTGGTGGTTTCATCCCCGATTCCTCCGGACCACGCGCGCGCACGCCTGCATCCTCGTGCTGGTCGCCTGGAAAATCTGCTCCACTCTGCTTTTCGTACAGGACGGTTGGTGCGTCACGTTCGAGCCGGCACGTCCCTTCGCCAAGGATGCCGGTCGTGCGCCCCACGCATGGGATCTGCGTGCGGACTGGCGCGCTCCGGATCCGGCATGTTCGGCGATCATGACGCGGTCCTACAGGGAGCTCTCCGAGTTCCCCGCGTGGTTCTTCAACTTGCCGCCGCCCAATGACAGTTGGCCAGAGCCCGTCGACCGGCCGCCGGCGGCGACCGTCGCGATGCGCGTCCACGGATATGTGAGCGCGCCGAGCGCGGGCGTTCTGCAATTCGAAGGCGCTCCAGGCGTCGGCGGCTGGGCGAGTGTCGACGGGCGGCGGCTGACCGGCGTGTCACCGGCCGCATCGGTCGGGCCGGGCAGGCATTACATCGCCATCGACGCGGTGCTGACCGGCAACGATTGGGCGCTCATCGCCCGGTGGAATGGGCTGGATTTGTGGCAGCGCGCGACCGCGACGGTGCGCCGGCCGTCGCCGATCGATCTCGCCGTGCGCCCCTGGATCCGGTGGATTCCGACGCTCGCGGTGCTCTCGCTGCTGTCGTTATGGGCCGCCTCCGCGATCGCTCGCATCGGCGACATGCCGGTGCTCGCGTGGATGACCGGCATGTCGATGCTGATCGGATTACTCACATACTTCGACAATCCCGTCCTGTCCCGATGGGCGATTGCCGCGCTCGGAGCCGCCGTGCTCGTGCCGGTGCCGCCGCGGCTGCGCAACATCTGCGGCGCGTGCGCGCTGATTGGCATCCCGTGGCTCACGTTCGTACTGGTGGGCGGCATTCCATCGATCGGTCGCTTCCGGATTTATACGTCCGGCGACGACTACTGGATGTACCAACGATTCGGCTATCGCATCGTCATGCAGGGTTACTGGCTCGAAGGCGGATCGCAGGTGTTCTATTTCCAGCCCTTCTACCGATGGATCAGCGGGCTGCTCCATGCCGTGTTCGGCGATTCGAGCGTCGGGGAGCGATTCTGGGACGGAATGTGTCTGCTGGCCGGCGCGCTGCTCAGCTTCCGCATCACGCGGCCGTTCGCCGGTTTCCGCTGGGGCCTCGTCGCCACTGCCATGCCGCTTGCGGTGTTTGCGCTTGGGACCGCCCGCTATTTGATTGGCTACGGTCTGAGCGAGATTTCATCGGCCGGGCTGATGAGCATGGCCGCGTTGTACGCGATCCGGAGCCGCGGGCGCGGCACGATCGCCGCGATCGCCGCAGGCGTGCTGGCCACGCTCGGGTTCTACACCCGCCTCAACAACGGCATCATGGCCGTGGGCGTCGCATTGTTTGCGTTGCCGCTCAGTCTGCCTCTGTGCACGATCGTCCGACCGGCCGCGTGGTGGCGGCGCGTGTCGTGGCGCACGGTGTTCGGCGTCGGCGGTGTGATCGCCCTCGGCCTGCTGTTCTTTGCGTGGCGCACCTACCACTTCACCGGCGTGTTCAGCGTGTTCTACGGCACGCAGCGCTACATCGTCGCCATCTGGCAGCCTGGCATGGCGCTCAAGGCGTACGTCGAGGGGCTCATATACAACGTGATGCTCGTCTTGACAGTCAACGATCCACCGCGCTTCGATGTCTATGCGCTGCCGGTTCTCGGCGGGGCGCTCATTGCAATGTTGAGCGTCATCGGCGCGCCTCGCTTACGCGAGCTGCCGGCAGTGGCTGTGCTCTTCTTCTTCGCCTCCATTGCCGGCGCGTTCATCACCCGTGGATGGGTGTATGCCGGCCGCTTCTCGGTTCACGTGCTGCCGATCACGTGCGCGCTGGCGACGTGCGGCTGCGCGCAATGGATCGGCCGCGCACGTCGCCGCGCTCCCAGCGGACGCACCGCGCCCTGCGTCGACCCTCGAGAATTGTGAACGAGATCTGGCCGTCCGGCCTGGTGACCGGGTCGACGAGCTTCAGATCGCCGGCCGCCTGCGACGCAATGAGCGAAAGCACGAAGAGGGCCGACGTCCTCGCCGCCCCCACGTGGGTCTCGCCCCGCTCGGCGGCCGCACGCGCGAACTGCGCAACAGATACGCCGCGTTCACGAGGTCAAGCCGGCGGCGTCCGCATCGCGAGGTACCGGTCAACGGCTTGCCTCATGAGCGTACCCTCGGCCAAGGCCGGGTCACCTGTTTCAGTAACGCGATATCGACCTTGGCGTAGTACGCGGTCATATCGAGACTGCGATGGCGTAGGACAAAGAAGGTTCCAACACTTCGACACCGACAACCCCGACGCCGCCGACACCAGCAGCGACACCGACCGTGTCGTCGGTCTCGGTCACGGGCTCCGCGCCGCCAGCGGGCTAGAGTTCCCAGTTGACGGCCACGGCGACGTTGTCGAACAGCACAACACAAAAATGTGACGAGCCAGGCAACCTGGCAGTCGTTGAATCAGGTTGTCGCGACGGTGAATAGCGGGCTGGTGACGGCGCTGCAGGCTGGAACGGTCGACATCACAGCCACGTATCAGAACGTCAACGGGAGCGTTCGTCTGACGGTTCCACAACCGGTCGTCTTGATCTATACGCTGAGTGGCACGGTGACGGACGGAACGTCCGGCGGTATCCTGCCTGGTATCCGAATGTCGATCACGACCGGTACCAACGCCGGACTATCCACGACGACGGACTCCACGGGCAAGTATTCGATCTCAGGAATTTCCGCCGGCTCAATGACCGTCTCCGCACCCGCCACAAGTTACCAGACGCTCGACAAAGTCGTAACTGTTACCGGCTCAACGTCAGACATCGTCTAACGCGCAGCTTACAATCCGCAGGTGAACAGTCGGATAAAGAGCGGCGGCTGATTGCCGGTGCCTGACGTCGCTGTTGCCGTAGCACCGTTGTTGTCGGTGACCGTCAGCATCACCGACAGTGGCTGCGAAATGCCGTCGTCGGTGCTCGTGGCCTGTCCACAGGTATCGGTGAACGAGAACGTTGGGCTCGAGCCGCTCTGCGTGAGCGTCTTTCCCGTCACGTAGGTGTACTGGACGACCCACGCATAATTGACGATGGAAGCCGTGCCGAGCGGGATCGAAGTCGATTGGAGCGTGCATGTCGTCGGCGCGGGCGGTGCCGGCAGCGGTGTCGAGCTGCGGATTCGGCATTCGGTCGTCGGTGAGGACCCGCTCGTCCCCGGATCGGTCAATTGGAATCCCGCGGAGGCGGAAGCGCCGGCCTGGGTGACGGTAAACGTCTGCCCGGCAATCGTCACCGTGCCAGTCCTCGATGGGCCGGGGTTGTCGGGAATCGCGATGAACACGCTGCCGCTGCCGATTCCGCTCGCGCCCGTGAGGATCGTGATGAATGGCGAGGTGGTGCTCGCGGTCCACGCGCACCCGCTGTTCGTCGTGACGACGATTGTCGACGTGGCGCTCGTGCTGTTGATGCTCAGGTTCGTCGGCGAAATCGAGTAGCGACACGAAGTCGGTGTTCTGAACGTTTCGGTCGGCGAGTAGGCGCTCGTCGTCGCACCGTCGGTCGCGCGCGCGTGCCAGTACCACAGGACGTCCGGGCCGAGATCGCGATTGACGGTCCAGCTCGTTGTGCCAGCGCCCTGGGCGATGCCGTCCGCGGTGAACGTGCGAACGGGATCGTTCGGGAACGTGTTGAGGTCAGAGATTTCGAATCGGTAGGTCACCGTTCCCACGTTGCCGCTTGCGATGGCGTTGGTGACCACCAGATCCGGGCGCGTCGCGGTCACGGTTTGGCCTCCGACCGGCGAGCTCGCCGTCGGAGCCGAGAGGGTGCCCGGCGGCAGCGGCGCGGCAGCGCTCTGAGTGACCGTAAACGTCGTGCCCGCAACCGTCAGCGTCGCCGTTCGTGCGGCGCCAGTGTTTGCCGCGACCGTAAATGTTACCGTGCCGTTGCCGCTGCCGGATGTACCTGCAGAAATTGTGACGAAGGTCGCGCTGCTCGTCGCCGTCCACGTGCACCCGGTCCCGGCCGTCACGGGCACGGACCCGGTTCCACCCGGCGCACCGAACGACGAACTGCTGATTGTACCGGTCGTCACCGTACACGACGTTCCGGGCGTCGTCGGACTGGTGTTCGTGTTTTTCGAACAGGCAACGGCGACCAGTAACAGGGCCGTTGCAGCCAAGAGGCGACGATCTGAAAACGGCATGGAGGCCTCACGAAAGGAGAATGGTTTCGGCAAAAGCATATACGGATTTCGTCAGGTCCGGTGGAACGAAATGAGCGGCATCATATCGGGTTTGAATCCAATCGGCGAGAGGAACATCAGGAACACGAACAGGTTCACGACGTGTCCGTGGCGCGCAGCCGCAGCTCCTCCAGCGTCGCCTGATCGGTGCCGCCCTGCGCGACCGCGAGCTTACCGCAGCGTGCGTGCGCACGCCGTGGATGCCGTAGAACTCGTACATCAGACGCGCGCCTTCGACGCAGAGTCGCGCCTTCAGCGTGCCGGCGGGATAGTAGAGCCCGGCGTGGATGACACCGCTGTTGTGCGAGCTCGTGTCGAGGCCAGACGCGGATGCCGTTCGAGTACGCACGCCGAGTGTCCGCGCTGCGCGATGGCGCCGCCGCGGCGAGGCTGCTGACGCCGGCGCCGATTACCGCGACGTCAATCTGTGCCACGTCCGCGCTCCCACAGCTGCAATTCGTGAATCGTCCAGAACAGCTCGTCGGTGCGGCCCAGCTGCCGCAGACGAATCATCCGCGCGTGATTGACCGGCAGCAGCACGTCGATGTTTGGATAGGCGTGGTCGACGACGAATCCTCGACCGAACTGCGGCAGCACCGATCCGCGAAACAGCGTCTGAGTACCATCCGGTTCCACGGCTTCCACCGCCAGCTCGCGCGGATAGTCGCCAAAGCTGCGCTCCGCCGTCTGCATGCGCAGGCGGGCGATATCTCGCGGTGCGTCGAACTCGATCTCGATCCATTCGCTGCCGGTTTGCGGACCGGCGCTGAGCCAACGCGTATCGCGATCCCCGTCGAACATCAGCGGGACTCTGTCCGGCGAATGCGACGCGCGCACGTGCATCGTCCCGGCGGAGACGGGGCGCCAGCGTGCTGCGTCGTCCGGCCGCTGGTCGTCGGAGTTCAGTGTGAACACCACGGTCCGGCCGAAGTCGTTCCGCGCCGCCACCAGCCCTGGATCGGCTTCGAGCTGTTGCATCATCGCCGCCTCGAGGGACGGATTCTCGAAGCGCCCTCGGTGCACGACGATGTAACGCACGCCAATCGCTCGAATCAAACGGAAGGCGGCAATCAACCGTTCCCGCTCGTTGAACGGCGAGTAGTCGCGTCCCGCGAGAAACTTCGCCAGCGGCGGATCGTAGCTGCTGTGCCCATTGACCGTTCGATGACCGTGCACGAGCGTCAGATATTGATATCTCATCTGCCGCTCTTCGTCGGTGACGGCGATCGGCAGCTCGAACACCGCGCCTTCGGCGCTCGTTTTCAGGAATGCGTACGCCTGCCGATCGTCCGGATCGGGTGTGGGATCGAACGCCGCCACGCGTACCGGCACCGCCCACGACTCGGCAACGATGAGGATTCCGAGGACAATCGCGGTCAGTTGCCTCCGTGGCCCGATCCAATCGAACAAGTAAACGGCTCCCTGCGCGGCCAGGACCGATACGGCGAGGACGACGATGACGCCCAGACGCGACACGGCACGCAAGCCGTCGAGGCCGGGCACGACCTCGAGCAGCAGCTGGTACGGACCGGGAACGGCCGTCCGGTGCCCCCACGCAGCCGGATGCGGTCCGAGCGACAGCACCAGCGCGGTCACGGCAATCGTCGCGTAGGTGACGATATGCGGCGTCGCCCGACCGCGTCGCGTCGAGAGTGCAATGGCGGCCAGCCCCAGCGCGATCGCGCCAGGAAAGAGCTCGTGTTCGCCGCCACCGGGGCGCGCACGCCGCCACAGCCAGATCTGACTGTGTCCGCGGAAATAGTCGCTGAGATCGGCACTGAGCGAATCGGTTTCAGTGGCGGTGCGTCGGAAGTCGTTTTCCTGCCGCACGCGATAGTACACAAGGGCGATCGGCGCGAGTGTGACCCCGACAAGGGCGCCCACTGCGATCGTCTGTGCCAGGGTGCGCCACAACGGCGGGCGCCGATGCCACGCTTCGGCTATCGCCGCCGCCGCCAACGGCAGCAGCCCGAAGTATGCAAAATAATTCGCCGTGAGACATTGCATCAGATACGCGGCGCCGCTGGCGAACAGGTAGCGCCACGCGCCGCAGGAGAAGTAGCGATGAAGCGCCCAGAGGCTCAGGGGCAGCCACCCGGTCGTGAGCCATTGCACGTGCGCGAAGTGGGCGACGCGAAATGCGGCGAACGCATACATCAGCGCCGCCAGGGTCGCGGTGTCGCGGCGCCCCGTCAGGAGCTTCGCGAGCAGGTACATCCCGATTCCAGCGTTCGCGTACGACGCAATGAACGCGATGTTGTAGACGAGCACCGGATTCGCCGTCACCCATTGGACGGGCGCGGTGAATACCGCGAGACCGAACAGATGATCGGAATACGCGAGCGTGTGAAGGTACGGAAAGTAGCTTGGGGCGTCCCACACATGGCTGAAGCCGTGCTGCACGGCCGTCGCGTCCCACCAGAGAATCCATGCGTTCAGGACCGGATCCCCGAGATCGTTCGGCAGGTACGTCGTGAAATGGAGGATCAGCGGAAACGTGGCGACCAGGGCGAGCGCGACGAGGCCGGCGAGCACCGCGCCGATCTCTTTGGCCGTGACGCCAGACCGCCGTGCATCATCCATTGCCGTCCACAGCAACGCGCCGGCGTAACGACGCAACGTCGGGTTCATTCGCTATCGGACCGAGGTGCTCGCATGAGTCGGAGCGCCGGCGAACGTCCACTGAACCGCCAGACCGAGGTCCGGCTGCGATTCGGGCAGCGTGCGATCCAGATACGTCCTGATCATCAACCACTGCGGATTCTTGTCGATGACGGCGTCTGCCGACACCGGCCGGTTATCGTGCAGGACGGTGTCGATGACGAGCTGCTCGTCGTGCCAGACGCGCGCCATCACCGGATGGTGGGCGTCCGCGCGCACCGCCCAGACGATCAGCTTCACCGCGCGGCTCGCCGCCGGAATCACCGCGACGGCGTTCTGTTTCGTCCATCGGTATTCTTCACCGTCCGCGGTCCGCTCGGGCAGATAGAAACCGTAGTCGTAGTTCCATCCGGCGTGTCTCGCCCGCATCGGCGGCCGGAGCGTCGTCAGGCTCGTCCGCAGCGTGCCGGCGGCGAACGTTGCCAGCAATACGCCCATCAGCGCCCATTTCCACGACTCGCTGAATCCCCTGCCAGGCGGGGCCGCGGTCGGCCATCGATACGAGCAGTGCCAAAAGAGGAACGTCCAGAACGTGATCGCCACGGCGAGGTTCTGTGTTGGCATGCCGACCTGTGAAACGACCACAACTCCCACGAACGTGCCGGCAACGATCGTGGCGCGACGGTCCCGCCACGCGCCCGACCGCTGGAAGAGCGCGATGAGCAGCACGACTGTCCAGAGAATCCATCCGATGCTGCCGATCAGCCCCAGTTCGGCAAGGTTATGCCGAATCCAGTTCTGCGCGTTGTCCGGCGCCAGCGGCCCTCCGAGATGCGAGAACGGGTAATCACCGACGATCAACGGAAAGGAGCCGATGCCCACGCCGAACCACGGATTCGAACGGATCATTTCGACGGCGGCCGTGCCGTACCCGGCGCGGACCCACAGCATCTGCTTCGTGAAGCCCGCAATCGATTCAAGGGAGGCCGTTGGAAGGATCCACCCAAGCCGGAGGACCGGTCCCGTATGTCTAAACGCCACCAAGAGCACTGCCGCAGCGACAGAGGTGATGGCCAGCACCAGAGGTCGTCGACCGTGCCGCCGCGGCACGTGGTCGCCCGAGACGGGTGAACGGAGCAGCGACTGGGCCGCGAACGCGAGTGCAATCATCTCGGCGCTGCAAAGCACGGCCGACATGCCGAAGGCGTTGGCGTCCACCATCGTTGCGCTCGCGCGATGGAATTCGGCCCAGCCGGGGTTCAAAAACGTCATGTCGCCGAACAGTTGGTAGGCGGCGACCACGGACGCGATGCAGCCGCTCACGATCAGCGGCAGGATGATGGTTCGGCGGAACCGCGGTCCATCGTTGGCGTACCGTTCGAACAGCCAATCGAGCCACACGATCCCGAGCATCAGCATTGCCGCAGCGTCCGCGGCGATGGCGATTGCCCCCCGGGCGCTGATGCCGAGGGTGGAATTCGGCATATCGAGAATGCCTGCCAGCTCGGGATGGAAATCGACCTCGCGCGCCGCGATGATCGGCCAACCGACCGCCGCCGTGAGTGCCCAGCCGACCAGCGGTACTCGCCACGGCGTTGGCAGGCTCCACTGGCGCCGCGACCATCGCGGCCAGATCGCGCCCAGCAGGCCCGCGGCCAGGTACATTGAATAGACGCTTCCGTCGTGCACCCAGAAGCGCGAGAACACAGCCGGCGCAACGTACATCGACGCCAGCACGATGCCGTCGGCATGTTCCCAGCGCGCGCTGGTGGCCCTTGCGATCGCGAAACTGCCAATCACGATGACAATGAGCGTCGTCTGATTGGGGCCACCCACGAACGCCCTGGCCATGATGGCACCGGCCATCGACCACAGGACGACGTTCTTGGTGACGCGCTCGGCGCGATCGGCGAACTGGGTCCGCTCCGCCGCTTGACGCGTGCCGGCCGTGCGCTCGAAGGCGACAGGCGACCACCGGCGATTCCACACGAGCGCCGACACCGCCACTGCAACGAAGAGCAGCACCATGCCCGCGGTCAATCCCGGTGGGACGAAAGAAAACGAGAAGCGTCCGGTCTGTCCGGCGGCCACCTGCACAAACATCCTGCCGTCCGTCTGTGGATCGGGACGGACCGTTCCGGCGGAGCTCTGCCAGCCGGGCGCGTATCGCTGGTTCAAGAACACTTTCGACGGCTCGTAGCCGCCGATCACCGAGAACCGCGCGCCGTTGAATGTCGGGACGACGTCGGTGACCTTCGCCGTGCCGTCGGACCAGACGCGCGGGCGTTCGGCGTCCGCGGTTTGGATCTCGTTCACGACTGGCGTCTGCGACGCCGCGTTCCGGAAATGCCGCTGGTTGACGAACACGAGCTCCGCGACCGCAATCGCGCACACGACAGCGACCGCGCGCTGCAGCCGCGGCGTCGCTGGCAGCAGCCGGGCGGCGGCTCGCGCCGCCGCGCCGATCGTGAGCGCACCGAACAGTCCGAAGGCGATTGTGTACCGGCTGGGAATGCGAAACGACGACACGAGCGGCAGACGCGCAAGGCCGAGCGCCGGCGCAAACGGGTGAAACTCGCCGGCCGAGACCACCAGGAACCACACAGCCATGAGCGCCAACATGACGGCGAACGATCGCTGCGGTGTTGTCGACGGAACGACAAGGGGCCAGAGGACGCTCAGGCCGATGCCACTCGCGGCGAGCAGGCCGATGTAATTGCCGTATTCCCACCAGCCGTGCCGCTGCGCCCCCGAGACGTGTGATTGCGCGCCGAGCGACGAATCGGTGTACGCGCGCCAGATCATGTCAGGCGTCATCCGATCGGGATGGTCGATCGGCTCGAGTGTCCGGCGGAACTGATCGCCCGACACGAATTCCGCCACCGGCGCGAGCTTTGGCCCGGCGTACGCCGCGGCGCACACGACGACCAGCACGGCGATCGCGATCGGCCGCCAGTCGCGCGCGCCCACAGCGACACATGCCGCCCACGCGCCAACCGCCATGAGCGCCATTGGAACAATCTGAAAGCCACCGTTGTAGATGGCCAGCGCAAGGATCCCCGCGGCAAACAACGCGTCACGCAGCGCCCCGGTCCGTGCCGTCCGATACACGAAGAACATCAGCAGCGGCAGATAGAATACCGGGAGAACCGTCTGGTCTCCGACCGCCAGGTGCATTGCCATCGCGCCGCCCAGCGTGAAGACTGACGCCGCGAACACGACGAACGGCAGGAACGACAGCCCGATCGCGCGGGTCAACAGCAGATGCATGCCGAGGAAGGCGACCCAGTAATGCAGAACGACGTTGATCTCGATGCCCAATGAGAGCGGTACGATCGCGCTCAGCAGAGACGCCGGGCTGAGAATCGCGACCTGCGGGAGGTGCCACATCCAGAACGGCAGCTGGCGATACTCGAAATGCTGAGCGGAATCGAATGGCAGGCAGAAAACGATGCTGAGAATGCCGTACAGCGCGCAGGTGCCAAGCGCGCGTCGCGAGAATGGCGCCATGGAGGCTGGTTTCTCGGATGGTACCACAGCGTGATCGCCGTCAGCGCGATGATATAGTCCAGCCTCGATCATCATCGATGTCTGCCGTTCGTACCGTTCTCGTGTGTGAGGCGCAGGTGCCGTTTGTGTACGGCGGCGCCGAGCGCCACGTGCGCGCTCTTGTCGCCGAACTGCGTCGCCAGGGGTATCGCGCGAAAAAAGTTTCGATTCCGTTCAAACCGTATCCCAAGGGCGAGCTGCTCACGCAGGTCGCCCTGTGGAGGCTCGTCGATCTCTCCGAGGCGAACTACGAGCCGGTCGATCTGGTGATAGCCACCAAGTTTCCGACCTACTTCGTCCGGCATCCCAACAAAGTCACCTGGCTGTTTCACCAGTACCGCGGCATTTACGAATTGTGCGGCACGGCGTTCAGCGAGTTCAGCCATGCGGAAGGCGACGTCCGCCTGCGCGATCGGCTGATCACGCTCGACACCGAGGCGCTGGCGGAGTCGAAGCGTCTTTTCAGCAACGCACGGAATCCCGCGACCCGTCTGGCGAAGTACAACGGTCTGGTCGCTGAACCCCTGTACCACCCGCCGCCGCTCGCAGGGGCGCTCGAACCGGGGCCGTTTGGCGATTACGCATTGTCGGTGGGCCGGCTTGAACTGAACAAGCGCGTCGATCTGATCATTCGCGCGATGGCCCTGACCGACCCTTCGGTGCGGCTGGTCATCGCCGGACACGGGGCGGATCGGCCGCGTCTCGATGCGCTCGTGTCGACACTCGATCTCCGAGATCGCGTCACGTTCACCGGAGACGTCAGCGATCGGGAGCTCGTCGATCTGTATGCGAACGCGCTGGCCGTGGTCTATCCGCCGTTCGACGAGGATTACGGCTACGTCACCCTCGAGGCGTTTCTCGCGCGAAAACCGATCGTCACGACAACGGATGCCGGAGGGCCGCTCGAATTCGTCGAGGAGGGCGTCAACGGTCTCGTCGCCGATCCGGTCCCCGCGGCCCTCGCGGCGGCGATCGCCCGTCTCGCCAACGATCGTCCCTTTGCGCGTCGGCTCGGCGAAGCCGGCTTCGAGCGCGCGGCGCGCGTGACGTGGACCGGCGTCGTCGAACGTCTCGTCGGGAATCAGCTCCGGTAGCCCACGACCGCGTAGTCCATCGGTCCGAACATCAACTCGTTGAGCCGATCGGTATTGCCGTTGAGGACGTGGACGCCGCGCCTGATCGCCTCCGCCAAAGGGTCCGCCGAGACGAGCATCTCTTTCGGCATGTGCAGCATCTGCAGCTGCGCGTGTTCCGGCACAGGCGCGCGATATCGAATCTCGACCCGTTCGAAGCCGCTGGCGCGAAGCAGGTATTGCAGCGTCTCGGGATGCACCGGACGAACGTGCGTGAGATCCCGGAGGTAGCTGCTGAAGAACGCGTACCAGCAGGCGGGATTGATCGTCTCGAGCACGATCGGCGCCTGCGGCCGAAGCGTCCGCGACAACGCGTCGAGCAGCCGGAGCAGATACGAGGGATCCATGTGCTCGATGACCTGCGTGGCGATGACGCCGCCGATGGACGCGTCGGAAAGCGCGGCGACATAGTCGAGCGCGTCGTTGCGCGTCACGTCGAGCCCGCGTTCGCGCGCAACCGCCACCATGCCGTCATTCAGGTCGACGCCGCGCGCGCGCACGCCCGCCGCCTCCAGCGCCGCGAGAAACTCTCCGCGCCCGCAGCCGAGGTCGACGACGTCAGACGCGCCGGCGAAGATCGGCAAGTACGCATCCAGCTTCGCCGCGACGCCTTCATCGGATCCCCGGAACTGATCTTCGAAGCCGACGTACTTGTAGTCGTCGCCCGAGCCGCCACGGGGATCGGTCGTCGATGTCTCTGCTTGTGATCGCGAAGTCGCTTTCTTCCCCGCCGGATCCGCGAGCGGATCGGCGATGCGGCGTTTCAACATCGCCACGGCCCGATCGAGCACGGCGATCTGCGTCCGCAGCTCAGGCAGCGTGTCTTTCAGGAGTGCCTGCAGCGCGCGGTCGTGCTCGTCAAGGCGCCGCTCGGCGATTGCGCTCAGCAGTTTGTCTTTCGTATCGATGAAGGCATTGATGCGCTGCAGAAAGACGATCAGCGCCGACTGAAACCCGCCGAAGGCCGCCGCCCGCTCCCGATCCCGACTGATCAGCGCATCAATCGCATCGGCCGTGCGCGCGTTGAACGCGTGCTGGCGCTCGATCCAGGGCAGGAGCCATTGCCGCACGCTGCGGAGTCCGCGTGCGCGCCAGCCCGATGGCGGCGGCGGTGGCGTCGAATCGACGGCGAGCGAGGCGGCGGCGGGCGCGATCGGGTGGAACAGCGCCGCATCGAACGCGGTTAGCGCCTCGTTGTATAGCCGGTCCGCGTCGTGCCGCTCGCACTCGAGCGTATCGAGTTTGTCGGGGCTCATGCCGAAATCCTTGAATTCATGATGTCAAAATGGGTCATTATTACCGGAAGTGCAGTGGGACGAGCGCCAGCAGGCACAGCCCCGCGATCCTCGACGCGTTCCCGCGCTCGTCGATCAGGTACTTCACGCCGAAGGTCGCGGCCAGCACGCCGAACGGCAACAGTCCCAGCTCTCGATCGACCGCATAGGGTTCCGGCACGACCAGACACGCCGCGAGCGGCGCGGCGAAGAACCCGTTGAGCACGAGCAGTGTGATGGGAGTCCGTCGGTCGGTCGCAACCCGCGCGAGACCCACCGGCACGAACACGAGAAGAGGGGCGAGAGAGAACGAACGCCGCGAGCAGGAACAGACCGGAACAGAGCAGTCTTCGCGGCATGTCGTCGGTCACAACTTTTGAAAGATGGGAAGACCAACTTCGCATGGGCGGGTCGCTCAGCAAGAGGAGCGCGACTCCTCAGGCAAGGCGATCAGTGCTCCATCCATCCGCGCGCACGGTAATACAACTCCGCGGCCCCGTCATATAGCACGGTGTCGACCAGCATCAGCCCGACGTCGCTCGGGACCCATCGAAGCCGCTCGACCGAATGGTCCGACTTGTACGCCGCAACCGACGGCACCGGATCGAGCCCGGCCGCGCGGAACACCGCGAGCGAGCGGGGCATGTGTGTCGGCGATGTGACGAGCACGATCGGCTGTCGCGGGCGGTCCGCAAGCATGCGTGCGATGAGGATCGCTTCCTGGCGCGTGGTTTTCGACTCGGCCTCGATTACCACGCGATCGGCCGGGACGCCGAGCTGGAGGATGGCGTCGCGCATAGCCTCGGCTTCTGGCCGCGCGCCCTCGTCACGGCCGGTCACGCCGCCCGACACGATGATCGTCGGGCGATCGAGCAGCCGGTAGAGCCTCGCGCCTTCGAGGACGCGAAGCGCCCCGGCCCACGAAATCCGGTTGATCGTGAGCCCACGCGCCTGAATCGTCTCGTTGCCGGCGCCGAGCACGACGACGACCGTGGCCCCCCGCGCGTCGGCCGCGGCGGCCAGCGGACCATAGCCGTGGCCCCGCCACTGCACCAGCCGCTCCGCGCACGCGGGCGACGTGACAATCCAGTACGTCGCGACGACCGCCGCGAAATACCACCGCGCGAGCCGCTGCGTGCGCCGGATGAACGAGAGCGCCACGCCGACCCCTACCACCGCGACGAAGAAGGTCAGGGACGCGGGACGGGCAAACTCCTTCAAGACGTCGACGACGGCCTGTATCACGAGCGCACCACGACCTCTTCGCGCCGCATCACCTGCCACCACGTCAGCCGCAGCGCGTCCTCGGTCGGGCCCGGAAGCCATTGGCTCAACGCCCAGCCGGTGACCGCCGTCGCCGCCAGACCGAAGGTTGACGGCCACATGAAACCGATCGGCGTCCGGTACGCGACGACGTAGCTGGCCAGCGTGCCCACGATGCCCGCAAGCAGCGTGGGGCTGCCCGTCGCGCGGCGGCTGAACATCGCAAGAATGTAGATGCCGAACAGCGGTCCGCTGAACGCGTTGACCAGCTTGTTCGCGATCTCGAGGAGCGTGCCTATCCGTGAGACGTTCGTCGCCAGCAGCGTCCCGATCGTGCCGAACAGCACGGTGGCGAGGCGCGACACCCTCACCTGGTGACGATCGTCGGCCGGCGCGGTGTCGCGCGGGCGGACGAACCGTTCGTACACGTCGATCACCAGGACCGAGGTACACGAGTTGATGGCCGAATCGATGCTCGAGAGCGACGCGGCGAGGATGGCCGCGATGACCAGCCCCACGGCGCCGGCCGGGAACGCCTGTCTCATGAAGTAGGGCAGGATCTTGTCGGGCGCGAGATCCGCCGGCAGCGTGTGATGGTTGAAATACGCGAGCAGCGCGAGACCGACAAACGACAAGCCGAACATCCACAGCGCGTCACCGGCTGCATTGACGACGAACGCGCGCCGCGAATCGTCGACCGACCGCGTCGTCTGGAATCGCTGCACCATCACCTGGTCGCTGGTGTAGCCGGCCATCCGACCGAACACGATCGCGCAGAGGATCGCGGGGACGTTGATGGGCTGCTCGAAGAACACGCGGATGCGGTCGGCGAGTCCGGGCCCCGCCGGGAGAACGAGCGGCGTGGCGAGCGAGGTCTTGCCCGCCTGCGACGCCGCGGTCCAGATCTCGGCGAGCCCGCCGGGCACGTGCGTCAGCGAGATCCAGACGGTCGCCGCGAGCCCGCCGAACATGATGCAGAACTGGATGACGTCGTTCCAGATCACCGCCTGGATGCCGCCGAGCATCGTGTAGAGGGTGACGAGCGCGCCGAGCACCAGAATCATCGTCGTGAGATCGGCGCGCCCGCCGGTGGCCGCATTGATCGCCAGACACGGCACGTAGATCGCGGTCGCCATCCAGCCAAGACGCCAGATGATGAAAATGCTCGCGGCCAGCAGGCGCACGCGCGCGTCGAACCGCGCTTCCAGGAACTCGTAGGCCGTGAACGAGCCCAGCCGCCGGTAGAACGGCAGGGTGACGTGCGAGACCCAGGGATACAGGAAGAGCCAGGAACTGGTGCCGACCAGCAGGATCAGGCCGTATTTGATCGTCGACGCCGGCTGCATCAGGTAATCGATGCCGCTGTTGAGCGCGGCCATCAGCGACAGCCCGACGGGCAGCCAGGCCATCGACTGCCGCGCGCGGAAGAAGTCGTCGAGGTTCGTCTGGCGGCGCGAGAAATACAATCCGACCGTGGTCAGCGCCGCGAGGTATGTGACGATGATCGCCGCGTCGACCGCAGGGAGACCTGCAATCATCTGCGCGATCCGGCACGGGATATCAATGACGGTCCCCCGATCTCTGGTCCATTCGCTAAATGGAAGTTCAACTGCGCCCCGATCAGACAAAGACGGCGTAATTCAACAGTGCGTCCTCCAGCCACGTCAGCCAGCGGGCAGCCCAGCGCGACGCCGCGACGCTCGCGAGTGGGGCCAGCGTCATGGTGTTGTTGGTCTGCATCAGATCCAGGAGCAGCGTCCGATCCGGATCGACGGCCGCGGACACCGCCCGAGCGGGGCTGCGATAATGAAACGTCTTCTCCCGGTTCCGGCCGTCCCAGTAGTCGGTGCGCTGCTGACCGTCTTCGAACATGACGCGCAGCGTGATGCCGCGTCCGCTTTCGAACGGGCCGATCGGCGCGGCGCTCGCGCCGGTGAACTGTGCATCGCCGAAGCGGCGCGCGACCACGACGGTGACGAATGCAGCATCCTGCTCCCGCTCGCTCGTGAGGAGGCCGACGCCGTAGTCGAATACCCTTGACGAGCCGAAGGTTTCATCGAACAGCCACGACAGGTCCTGTCCGCTGACTTCGGTCGCCGTACGCGCGAAATCGGCGAGGGTGGGACGGCCGGAGCGCGACTCGCGAACAAATTCGGCGACGAACTGATCGAATACGGGACGCCCCACCCATCGTTCGAGCGTCCCCAGCGTCAGGACGGTCTTCGCCTCGAGCGCGCGCGCGTCGGCTGCCGATGGCGGGCTCGGCACCACGCTCGCCACCGGGTTGGCCCGGTAGGCCGGCAGCGGATCGCCGTCGGTCTCGGGCAGCCGGCGGATCCGCAGACGAAGCGGTACGAAATGGTCGACATATCGCTCCTCGACGAACCCGTATCCTGGCGGCAGATTCTCCTGCTCGAACAGCGCGGCGACGACGCGGCGCGCCGCGTACTCCGCGAGACCGTCGACAAACCACGGCGGAAGCGCCTGAGTGTCGACGAGCGCCGTCCAGAAGCGGCGGCTCACGGCGCGAGCCGTCGCGAGCTCTGGCGCCATTGATGTCGTCGTGCTCCACCACGGCGTCCGCTCGAGCACAACCGCACGTCCCGCGATCGTGACCGGCGACCCGTGCCAGGGGGGATCGACAATCGTCAACGACTGCTGCGGAAGCGGCCCGAGCCACTCACCGTGGTTCTTCAGCGTCGCCATCGCGGCGCGGACATACCGCTGAAGCGCGCCCCCATGTTCCGGCTGGATGCTGAGCCGCACGTCGACGGGAGGAAGCCCGGTCGTTTCGAACCGTTGCCGAACGTCCAAAGGTTCCGCATGCCGAGCGCCGCCGCAGGCGATTCCCAACGCCAGCACGCCGAGAGCGCGAAGGCAATCGACTGGTAGAATGCTCACTCGTGAGCCCGAGACACCTGAGAGGCGTCGATCGCCGCACCTTCATGAAAGCGGCGGTCGCGGGCGCCGCCGGTCTGGCGCTCTCGGCGGGGCCGGAGGCACAGTCGGCCGGCCAGACGATTTACAACGGCATTCGCCTTGCCTCTCCGTGGCCGCCGGACCGCCGCAGCTTTCCCGACCGCGCAATCACCCCGCCGTATCTCGTCAATCCTCCCGATGTGATCGCGATCGACGTCGGCCGGCAGCTGTTCGTTGATGATTTCCTGATCGAGGGCACCTCTCTCGAGCGACATTTTCATCGCGCAGAGTACCACACCGGTAACCCGGTGCTGTGGCCGTCCACGAAGTGGGAGAAGTACGACGAATACGCCGAGCGCACCAAGACGCGCTCGAATCCGGCCGCGATGGTATTCAGCGACGGCGTGTTCTACGACCCTCGGGACCGGCTGTTCAAGATGTGGTACATGGGCGGATACTCGCAGAATACCTGCTACGCGTTCTCGCACGACGGGCTGACGTGGGAAAAACCGTCACTGGATGTGGTGCCCGGCACGAACATCACCGTCGTCAGTCATCGCGACTCGTCGACCGTGTGGCTCGACCTGTCGGAGCGCGATGCCAATCGCCGTTACAAGCTGGCGTATTCGTACGACAACTACCTGGTGCTGCATGACTCGCCCGACGGTATTCACTGGCGCGAGCGCGGCCGGACAGGGCTGGCCGGCGATCGCACGACGTTCTTCTACAATCCGTTTCGCAAACTCTGGGTGTTCAGCATCCGCGGCGAGGTTCCCGGAGGGCAGACACGCTACCGCCGTTACTGGGAAACTCCCGACTTCGTCGCGGGCGCGCGCTGGGATGCCAAGCAGCCGGTGCTGTGGGCGAGCGCCGACCGGGAGGATCCGCGCCGGCCTGAATACAACGTCCCAGCCGAGCTCTACAACCTGGATTGCGTCGCCTACGAGAGCATCCTGCTCGGCTTGTTCACGATCTTCCGGGGTGAACGGTTGGACCGCGAGAAGCCGAACGACATCTGCGTCGGCTACAGCCGCGACGGCTTTCACTGGGCCCGGCCGGATCGGCACGCGTTCATTCCCGTGTCCGAACATGTCGGCGACTGGAACTGGGCCAACGTTCAGTCCGCGGGTGGCTGCTGTCTGGTGGTGGGCGACCGGCTGTACTTTTACGTCAGCGGGCGACGCGGAGTGCCCGGAACGACCGATCCCGGCGCCTGCAGCACCGGTCTGGCGACGCTTCGGCGCGACGGCTTCGTGTCGATGAGCGACCGCGACGATGGTCGCGGCGTCAGCCGCGCAGAGCCGGCGCTCCCGCGCGGCACGCTCATCACACGGCCGGTCAGGTTCAGCGGGCGCTTTCTGTTCGTCAACGCAAGCGTCACCGGGGAGCTTCGCGTCGAGATATTGGACCGCGAGGGCCGGACCATCGAACCGTTCAGCGCCGATCGATGCGGACCGATCAGCGGAGACGCGACCCGGATGGCCATCTCGTGGGAGGGCGTGCACGACGTGTCCGCGCTGGCGGGGCGGCCCGTGCGATTCCGCTTCTCCCTCCGGAACGGCGACCTCTACGCCTTCTGGGTCAGCGCTTCGGCATCCGGCGCCAGTCGCGGTTACGTCTCCGCCGGCGGACCGGGCTTCTCCGAACCTGTCGATCTCTAACCCTCACATGTCACGGCCCACACGATCGACGATCCTGGAATTCGGCGTGGCGACGCTCCTGTTCACGCTCATCAGCGTCCTCAGCTGGTATGCACAAAAGATTACGCTGATTCGATTCTGGGACAGCGACGAGTACTACTGGATGACGTACAACATGGCCACGCACCAGCCGGTCCGGGCGTCCGCGCCGTGGGTGTATCGCATCCTGATACCGTGGCTTGCCTCTTTTCCCTTCCGGTACCTCCTGACTCGTGGATATCCGTACTCCGTGATCGCGTACCCCTACTATGCGATCAACGTGACGGCCGCTCTCGTCACGACATATCTCCTGATCGTCTGGCTCCGGAAGTTCGTCGAGTCGCGCAGCGTTCGTCTCCTCGTCGTCGCGCTGTTCCTGGCGGAGTGGCACGGCCCCGCTCGTTTCGTCCATTTCTATCCCATTTATGTCGATCCGCCATTCATGGTCTTTCTCCTCGGCGGGCTGATGCTGATCGACAACAGCCGCGAGGATGCGCCCGAACGCATCTCGCCGCTCTTGACGCTGATCTGCGTGCTGGGGACGCTCTGCCGAGAGACCATGATCCTCATACCGCTCACATTCATCGTCGCGCACAATCCGTTCACCGCCGGACCGCGAGGATGGAACTGGCGACGTGATCTGCCCGCGGTCGGGGCGCCGCTGGTGTCCTCGCTTCTGGCGCTCGCCTTTGCGCACGTGGTCGTGGCGCCGAAGTCCCCGTACTCTGCAACGGAAGCCGTCCTCAGGATGTCCAGGCAGAAGCCAGTCTTCACCTGGGCCCTGGCCTGGTTCATCACGTTCGGACCCGGCGTGGTGGCGGTGATCTGCGCTGACGGGAAGGGCGCTCTTCAGTTTCTGAAGCACCGCCCGCACCTCGCTTTCTACCTGAGCGCGTGCGGCCTCCTCGGCTTCTTCGGAGGCACGGACACCGAGCGTGTGTTGTTTTGGGCTCTCCCCGTTGTCTACGTCCTGGCGGCACGCGCTGCCGAACAGCGCTGGACGATTCTCAAGAGCGGGCTGTTACTGACGGTCCTTGGACTGGCCCAGGGGGTTTCCGAACGCGTGCTCTGGTCGATCCCGGACGTCTTGACGTCTCCGACGGCCTTTCGCGACGCCGGTTCACTCCGTCCGAGCGTGTTCGCCGCGCTCAATCGCACGATCGTCATGGACGACTACTACTGGAATCTCTGGTCGTTCTTCGGGAGTCGTCGTTGGCACGCCCTGCTGCTCGCCTACGACGTGCTCTTCGTCGTGGCGATCGTCGCCTGGACGCGACGGCGTGCGGAGTCAGGCGTCACCGCAACGCTGCGCGCCGCCAGCCACCTGTAAGGCAAGTCGAGGGCGGGAGGTCAGGAGCCGAACTGCCGGATGACGCCTGCGGCCGGCTTGTCGGAGCCGGCTTCGACGTCCACGATTTCTTCGAGGCCGACGCGCAGGCGCGTCAGCCCGACGCCACACTCGGCGCACAGCACCTGGAGGTTGTTCAGGCGCTCCGGCGGCATCGTCCGGGCGCTGACCACGACGGCGTCCACCGAGGCGGCCTTGATCAGCACCGTCACGGCGGAGTACCCGCCCAGCACCGAGTAGCCCATCACGCGAATGCCCGCTTTTCGCGGATCGTCATCAATGAAGCCGAGAATCCGCGCGTCTCTGGCATCGGGCCCCAGCAGCTCGCGAATCACCAGGCCGGCGGCGTCACCTGCACCGTAAATGACGACGCGGCGTCCCGACTGGCGCTGGCGCTGCAGGAACTCACTGACGAGCCGGAACGATGCGCGCGAGAGGGTTACACCCATGAGGAGCAGCACGGCGTAAATCGCGAACGCCGTGCGCGAATACGTGAAGAAGTACGGGATGAACAGGATGACGAGGACCGCGCTGCAGGTGCCGAGGAAGACGCCGCCCGCGATGGCGAGCGTGTCCATCAGGCCGAAATGGCGCCAAACGCCGCGATAGACGCCGACGACGAAGAACGCAACGAGCTGCGCCGTCACGACGATCGGCAGCGAGCTCGTGAACATCGTGAAGTTCTTCATGAACTCTTCGGGATCCTCGAAGCGCAGCCGGAAGGCGACGTAATAGCAGACGGTGACGAGGCAGAAATCGAGCATGACCTCGGCCACGCGCCGCTTGTACATGAACTCGACGACGATCGGCGTCAAGGTGCCCTGCTTCATCCGCGCATCGGCGTCGTCGTACACGCGGATGCCGGCCAGATACGCGGCGAAGAGGACCATGCTCACCAGGAACGTGAAGGCGGCGGCCATCGCCGAGTAGCTCGTGTGGAACCGGTCGAGCACGACGCCCAGGCCGCCGCCGACGGCGGCGAGCGCCCAGAGGAGCGCCACGGCGCGGCGCTCGGACAACCCGATGGCCACAAGGCGGTGCGACGAGTGATCGCGGCCGCCCTGTGACGCGCGGCGGCCCGAGAACCACCGCGAGAGCGTCACGAGCGTCGTGTCGAAGATCGGGATCAGGAGGACGAGCAGCGGAGCGGCGACGATCGACAGGATGTCGGATCGGCCGGGCGCCTGGCGGCCGGAGCTGAGCGTGACGGCGGCGAAGCTGAAGCCGAGCAGGAGGCTGCCGCTGTCGCCCATGAAGATGGACGCCGGGTGCAGGTTGTAAACGAGAAACCCGCCGGTCGCGCCGAGCAGAATCGCGAGATACCGCACGTCGGAGAACATCAGCGTGCCTGCCGCGCCAGGCAGCAAATCAATCATCAGGGCCACGCCGACAATCATGGCGATGCCGGCGCACAGCCCGTCCATGTTGTCGAGCAGGTTGAAGGCGTTCGTCATGCCGACAATCCACACCAGCGTCAGCAGACTGTCGAGCGTCGTCGACTCCAGCCAGTTGAGGCGGTAGCCGAAGAACAGCAGCGCCGAGGCCAGCCCGATCTGCGCGATCAGCTTCGTCGCCGGCTTGAGCGAGAGCACATCGTCGACCAGGCCGGTGACGAAAATAGCCAACGCCGTGATCACCAGGACGGGCTGCTCGCGCGTGAGGCCGAAGATGGCCACACACGCGAAGAGGACGAACGCGATCCCGACACCGCCGAAGAGGGCGACCGGACGGCGGTGCCAGCGATCCTCGCGAGGACGGGCGACAAACCCGCGGCGGAGGGCGACCAGACGGCAGAGCGGGACGCACACCAGCGAGAGCGTCAGCGCCATGAGGAACGGCAGACCGATCGCGGAGATCATCGGTTGAGCGTCAGCATCGTAACAAGAAGGGTCGGACGCGGCAAGGCGCGTCTTGGGATCATCGCCGGCGCCACGCCGGCAGGAGTTGCAGCCACCGCTCGAAGCAGACGAGCGTCCACAGCCGATGGCCGTGGTTGGCACGGCCGGCCTGGTGATCGTCGACGAGCTCGCGGAGACGAACGGGCCGCAGGTACTCCCGTGACGCCGCGGACGGCGCCAGCAGCGTGTCGCGCACGAAATCCCGGAGTTCGCCGCGGAACCAGGCGTCGAGCGGGACGCCGAAGCCGGTTTTCGGACGTCGATCGATCGCCAGCGGAATGAGGTCGGCGAAGGCGTCGCGCAGGATCCCTTTGGTCCGTCCCCGCTGGAGCTTGAAGGCGTCCGGCAGCGTGGCGACGTACTCGACGAGCGAGGTGTCGAGCAGCGGCGAGCGCGCCTCGAGGGAGGTCGCCATGGTCGAGCGATCCGTCTTCACCAGCAGATCGTCGGGCAGATACGACGCGAAGTTCGCCGCGAGGAGCTGGCTGAGCGGTGACGAGCCGCGGATCGCCCAAAGCTCGGACCCGAGGTGTGCCAGCGGATCAAAGGCCTCGGCCCCCTCGGCGAATTCCGGCTGCAGGAACGACGCGAGATCATCCTGAAAGACGCTGTTCCATCGCGCCGCCCGCGCGAGCAGCGGCAGATTCATGAACCGCGCGAACCGGCGCGCGCGTGCCACAAGATGCCGCTCGTTCGGCGCATCCGGCAGAAAGCGCAGCGCCTGGCCCAGCACGGCGGCGGTCCCCCTGGGCAGCCGTTCGGCCGCGAGCGCCGCGCGAAAGCGGAGGTACCCGGCAAACACTTCGTCCCCGCCGTCTCCGGTGAGGACGACGGTCACGTGCTGGCGCGTGAGCTCGGAGACGAGATACGTGGGGATGGCCGACGAGTCGCCGAACGGCCCGTCGTGATGCCAGATCAGCCGATCGATGAGGTGCACGGCCGACGGCTTGACGCGGAACTCGTGGTGGTCCGTCTTGAAGCGTTCAGCCACCTGCCGCGCGGCGGCGGTCTCGTCGTACGCCGCGTCTCCCTCAAAGCCGATCGTGAACGTCTTCACCGGCTGGCGCGTCAGACGGCTCATGACGCCGACGACGACGGTCGAGTCGACGCCTCCGCTCAGGAACGCCCCGAGCGGCACGTCGCTGACCAGCCGCCGGTCGACGGCCGCCGTGACGAGCTCGCGCACGCGGTCGCGCGCAGCGTGTGCGTCGACGGCCGGCAGTGAGCCCGCAGGGGGAAACTCGAGTCGCCAGTACGTGCGTTCGCTCGCACGGCCGTCCGGATCGACCGTCATGACCGATGCGGGGTCGAGCTGGCGGATGCCGCAATAGAGAGTTGCAGGATGCGGCACGTAGCCGCACGAGAAAAACGGCGGCAGGGCTGCAACGTCGACCTTGCTGGGTACCTCCGGATGCGCGAACAGGGCCTTGATCTCGGACCCGAACACGACCCGGCGGGCGTCGCGGTAGTAGAACAGCGGCTTCTTGCCGGCGCGGTCCCGCGCCAGGATGAGCCGCTTCTGCCGGCCGTCCCACACCGCGATGGCGAACATGCCGTCGATCGCGTCGACGAATGCCGCGCCGCGCTCCTCGTACAGGCGCACGATCACCTCGGTGTCCGACTGCGTGTGGAACGCGCGTCCGCGCGCGGCGAGCTCCGCGCGCAACCCGCGGAAGTTGTAGATCTCGCCGTTGAAGACGACGTGGATCGACCCGTCCCGGCTGGACATCGGCTGATTGGCCTCGGCGCTCAGGTCGATGATGGCCAGCCGCCGGAAGCCGAGCCCGGCCATGCCGTCCGGAGACACGAAGATGCCGTGGGCGTCCGGACCCCGGTGGACGAGTTGTTCGCGCATCGCGCGCACGGAGTCGGCCGACACCGGCCGGGCCCGGTCGAACGAGACCTCACCGCAGATGCCGCACATCCTGGACGCTATCTCATCAACCGCGAGGTGTGTGTCAGGTCCTTTGTCCTATGTTCTTGGTACTTGGTCCGTCCTTGGTCCTTGGTCCGTCCTTGGTCCTTGGTCCGTCCTTGGTCCTTCGTCCGTCCTTGGTCCTTGGTCCGGTCTTTGAGACAGTCCTTGGTCCGTTCCTAGTCCGTGGTCCCTGGTCCGCGCACCAAGGACCAGGGACCCTTGGACGGACCAAGCCCGAAGAACCAGGACCATGGCCCCCCTCGACGGTCACGCGCCCAGGCGGCACTTGATCAACGCGTAGATCGCGTCGACGCCATCGATCCAGCGAATCTTCTTTCCTTCATCCTCGCGACGCGGCTTGTACCCGATGGGGACTTCCAGAATCCGGCGCCCGGACCTGAGCACCTTGGCCGTGATCTCGGGCTCGAAATCGAAGCCCACGCAGCGGAGGCGGATGCCATTGAGCGCTTCCCGTTTGAACACTTTGTAGGCCGTCTCCATGTCGGTCAGCCGCGAGCCGAACAGAATATTGGTCAGCATCGTGAGGAAACGATTGGCGAGACGCCGCCTGAGAGCGACGTGGCCGGTCGAGGCCAGGAACCTCGAGCCGTAGACGACCTCCGCACGCCCTTCGAGGATCGGGGCCAGCAGCCGTCCGTACTCGTTCGGATCGAGCTCGAGGTCCGCGTCCTGCACGAGGAGGATGTCCCCGGTCGCGAAGCCCAGTCCCAATCGGACGGCGGCGCCCTTACCAAGATTGATCGGGCTGTCGTAGCTCTTCACGCGCGGGTCGTTGGCCCATGGGCTGGCGTCAATCGCGCGGCGCGTGCCGTCGCTCGATCCGTCGTTGGCAATGATCACCTCACGGTCCAGGCCGCCGAGGGCGACCATCCAGACGCGCTCGATCACTTCGCCGATCGTCTGCTCTTCGTTGTAGACCGGAATGATGATGGACAGCTTCATGCGTGGACGGAGGCGAGCGAACCAACGTTATATGATGATACGTGAACATTTCCATGCGATCGCTTGACCGCGCGCTCGATGGCGCCGCAGCCGTCTACGTCGCATCGGCCGCATCGGTCATCATCGCGTGCGTGTTCATCTTCGTCTGGGCGCCTCACCCGTGGGGATGGGAAGGATTCGATCACTATCACGATCTCGGGCGCCTGCTGGCGCGTGGCGAGCCCTTTCCAACCACGGATGTGCCCTGGGGCTACGCCTACTTTCTCGCCCCGTTCTACCGGGTGTTTGGCGACCGCCCGTGGATCCCGCTGCTCGCGCAGGCCGCGCTCAACGGGCTCGTCCCGATCCTGCTGTACCGGCTCGTCTCGCTCGAGCTCGATCGGCGAACCGGCGCGGCGGCGGCCATACTCACCGGGTTCTTCTCGTTCAACACGCTCTACGCCTCGACCCAATCGTCGGACGCCGTCTGCACCGTGGTCTTTGTCGCCGCTCTGCTCTTGTTCGCGGAAGGACGCACGCGAGGCGGCCTGCTGTGCTTTGCCGGGTCGGGCGCGCTCTTCGGGCTCGCGCCGCAGTTCCGCCCGAACCTCGTGATGCTGCCGCCCGCGCTGGCCGGCCTGTATCTTCTCGCCAGACCTGCAAAGCGCGCGAAGATCGCTCAGGCGCTCGTGTATCTTGCGGCAGCAGCTGTTATGTTGGCGCCCTGGACCGTTCGCAACTATCGTTTGATCGGTCTGTTACTTCCGACGAGCACGCACGGAGGCATGCAACTGTGGTACGGCACGTTGCAGGCGGGACCTTACCTCGAGAGCCGCGTCTACAATCCGCGCTCGGCCTTCGAGTTCTCTGGGTTCGACTACTCGAGCGTCGCCGGGCGCCCGCTTCTCGTGTCGGCCGAAGTGTCTTCGTGCGCACCGTCGCCGGCGTCGATCGAGTTGGTGTACTGGACTGATCGTCACCGCGAACCGGTGCGCCTTCCCGCGAATCGGCCGCAGGGCAACGAGTTCAGCTGGAATGTACCTGGACAATCCATTCCAACGGTTCTCTACTATTTCGTCGAGGCACGCTGGCCGCCCAGCGAGGAGGCGCCGCAAGGCGCTGTCGAGCGCGTGCCGGCCGGCGGATTGCTTCAGCCCGCCATCCATTTCATCAACGACGCGCACCTGATGGACCTCGACCTGCATGGCGACCTGCTCGATATCTTCGACGTCATGCGAATGGCCCGGAGCGTCGCGTGGAGCGAACCGCTGCTCCACACCGATCGAATCGATCTCGACGGGGACGGCCAGGTGACCGAGCGCGATCTGCGCCGTGCCGTCGACATCCTCGTGCGATCTCAGCCCGGCGCGTTGGCACCGGGCGAAGTGGTCGCGGCGTTTCGCACTGAAACGGCGCGTGCCGTCATCGTGTTCGCGGACTCGTCGACGTTGACGGTGCCGCGATCGTCGTCCGAACGTCTCAGCGACATCGTTCCCGAAGGCGAGTACGCAGGAAGACTGGTGAATGCCGCCGTGCCGTTCTGGGCCGTGGCCGGGCACGCGCCGGTTCGCCCGGCGAAGCTGCACGAATGCCGTCCGCTCGGCCACGTCGGCGTGAACCGAGCGTTCTATCTCGCCGAGCCGGATTCCATGCGGCGCTACACGGCACTGGCGTGGGACAACATCGGCCACGACCCGGGCGCGTACCTCGCGTCGTGCGTCTACCGTGTCTGGCGCCTGTTCGTCGTTCAGGGGACCGACGATCGCCACACCGCCTATCAATTTCGGGGCAGCCGGCTCGTCTACAAGGCAGCAACGGTCGTGAGCGTGACGTTTCTCGTGCTGTTTCTCTGCGGCGTGATTATCGCGATCCGGCAGCGTCGCCGGCTGCTCGTCATCGGGGCACCCATTCTGTACGTGCCGGTGACCATCGCCTGGGTGCTGACGAACATGCGGTACACGGTCACCGTCCAGCCGCTCGTGTTTGCCTTCATCGCCCTGACGCTGCTGGCAGCACTCGATCGCGCAGGAAGTCGAACAGGACCTCGGCCTTCACGAGATTAGTGTTGCCGATGGCGTGGCAGCACGCGTTCGGCATCTGAGATGGACGGCGATGCCGCAGCTCATCGTAGGTGCTGACGGTCGGCACGCCGTCGGAGAAGGTGTTCAGAAAGAAGCGGTTGATGGCCGCCGTTCCGCCGTCATAAAACGTGTCGGTGTTCGGGCAGACGGGCGGCGTGATGTTCAGAAAGAACACCAGGCGGTACGCGCCCGACCGGTTCAAGGCCTGGAGGCGACGCACCGCACGCAGCCACGGTGCGAAGCCGCTGTCGCGCTGCAGGCTGTCAATCACCGTGGGGTTCGGCTTCTGCCCACCAACGCAGACCATGGTCTGCACCTGATCGTCCGTGAACCGGTCCACCGGCGTGAGCTGCTGCTCGTTGAGACCGTTCACCTGACGCATGTTCGCCAGCAGTTCGTCTTCGACGGCCAGGTGTTCGACGCGTTTGTGATACTCGTCGGTCCCGGCCAGCTTCCACGCCAGCGTGAGGTACACACGGCGGTACAGCTCAACCGAGTACAGGTACCGCCGCAGGAACGACTTGAGATAGGCGACGGCGCTTTGAATGCGACCTGAAGGTTCGACGTCATAGTTCTCGATCAGGTCGTTGTCGAAGAATCCGATGATCACGAGGTCCGGTTTGTAAACGGGGCCAACCTGCAGCAGGTGCGCGAGCTCCTGGCTGGTGTTGTAGCCGGGCACGGCCAGGTTCCAGACCTGCCAATCGACGTCCGGCCGCCAGGCCTTCAACTTTTGCTCGAAGAGAAACGGATATGTGTGCTCCGCCACAGAGCCGTGCCCGAAGGTGACGGAATCTCCGAGCACGAGAATCCGGAACGTGGACGGGCCCTTCTCGAGCGAGTATTCGCGGTCGTCCCGGAAGCCCAGGCTGTTGATGTGGACCGGGACGCCGGCGAACCAGCCGGTGTAGCCAGGGGCGAGGCGTTGTCGGCGCATCGGATCCGACTGGAAAAAGCCGGGCGAACCTTTGAGCGGATCCCACCGCCAGCGCACCCATGCCTCCACGCCCGCCCCAAGCGCGAGTGCGGTGACGATCAGGATGGGCACCGTGATGGTGAGCACTTTCCGACCGCGAATGGACATCACGTCAGGCGCGAACGCCGGGCGGCTTCGTGGCCACCAACTCGAGGATCAGTTGACTGCAGATTCCGCACTAGGGGTTGTCCTGGTTGGAGAGATCTATGCAAGCCGGCAACTGGTGATGGTCGAGAGGATCTTCTACAGCGCACGACATATTTTGAAGCGGCGAAGCTGTTGGTGCAAACGATGCCGGCGCGCAGCATTCTGTTGAGCAGGGTCGGTGAAGCCACGGTTGAGACCTTGACGAAGACAGGTCAATTGCGCAAAGTCGATGTCGTGAAGGAACCGGATAACACGGCGTCGTTCGCGATTTATGAAAGGTGAAAGGTTTGGAGCGGCCCGCCTCATAGCCAGCCGCGGCGCCAGTACGCGAATATCGCCAAGTACTCCCACACGATGCCGCGAATCTGCTCGAGGGTGGCGCCGCGCGTGTGATCGTAGAACTGGCTTTGCGGAGGCGGCGTCGGCACGACCGTGATGGCCGGCGCCTCCCGATGCCAGGTCATCACCGCCCGCCGCATGTGGTACGGCGAGCTCACGAGCAGAATCTTCGTCCAGCGGTGGTCATCGAGGATCTCCTTCACGAAACGCACGTTGTCATAGGTGCTCTTCGCTTTCAATTCGAGTGCGATCGCAGACGAAGGCACGCCGTTGTCGAGCGCAAGGGCGCGCATGACCTCGGCTTCACGAAACGAGTACACATACCCGGACGACAGGACGAGATACTTGGCGTAGCCGGCCTTGTACAAGTCGATCGCCTGCTTGACGCGCTCCTGATAGCCGCCACCGGCCTGCCCCGACTCGCCGACGCCGCCCGCAAAGACGACGATCGCGTCGGCCTGCACCGGCGGCGACGACAGCTTCAGCGGCCCCGCAGACCACCAGAGGATCGAGGTCTGAAACAGCAGCAGGTAGACCGCGGCCAGACCCACGACGATTTCGGCGGCGCGCCGCCGCGTGGCCCGGTACGTGCGGCGCAGCGTCTCTTCCCAGCCGGTGTCGGAGGATCCCTTCGTCGCGATTGCCGTCTCAATCAACTTGGACATCTCCGCGATGCGCGAGCTCCAGCTGTTGGTGCGAGCGACGCTGATCTTTCGCGCGCCCTCAGCGTCGGAAGACGGTCGCAGGGCACGACGAATCGCCGCAACATACCCCTCAGGAGTGCCCGCGATCGACACGATGTCCCCATGGTCGGCGTTGAAGCGACGGATTTCCGCGAGATTGGTCGCCACGACCGGAGTGCCCATCGCCAGATACTCGTTCAGCTTGGTCGGATAGACGTTGGCGGTGTACTCGCTGAGCCGGTAGGGCACGAGGCCGACATCGAACGCTTTGACGTAGCGCGGCACGTCCGCGTGTGGCTTCTGGCCCAGCAGATGGACGTTCGGAAACGTGCGCAGGGCCGACATGTCGGCCTGCTCGGGCCCGACGAGCACGATCGACGCCTCCGGCATGCGCTGGGCCACCTCGCACAGCAACTCGCAATCCACCCACTGATGCAGCCCGCCGACATAACCCACGATGGGCCTGGGAATCGCCGCGATGTCGGCCGGCAGCGGGTCGTCTGACGCGCGGACGCGCTCGAATCCCTCGAGGCTCACGCCAAACGGAAACAGGTGCACCCGGTTGCTGAAGCGGGCGGCGCGCTGGCGCAGCTGATCCGAGGTGACGAATATCAGGTCCGCGTCCCGGAACAGCTGCTCTTCGCTCGCCGAGATGCGTCTCGCCTCCGGCGAGGACGACGCGAAATCGTCGATGCAGTAGTAGATGGTCAACTCGCTGTCGAGACGCGTCACGAGATCCCGCGCGAGCGGCGTCGGCAGGAACATCCAGGTGATCGGCCGGTTGAACCCGGTGGCGGCCATCCAGCGGCGGAGGCTCCGGAGCAGCAGCGAGCGGTTGACCCATCGGGCTGGTCGCGAGTACGGCAGCGGCACGATGAGCGGCGAGTAGACGAACAGGTTGTCGCTCACCTGCCGGAAGCCTTTGGTACTCCGCCACCAGTTGGACAGCCGCTGGCGCACACGCGGCAGGTCGCGCATGCTCGGCGGGCGGACGCCCGTGTTCTCGATGAAGAGCACCCGGTGTCCCTGTGCCGCCAACGTCGACATGATCTCCTGGTGACCCTGCCAGATGAAATCCCAGTCGATCGACGAGACGCACAGAATGTCTGAACGGCGCTGCATCATCAGGACGTGACTGACAGGGTCGGCGTGTTCAACACGCGTCGGTACGCGTCCAGCGTCAGGTGCGCGGTCCGTTCGATGGCAAAGCGCGGGTCGACAGCCTGACGGCCCGCCCGACCGAGCCGACTCGCAAAAGCGCAATCGGTCAGCACACGCGCCAGAGCCGCCGCCAGCGCGTTCGCGTCGTGGGGTTCGACCAGCAACCCGGTCTCGCCGTCCTTCACGATGTCATCGGTGACACCAGGCAGCCGCGACGCGATGCACGGCAGCCCCGAGGCCATGGCCTCGACGAGCGCCATGCCGAACGCCTCGCGGCGCGACGGAAACACGAACACGTCTGCCGCCCGATAGTACTGATCGATAACGCGCGTCTCCTCGACAAAGACGATGCGGTTTGCCAGGCCTTCGCGGCCGGCGGCGTCGCGAATGCGGTCCGCCAGCGCCGGATCGATCTCATAGTACCGGGACCTGGTCGATCCGACATACACCAGTGACGATCCGGCGCCCACGCCGTTCGCTATCCGCCGCCAGGCTTCGAAGAGCACGTGTGCTCCTTTGTCGAGCGAGAAGAACCCGACGAACAGAATCAGCGCACCGCTTTCGGGCAGGGCCAATGTCCGCCGCAGCCTGATCCGCTCACCGGGTTCGGCGGGATGAAAGCGCGCCATGTCGAGGCCGTTCGTTCCGCGGCACACGCGCGAAGCACTGAAACCCGCGTCCTCCAGCCGGTCCGCGAGCGGCGGGCTGACGGCCATGAAGAGATCAACGTGCGAGTACGCCCAGTACGCCAAACGCCCACGCGCCCGCACCCCGGCAGGCTCGTCCTGCCCGGCGGTATGCAGCGTCAGCACGATCGACTTGCCGAGCATCTTCGCGAGCAGCACGAGCAGCGTGGATTTCTGAGAGAAGCCGTGCAGATGGACGATATCAAACGAGCCGCTCAGCTTGAGGAAGGACCAGAGGAACGCCCACGCCGCCTTCGCCTTCGACCAGCGGCTCGTGACGTCGACGTTCGCGCGGTAGACCAGCGTTCCGTCGACCTCGCTGACCACCGGCAGCGACGCATCCGTGCTGGTCGTCAGCACAGTGAACCGGAGCGCTCCGTGGAGTGCATCAATCGTCGCCTTGCACTGCAGGCCGCCGCCGCTCAACTCCGGAAAATATGCACCGGTCACCATCAAGATGCCGGACGGCTGCCGCGCATGTTCGCTCATGCCGACTGCCTCGCCTCGAGGGCCTCTCGCAACACCGCTTCAAAGGCGCAGGTGGTCGCACGAATGTCGTAGGCGCCCGACACTTCATCATGACGCTCGGACACCTCCAGCACGTCGGGCTGCGGCGACTGGAGCAACCGATCGACTTCGCGCGCGATGGCTTCGGCGTCCGACGGATCGACCGTGCGATAGCCGAGGCGGCCGAGCAGCTCGGCCGAGGCGCCTTCCGACGGCGTGAGGCCGAGAATCGGTTTGCGCAGCGGCAGGTAGTCAACGAGCTTGCTGGGAAGAAACAGGCTTGGACCGTCACTCGGCGCGTCGATGACCAGAAGCACGTCGGCCGTCGAGGCCACGGCGAGCGCTTCGTTCGGCGAGCGGCGGCCGCAGAATGTGACGATGGCGCTCAAGGCGAGCCGCGCCGACGCGCGTTGATACGCCTCCATCGCCCCGCCGACGAACGTGACCGCCAGCCGCCCATCGAGCGGGGCGCGCCGATGGAGGATCGCCAGCGCCGTCAGAAACGCGTCCGGGGTCCGCACGCCCGCATAGAAGCGCCCCGTGTAGACGATGTGCAAGGGGCCAGGCCGACGCGCGCCGGGCACGGCGGGAGTCAGACTCGCGTCGAAACCTTGAGGAACGACTCGGGCGCGCCGTTTGAATTCGGCCGGATACTTCGCCATGACGCGGTCTGCCGTCTGCTTGTTCATGAACACGATGCGCGTGGCCGCGGCCATGACGTCGTGTTCCATGCGGGACCAGATGCGGCGTTGCCAGGCCGTACCCTGGATGTAGGGGCTGTCGACCCACGGATCCGAGAAGTGCGCGACCCACGGGAGCCCGGCTTCCCGGTGCAGCCGCAAACCGATCAGATGATCGGACCAGGGCTGGGCGAACGACATGAGCAGATCAGCGGGCTCCGACGCGAGTGCCCGGCGCGCCGCGCGCAGCGCGACGGGCATCCACACACGCTTTTCATCCGGCAGCCGTTTCGCCGCCGGACAGATCCGCCAGAGCGCGCGGAACACGAGCCACTCTTCCGGAGACGGAACCCGTAGAAGCCGCACGGCGCCGTCGGCATCGGGCGGAACGTGGTAATCCTGGTTATATCGAGTGGAGCGGGGACCGAAGCAGACGACGCGCGACCGCCAGCCCAGGCGTGAGAGCTCCCGCAGCGTCCGCGTCACCTGCACGGCGCGGGGCCCTGACAACGGCGGCATTTCCCACGACACCGCGAGCAGCTGCTTCATCGGGCGCCGAGCCGTTCGGTCAGGCGCTCGATGATGCAGGCGGTGTGCGCTCGCCAGGTGTGGCGAAGGAGTACGAGCCGCCGGGCCTCGCGGGCGAGCGCCTGGCCTCTCGACGGATCGTCAATCAGCGCGGCAAGGCCGCCGACGAGCGAGTCAGGGTCGCCGGGCGTGACCATGACCGCTGCGCGCCCGTGTTCGAGCACGTCGCCGACCTGATCCAGATCGGAGGCGACGATCGGCTTTCCCATGGCCATGTACTCGAACAGCTTGGTGGGCGATCCGAAGAACGACGTGCCGTCGGAATTGGGCACGTGTGGCGACGCCAGGATGTCGCAGGCGGCCAGATAGCGCGGACCGTCAGCCTGAGCCACCAGACCGGTCAGCACCGTCACGTCTTCGATGCCGTGGCGCACCATCACCTGCCGCACTTCGGGCATACGTGCGCCGTCACCAATCATCAGCAGCCGAACATGGGCCCGCAGCTCCGGACGCCGCGCTATCAAACGTCCGAACGCGTGGACCAGAACTTCCGCGCCGTGCCAGTGCCCGAATGTTCCGATGAAGCCGACGACGGTCTTGCCCTCGAGGCCGAGCAGCCGGCGCACGGGAGCGCCGTCGATATCGGGGGAGTACCGATCGGGTTCGACTCCATTGGGATTCATCAGAATCTTTTCCCTCGGCACCCCCTGTGCGACCAACCCGTCTTCCATGGCGCGGCTCACGACCACCACGAGGTCGGCCGCCGCGAGATTCAGCATCTCGATGCGCTCGGATAGCGCCTGGTTCTGGAGCGGACTACCCCAGTGCAGGCTCATCCAGATTTCGGAGCCGTTGTATTCGAGGACGAACGGCACGTTGCGCTCGGCCGCGATGCGCGCACCGGTAAAGCTGTTCAGGCTGTAGCGCTCATAGACGAACGCAAGCTCACGGCCCTCCACCTTCGGCAGCTCGCGATCGAACGCGCGGTTGATCATGAAACTCGGCAGCTCGGCGTACTCCCAGAACGCCTCCAGCGGCGTGACACAATGGACCTCAATCCCGCGATCCACCGTCGGCACAACGTCTGTGGTCAGCATCACGGGTGGTCCTGTGAACTCGGCAAGATGATTGAGCACGCCCGCGATATGCCCAACCGAGCCGCCGGCTGTGATCCCAACGCCCATGTCTGCTCTGAGATACAGCGGACTCGCACGGAGATCGAGGCGGGGCCGGCGACCGCCGGCGAAGCGGCGTTCCAGCGCACCGACCTCGCGTCCGATCCTCCCGAGCAGAGGCCGTTTCTGAAGGGGCTCGCAGAGCGCCCGCCAGCCCCACCGCGCCAGCAGGGGCATCGACAGCAACCGGCGATGGCCACGCTCGTCCTCCACGTAGCAGGGGCCGCGACTCAGCACGCGCAGCATCAGCCCGAGCTTGAGCGGCCGGCCGATGCTTTCCAGGCGGTGCGTCAGCAGCCGTGCCTCGTCGTAGCGGAACAGGTGTGACTCGAGCGCGCCGTGACGCAGCCAGTCTTTCAGCCGGTCCACTGTGGTGATCGTCTCGTCGCCCGAGACCTGCCACTGGTTCGAGCCGTGGCGAAGAACGGTCAGGCGTCCCATCACGCCGCCGCCGGCACGTCGCGCGTGATGTACTCGCGCCACCACATGGCGAGGTTCAGCAGATACCAGATCTTCGAGCCCTGCCCGCTCTGGATCAGCCGATTCACCTCCCCGCGGTCGAGCAGATCGGTCTCGTCGCAGAATCGATCGAGTTGCACCTGGGCGAGCGTGGCCAGGCGCCCTTCAAAGAGCTCGTCAACGGGCACGCCGAAACCCTGCTTGCGGCGGTCGATCAGCGCGTCCGGCACCAGCCCGCGCACAGCGATCTTCAGCAGATGCTTCAGCCGTCCGCCGCTGGCCTTGCGCGACGACGGAATGCTCATCGCCAGGGCCACGAGCCGATGATCGAGAAACGGCACACGTCCTTCGAGCCCCACGCCCATCGTCATCTTGTCGACGCGCATGAGCAGCAGCTCGGGGAGGCGCAAATGCAGATCGACATAACTCATCCACGACAGCGGGGACTGATCCCAGGCGCGCGCGCGGAATCGCGCGTGGATCGGCGCGATGGCACTCCACGACGTGAGCCCGCGAAGCGAGCGTTTGAGGCGCGGCGAGAGCAGCTGCTGCTTCTCCCATTCCGAGAACGCCTCGGCGCCGCTCCAGAAGAGCGGCTGTCCGGCTCCGCCCCGGCGCAGGTATTCGGTCTGCCAGGCGTGGCCGTATCCCGCCAGGTCCAGGGCAGACGAGGCGGCGCGCTTCAGCAGTCGCGGCACCGGCCAGTCGTCCATTTGCTGCCGCTCGAGCGCCTGCAACCAGTTGGGGTAACCGATGAGCATCTCATCGGCGCCCTCGCCCAACTGGCATACCGTGACGCCGTTGTCGCGGGCGAGCTTCGCGACATAGAACAGGGGGACGCAGACCGGGTCGGCGATCGGCTCGTCCTGCAGAT
>QHWJ01000380.1:1384-20639 GCA_003222535.1 Acidobacteriota bacterium | reverse complement strand
CGAGTCCGCCGGACAGAAACACGCCGACCGGCACATCGCTGACCTTCCGAAGCTTCACCGACGTGCGCAGTTCAGCCAGCACCCGCTCCGCGATCTCCTCGTCCGAGCCGGACTCGATCGGCACGACGTCATCCCACACATCCCAGTAGCGCTGTTCTTCGGTCGACCCATCCGCGCGCACCTTCAGCCACGAACCCGACGGCAGCTTCCGGATGCCGGCAAACAGCGTCTGCGGCGCGGGCGTCGTGAGAAAAGAGAGAAAGTGGTAGAAGGCCTCTTCGTGGATCTCGCGCGGCTGCTCGCGGTCCTCGAGTAGCGCCTTGATTTCGGACGCGAACGTCAGGCGGCCGTGATGCACGCTGTAGTAGAGCGGCTTGATGCCGATGCGATCGCGCACGAGCCACAGCTCGTGGCTGCGCGCGTCCCACAGCGCGAACGCGAACATGCCTCTGAGGCGGTGAATGACGTCGATGCCCCACTGCTCGAATCCGTGCAGCAGCACCTCGGTGTCCGCGTGGTCGGTTTTCCAGCAGTGCCCGCCGAGCGCGACCAGCTCGGCGCGAAGCTCCGCGTGGTTGTAGACCTCGCCGTTGAAGACAATCCACAGACTGCCGTCTTCGTTGCTCATCGGCTGTGCCGCCGCAGTGGCGAGGTCGATAATCGACAGCCGCCGATGCCCGAGGCCAATGCGGCCCTCGGGATCGATCCACGTCGCTCCTCCATCCGGTCCCCGGTGCCTCATCGTCTCGCGCATGCGCGTCACGAGCGGCTCGGTCACCAGGAACGGACCGCGGTCGAAGGCGAGCACGCCGGCAAGGCCGCACATCAGCGGATGTTCCGGCTACTCATAGTCGAGCAGCACGCCTCGGAACCCGCGGAAGAACGCACTGCCCACTGCGAAAACGAGAAGCGAGAGTCCAACGTAGATCAGAGCCACGTGCGGTGACGGAAAACGTCCCACGAGCAAGCTGTCGCGGTACACGTCGAGCAGGTAGTACACAGGATTGAGATACAGCACGGCTGCCAGATTCGCCGGCACCATGTCGACTGTGAACCCGATGGGCGAGACCCACATCAGCAGGAACAAGAAGAGGTTGATGAAGTAGCTGATGTCCGGCAATCCCACGGCGATGCTGGACAGGATCCACACGACGCCGAAGAGCATCAGAATCTGCAGGGCCCAGACCACGGGGAGCCAGAGCACGTGCAATGTGAGCGCGCCATTCAGGGCCGACAGCAGGATGACGACCGACAGGCCGACCCCCTGTGACGCCGCCGCGACCAGCACGGCGCGGACCGGCACGAGCTCGATCGGCAGCATCACGTTCTTCACGAGATGAATGTTCTGCTTGATCGACATGGCGCCGAGCGTGATGGCGTCGATCGAGCCCATGTAGGGTACCAGGCCGCAGAACACATAGAGCACGTAGTCGAGACGGCTGAGCCCCGGGAATCGCATCTTGAAGACGACCAGGTAGACGAAGAGATAGACCGACAGGAGGAGCGCCGGCTGCAGGATGAGCCAGGAGGCGCCCAGCACGGAACCGGCGTACTTCTTCGACAACTCCACGCGCGTAATCGCGACGAGCAGTCGGGCGTTGCCGGCCAGCGTGCGGACCATCGCGGCCGTACCGCGGGCCATTGCGGACACGGGATTGGGCATCAGCCTCTCATTGCAAACGTTGCAGTCGCGCCGCCATCGAACCCACGACGTTGAACGCAGAGCACGCAAAGTCCGCAGAGCACAGATCCGGACGCCAGGCTCGGATCACGTTGCACAGAACGCTTCGCCAGTTTCATAAGCCTTGGTGTCGCCTGCAGCGGGCCACCACGAAAGCAGTCGACCGGTTCGACGGCGCTGGCCGGCGGAGCCGGCCAGCTGGCGTGGTCCGACGCGGCAACGTGCACGAGTCGCGTGGCAGACAGAGCGATTCGTGCACGCTGCCGCGTCCGGCCACGCGCGCCGCACTGCGGCGCGCGTCGAACCGGTGTCTCCGCGGGCTCCGCGAGTTCTGCGTTGATCGTCCCGTGGGGACGTTTGCAGCGTGACATCTTTGCGCGCTTTGCGAGCTTTGCGTTGTTGGCCGGGGACAGACGTCACGAAACGCTTGGTCGCGGCTGGCCAGCCGCAATGGGAACGGCCGCATCCGACGTCGCTCGAAGTGCCGCCGTCTCGACGGCTGCAGCGGCCGAGTCCATCCAGGCGTCGGGGCCAATCGCAAAGATGTAGTCGCGATGGCCGGACACGTCGGCTGTCGTCGTGAAGTCGATCGCGCGGCAGGCGATCCGCACGCCGTACGACGGCGAATACCACGCGTCGACCACGGCGACGCTCAAGTCGCTGCTCGCACGAAGGAGACAGCGGCCCTTTGTCGTCACGAGCGCCAGCTCCAGGGCCTCGGCGGACTCGACGGGCTCGACGTGAACGCCCGGGGCCATGTGGAAGTGCCAGGCCAGCCGATGCCTGCCGCTGCCGAGCAGCCGATCGGCAATGAGTAATGCTCCAGCGTCCTTCGCGAACCTGAATGTTCGCTCGTGCGTAACCGGCTCAGCCAACCGCTCGTACCCCGTGTGGCAACCGCGATACTCGGTGTGGGTCGGCGTGTCGTTGAACCCAAGATGCTCGACCGACGAGGTCTCGAACATCCGGAACAGGTAGTCGGGCCGGAGGTCGTTCTGCTCGACCCCGTCGATCTGGATCGTGTTGTGGTACGCGGTGCCCCGGAACAGGTTTCGCGCGTCCGGGTTCGAGGTATAGACGTAGCTGCCCGCGTCGACCACGATCGGCCCACCATCACCGTGAAACTCAAAACTCAACAGGTCGTTGTGCTTGTGGTTGCCGAAGCCGTTGGTGCCGACTCGCCCGTTGGTCACCAGGAGATACGCGCGGTCTGTCTTTGCGACCGCGATGCCGGCGTGTTCGAACAATTGGACGGTGTTCGTGGCCGGCGTCGCAACGACTCGAATGTCGTCGATGTCGTATCCCCACCACGCGGCTTCCCACAGGCCGGCTCCGCCGGCGAGACCGAGCCATGACGGCTCCCCGAACATCAACGCCGCCGGCGCCACGATGTGCCGCGCGTCCTGCGGCTGCCACACGCCGTAGTCGCTGAAGATGTGCAGCCGCCCGTCGTCGGCGTCTCCAACCTGCGGCATCAGTCCATCCGGTCTCAGGACGGCCAGCATGAACGCAAACATTCGCTTCAGGCAGGCACGGTACGACTCGGACAGCGGACCGCCGTCGAGCTCCGCGAGCCGTTCGCCGGCGAGAAACAATTCCAACACCAGCCGGTGGTACGGCACAGACGACTCGTAGTCAGCGCCGTCCTCGAGGATCTGCACCTTCATCTCCTGCTCGAGCCACTCGCGGCCCTGGCGCAGCCAACGCTGCCCAACCGGCAGGTCGGCAAAAACGACGCCGAGGCCGTACAGCCCGACGACGTTGCTCAGAAAGTGGTTGCTGGTGACCTCATACTTGTTCTCGAGATTGCGCTCGATGAACGTGCCGACTTCGAACAGCGATCGATACGCGTGCGCCATGGCGTGTGAGTCGAACGACGCCGACGCGCGAATCAACTCGAAGGCCAGCGCCCAGTTGAACGCGCGGATGGCGATATCCATCGTGCAGACGTACTGGACACCCACGCCGACCGGGTTGATCTCCATGAAATCGGCGTGCTGACGGACGATCTCCGCGGCATACCGCTCATCGCCTGTGAGACGAAACGCCTGGCCCAGCGTGACCCAGTGCTGGCATCTGCCGATCTCCCACGGCCACTTGATGTCGGCGAGACCGGGACGCATTTGCGGGTTCCAGTCGCTGTAGCGGAAACCCGTGGGGAAGCGGAGGCCGGCGATCGGATCGACTGCCCAATCGATGGGTGGATAGCCGCTTTCGAGGCGCGTCCTGGTCGGATCGACCACCACGCACGACCCGCTGCCGAGCAGGTCGAATTCGTGTCGCAGCAGGCGCTCGGCCGACGCACACGTCTGGGCCGCCTGCGTAGGAAAACGCGCCGACAGCGACGCGACGCGGTCGCCTGCGAGGTCGGCGTAGAGCCGCCCGCGGGCTCGATGCGCGGCGAGCCACGCGGCCTCCGTCGAGGGCGCGAGCGCGAGCTGGTCCGCCCATCGTTCGGGCGGCCCAGGCGACGGATTCTGAGGGGGGCTCTGAGGCGGAGTCTGCGACGGCGGTAAAGCCGTCGCCGCACCGTATCCGGCGAGACGGCGCAGCCATCCCGCGATGCGGGTCACTCTGCTCACTTCAGACTTCAGACTTCAGACTTACTGGCGACCTTTTTTTGGCAACGAGCCCTTTAGTCGCCTTGATGATGAGGTTCCAACCCATCAGCCTGCCGACCAGATCGAGGGGCATCCATTTGAGCCACCTCGGCAACTCGCTGGCAATGAGCTGGCGCTTGTAGACGGCGCGATGCTCGAATCCATCGAAGAGTTTCTCGAGGCGCGCGGCCGTATACACCTTCACGAGTGGACGGGCATCGTTCTGGCTGATCTCGACCGACCGGGACATGATTTCACCCATCGAGTAGTGCTTCAGCATGTCGCGCTCGAGACCCAGTCTCCACACCAGCTCGCCCCAGTATTGGAGCGACTGTTCCGCGTACATCATGACGATCGCCTTGCCGCCCGGCTTCAGCACGCGGCGGATTTCGTCGACGACACGACGCGTGTTCGGCGTGTGGTGGAGCACGCCATTGCTATAAACGAGATCGAAGGCGGCATCGTCGAAGGGCAACCGCTCGGCGTCGTGGTGGACGAACCGGCCCTGAAGCTGCCGCAACGCGAAATTCTCCTGCGCGAGCACCAGATGCCCCGCCGACAGATCCAGATCGGTTACGCGCGCGCCGTGCCGAGCGAACTGGCTCAGGTCGGTGCCGATGCCGCCGCCGATCTCCAGCACGTCCTGGCCCGCATGGCGATCGAACTCCATCACCGACGGCATCCAAGGCGCGTATTCGCCGTACCGGTGTGCTTCGACCTCCTCGAACCATTCACGCGTGTGAGGCCCGGTCGCCCTGACGTAGTGGGTGCCGACCGGGTTGTTGTTCCACTGGTCCTGGACCTGTTCCGCTCGACGTGACGCGTCCAGGAGTACGAATCGACCACCGCCTGGCGTGCATTGCGGCCGAGCGCCCGGGCCACATCCGGCTGGTCGACGAGGACGACGACCGCGGTGACGAATTCATTCACGTTGCCGGGCGTGCACAGGACAGCGCGCTCGGGGCCGACGTGGAGGTCGGGCTTCGCGAAGTCGCTGACTCTCAGCGCGGGCGAGAGCACTTCGCCCAACTGCTCGAGATCGCTGCTGACGATGCCGCCGCCCATCGCCATGTACTCGAACAGCTTGGTGGGCGAGCCGAAGAACCTGCTGTCCACCATGTGGCTGTTGTGCGGCGACACATAGATGTCGCACGCGCCAAGCAACCGGGCGCCCTCGTCCTGGGGCACGCGTCCCGCGCTGAGCACACGGTCCTGCAGATGGCTCCCGGCGACTGCCTCGTCGAGCATCGGCTTGTGCGACCCGTCCCCTATCAGCAGAAACCTCGCCTTCGGCGCCCGCGCACAGATCGTGGGGATGGCTTGCGCGAGCACATCGATGCCGTGCCACCCGCCGAACGTGCCGGAGAATCCGATGACGCGATCCTCGTCGGCGAACCCGAGCTCGGATCGCAGGGCATGGCGAGCATCGTCAGACGGCGGCGCATACCGGCGGGGATCGGCGCCGTTGGGGTTGACGAGGATCTTCCGGGGGTCGATCTTCCGCGCGACGAGCGACTCCTTCAGCACGTCCGATACGACGCTGATCACCGTCGCCTGGCGACAGGCGGCCTCCTCCGCCCGAATGAAGATCCGTTCGTACTCCAGGCTGGTCCCGTTGAAGCTCCGGCTCATCGAGATCTCGGAGCCGTTGTATTCGAGGATGTACGGGATGCCGAGCTCCAGGCTGACGAGCGCGGCCGCGAAGTTGCCGAGACACAGGCGCTCGTAAATGTAGGCGGGACGGTTCATCCCGACGTCCAGCATCGGGAAGTGGCTCGCCATGAGGCACGTGAACTGCTCAGTGAGCGCAGCCAGCTCTCGCGCGACGTAGCACGTATGGCCGTAGCTTCCGCCGGACGTGAGCTGCACCCAGTAGTCGGTCCTCAGGTACACGCCTGTGCCTCGGATCGGGTGCCCGCCGGACGGTTGGCAGAGTCCATTCGGGAATGGAACCGGAGTGGCGTCACCGTACAGCCGGCGCAGCGCGATCGTGCAACGGTCGGCGATCTCCGGCCCGGCGTCAGGTTCGCGCGGCGACACCAGGCCGGAGACACGGCGCTTCAGGCGGTCGGCCGTGCAGACGCCCCAGAGGCGCCAGTAGCTGCGGAGCATATCGGCGTCCACGCACTCGAGCGCCTGTTCTGAAGGCCAGTAGAACCACACGCGGCGCTTCTGTTTGAGCACCGCTGATGCGAAGCGCAAATGCGACGACCCGGGCCATCCGCGTTCCATGCCGACTATCACGCCGAGCAGGTCCCGACGCCTGCCGATTTCGCCCAGGGGATCCAGACACGTCGTCAACGGGCCGAGCCGAATGGTCAGTCGATGCCGTTCCGTAGTATCCGACAAGCCGGCTTCGGTCACCGTCGTTGCGGCCCCGAGGTTCGACGCGACGTACAGGCAGGAATCGACGGAGGCGATCGTCACGCGCGAGGCTTGGTGGCTTTGATGATCACGTTCCAGCCCATGAGCCGGCCCGCCGTTTCCAGCTTCATCCATTTGAGGATCCACTGGAACTCCTCCGGCAGTTCAGCCGCGATCATCTGTCGCTTGTAGACAACTCTGGGATCGAACCCCTCGAACAGTCTTTTCAGCCTGCGACCTGTGTATACCTTCACGAGCGGCCTGGCGTCGTTCTCCGTGATCTCGACGTGGCGGGACATGATCTCGCCAATCGACCAGGTCCTCAACATGTCGTGCTTGATGCCCTTCTCCCAGACCAGCCGGTACCAGTAGTGCCATGAGTTCTCTGCATACATCATGACGATGGCCTTGCCGCCAGGCTTGAGCACGCGCCGAATCTCGTTGACGACGCGATGGGTATTCGGCGTGTGATGGATCACACCGTTGCTGTAGACCACATCGAACGCATTGTCGGGGAACGGCAGATGCTCGGCGTCGTGGTGCATGAATTCCCCTTCGAGTCCGCGCAGGGTGAAGTTCTCTTTCGCGTGTTCGAGGTGGCCGGCCGACAGATCGACGTCGGTCACCCTGGCGCCATGGCGGGCGAACTGACTGAGGTCGGTGCCAAGACCGCCGCCGATCTCCAGCACCGACTCACCGCTGTGCCGGCCAAATTCCATCACCTCGAACATCCACGGCGCATATTCGCCGTACCGGTATTGCTCCACTTCCAGGTACCACTCGAGGGAACGCCGCGGAGCCACCTTGGCGTAGTGGCTTCCGACGGGGTTGTTGTTCCACTGGTTCTGGACTTCCTCTTTGTACGCGTCTCCTGTAGGCACCCGCTGGAGCTCCGGCATGCCCGCAGCAACCAACTCGGCCGCGGGCAGGAGGACCGCTTCCGGCTCATGCTCGATCTGCGCCACCACCGGCGCGGGATCGATCCGCACCACGGCCGGCGCGCGCTCACCAGCCATGAACCGCCAGACGTTGGCGACGTGGCGCTGCCAGGAATAGTGAGCGAGCACCGCTTGCCGGGCATTGCGTCCGAGCGCGGCCGCCGCGTCTGGACGCTCGACCAGCGCCACGACGGCTTTCACGAATTCGTCCACGTCGCCAGGCGTGCAGAGCACGGCGCGCTCGTTGGTCACCGTGAGGCCGGGCCGTGAAAAGTCCGTCACTCGCAGCGCTGGCGAGAGCACCTCGCCCAGCTGCTCGAGGTCGCTCCCTACGATGCCTTCTCCCATGGCCATGTACTCGAACAGCTTCGTGGGCGACCCGAAGAACTTGCTGTCCACCATGTGGCTGTTGTGGGGAGACACATAGAGATCGCACGCGCCCAGCAATCGGGCCCCTTCCTGTTGCGGCACGCGACCCATGCTCTTCACGCGACTTCCGAGGCCGTGCCTGGCGACGGCCTCGTCAAGCAGCGGCTTATGAGTGCCGTCGCCAATCAGCAGGAACCTGGCGCCGGGGACTTGCGCGCAAATGGCCGGAATCGCCTCCGCCAGCACGTCGATACCGTGCCAGCCGCCAAACGTCCCGGTGAATCCGATCACGCGATCGTCGACGGAGAAACCCAGCTCGTCGCGCAACGCCTGCTTCGCATCCGGGCGTCTCGGCGCGTAGGCGTCCGGATCGGCGCCATTGGGATTCACCAGGATCTTCCCGGGATCAACGCCGCGGGCCACGAGCGAGTCCTTGATGACCTGCGACACGACATTGACCATCGTCGCCTGCTTGAACGCGACATCCTCCGCAAGAATGAAGACATCCTCGTGGGTGAGATCAACGCCCCCGAAGCTGCGGGTCATCGAGAGCTCGGAGCCGTTGTACTCGACTATGTAGGGGATGCCGAGCTCGTGACTGAGGGCGGCTCCGCAAAAATTACCCTGGCACAACCGTTCGTAGATGTAGGCGGGCCGGAGGGCCTGAAGCGCGAGCTTCAACTGCGGATGGTAGAACCAGTGAGCGGCGAGAAGATCCGTCTCGTTGCTCGATTCGGATGCGCGCGGCAGGACGACCTGGTGCAAACCATATTCGTCGAGCAGGTTGAAGCGACTGCCCATGAAGCACACGAAGCGGTCGGTGACGGCCGCCAGCTCCTTCGCCACATAGCAGGTATGACCATAACTGCCGCCTGACGTGATCTTGGCCCAGAAGTCGGTCCGGAAATACACGCCGACGCCTTCGACGCGGCGGTCGGCTTCCGGTCTGTGAGGCGCCCCGCTCATCGGCACCGGTTCCGCCTCAGCCAGAAGCCGCGTGATCGCGCGACGCGAGCGATCCGCAAACACGGCGCCCGGATTCTCCTGCGGCGCCACGACGGATGCTGCCGTCACCGCAGGCGTGCCCCTCACGGCAGCGCGCAGGGCCCGGTACGACGCAGCGATCCGCTCCCGCAGCCGATCCTTTGCCGCGATCGCGCGCCGGCGCACGCGAATCGCAGTGATGAACGCCCACAGATGCCAGTAGCTCCTCAGTCGATCGCTGTCGACGCATTCGATCGCGCTCTCGCCTGGCCAGTAGAACCATGCGCGCCGTTCCTTCTTGAGAGCTCGCGTGGCAAATCGAAGATGTGAGCGGCCGGGCCAGCCCCGTTCCATTTCGACGATGACACCAAGCAAATCAGGCATCCGATCGAGCTCTTCGAGCGGATGAAAACACGGCATAGATGGCGCGTCGCAGATCTCGAGCCTGTGGCGCTCGGTGGTCTCGGTGAGACCTGCGTGACTCACGACCCTGATGGCCGCCAGGTTCGGCGCCACGTAGAGGCAGGATGCCATCCCTACTCGCTCCGTTCCTCTCGGTGGAACAGCAGATCTTCCACGTGAAGTGCAACAGCCGTCGTCTCGATGATTTCGTCGAACGGGATCGGCGAGGGACCGCCAGTCGCCAGGGCGTCGCCGAGCAGGCTGAGCTCCTCGGCGTGCCCTTTGTCGGGATCGCCATTCTGCCACAGGACATTTCCATCGCTGGCGCGTATCAGCTTCTTGAAGTCGTCGACGACGAAGGCGTCGCCGTCGCAGAACACTTCGATTCGTTCCTTTCCCATCCCCGTCTTCGGGCCGAGTGCGGTGTACACAAGGTTGGCGACGCTGCCGTCCTCGTAGCCGAGGGTCGCCGCGAAATTATCGTTGCGCAGGTACGGCAGCGTGCCGGGATCGATCGGGGTGGCGGTGATCGACTTGACGGGCGCCCCGGTCAGCGACCTGAACACGTCGTACATGTGGCAGGCCTCTCCGATGTTGCGCCCGCCGCCCTGCTCGCCCTGCACCCAGCTGTCCAGCGGGATGTAGCCGCCATTCAGACGATACTCAATCATCAGCGGCGCGCGGCGCCCGGCCACCAGCTTCCGCACTTCGGTCACCGCCGGCGAGAATCGCCGGTTGAATCCAACCATCAGCAATGGCTTGTCTTCCAGGCCGTTGTACGTCGACACCACGGCACCGAGCTGGCTCCAGGAGATGGCCAGGGGCTTCTCCACGAAGACGTGCTTGCCCGCCTTGAGGCACTCGACGACCTGTGCGGTGTGCTCGTGATGACGCGTCGCAATCACCATCAGATGAAAGGACGGATCGTCCAGGACCGTCTTCAGCTCGGTCGCGAGGACCTCGACGCCGTTGTCGCGGGCGAAATTTCCTCCCTGCGTGCTGTTGCGGCTGACAACGCCACGCAGAAAATAACGGTCCTTGCGCTTTTTCATCTGCGGGACGAGCATGCTCATCCCGAACGCGCCCGCGCCCACGAGCGCGTAGTTGATCAGCTCGCTTCGAGCGGGCTTGTGGCCGCGCACAGTAATGCGTGTTGCGTCGGCCGGCTCGGGGAGGGCACGCGAATCGTCCGGATAGCGAATCAGTACGCCAAGCGGGGGCGTCGCCGCGGCCCCGGCCAACGCCGCGTAGGCCGCCTGTGCCTCGTCGATGGTGATCACCCGGTCGATGAGGCCGTCGATGTTCAGGCGGCCGGAGGCGATCAGCTCGAGGTACGCCTGCATGTTGCGGTTGAGTGTCCAGCGTACGTAGGCAAATGGGTAATCGCGTCCGTTGGCTTCGTAGGCCTGGTCATAGCGGCCCGGGCCGTACGATGTGCTCATCAGGAGGTCGATCTCCTTGCGGTAGAACGTCGCCCGCTGCACATTGAGCCCAACGTCGCCGACGATGACCACGGTGCCTTTCGCGCGAGTCACGTCCATCGCGAGGTTCACGACGGCATCCGATCGCGTCGCCGCGGTGATGAGCGTCCTGTCGGCACCCATGCCTCCGGTGCGATCGCGCACGAGCGCTTTGAAGCCGTCGGAATCGCTTGCGCCGGCGTCCATGCCGAGAGTCTTCGCTCGAGACACACGCGCGGCATCCAGATCGAGCCCAATCACCTGGCATCCCGCGCTTCGCAGCAGTTGAACGGTGATCTGGCCGATCAGGCCGAGCCCGAGCACGACGACCCGCTCACCCAGCTGGGGCCCCGCACGCCGCACACCCTGCATCGCAATCGATCCGATCGTCGCCGACGCCGCCGTGCTCGTGGCACATCCCGGCGGAATCCGGCACACCAGGTTGCGCTTCACGCTGACGAAGTCCGCGTGGTTTGCCTGTCCCGCGCCGGCGCACGCCACCAGGTCGCCGGGCGCAAGGTCGGTCACGCCGTCTCCGGCGGCGACGACCTCGCCCGCCACCGAGTAGCCAACGTTCCACCCCTGCTGATCCATCTCGCTGTACGGAAGGCCGCCCGGAGACGAGGGCGCCATCGACACCTCAACGATCTCGATCGACGCGCGCGACTGTCCCGCGCCGGCCGTGGTGATCACGACGGTCACCTGCCGGGAGTCGCCCGGGTTGAAGATGAGGTAGTCCTCGAAACGGCCGGCGTCGAACACCCGCGATCCGATCCACTTGTCGCGCGCTCCGTTGAGCAGGCCGATGGCGATCGCGCCGTTGTGCACGGTGCCGACAATGCGCACGAGCGGCACCTGGCCTTCCGGAACATCGATGGCCTGCGTCATCACCTGATAACCGCCGGGCGAGTCGTCTGTGGTGATTTCGAGCCGGCCCTCGATGGATTCGAACACCGTCGCCAGCGCTTTGGTCCATTGCAGATCGCCAATTCCGACGACCGGACTCAGCGTCGCTTTCGGCGCCGGTTTCAGCTGCGCGAGCTGACGCCGCGCAATCGATGCCAGCCGGCGCGCGGCTTTCTGCGGGTCGTGCCACGAGGCTTTGAGATAGTGAGTGGCCAGGTTCGCGTAAGCCGCTCCCTTCTCCACCGTGCTCGCGCCCTCGGACGTGGCCGTGAGCGGCGCCTTCAATGGCGCCAGCTCGGTACCCACGCTGATGAGGGAATACTGCACGCGCACCAGCACGCTGCCGGCTTCGACGGCCGGCCGCGGCACGCGCGCGACGACGACGCCGGCGCTGTTCATCAGGATCTGACGCATCGGTGAACTTTCACAGGAGTTCAAGAGATCAGGAGTTACTTTGTTCTTTAAGAAAAAGTCTTCTGACTTTCTAATCTCTTGTTCAAAATGCTTTGTTCTTTAGGAAAGAGCTGTTTTTTTCTTGAAAAAGCACCTCCTAATCTCCTGGCCTCCTGTTCAAAACACGCCGCTCGCGCGTCGAGTCGATCGAGTGCCTCCTGACGATCCGCGCGTGGCAGGCGCGCCTCGGCGAACAGCCAGGCCGGCGAGATCGGCAGCGATCCGTCGTACTCGATCACGAGCACGGATGTGTCGTGCCGCACACCGTAGCTCGGCGATACCCATCCCTTGTCGAGCCGCCAGGAACCACAGGCGTCGCCAATCGGCAGCATCCACACGTCGGCGGCACGATTCGTGAGCCGGCAGTCGCCGTCCGCGAGCTCGGCCTTCACCGACGGATCGAAGTGAAACCGCCAGATGATCGTGCGCCTTCCGGCGCCCTCGATCCGGTCGCGCACGACCACGCGCGGTGCGCGGCGCGCGAGGAGTATTTCACGCGACGGCATCACGCTCGGCGACAGTCGCGCGTAGCCGTCGTGGCCGCCGCGAAAATAGTCGCCGTCCGGCCCCGCGTCCCACCGCGCGCCGACCGGGTGCGCATCGTCGCGAAGCTGCCAGAGGGCGTCTTCGCCGACGAATCGATTCAATTCTTCGCCGTCCACCTGCGCGACGTTGTGAAAGGCGGTGCTGCGGAAACGGTTTCGCCACTCGCGCGAAGCGGTATACAAGTACGCGCCGCAGTCGCTCACCACGTTGAGGCCGTTCAGAAAGAGCTCGAAGCTCAGGATGTCGTTGTGCCCGTGCCCGCCGCGGCCGCGCATCCCGACCTCGCCGCAATCGACGACAACGTGCGCCGACGGGCTGCGAAGCACATAGAAACCCCCGGCTGGAAACGCGACCGACCGGAACGTCGCGGGATCGCCCTGCAGCCGGTCGAACGAGGCGGCGTGGTCCGGTCCCAGCAGCCAGAACGATTCGTCCCAGAAATGGTGTGCGGCCGTCTTCAAGTCGCCGCGAGAGAATCGAACGGCGCCGGTCGAGAGCAGGTAGCGGTGATCGTTGATCGCCTGCGTCCCGAGCTTCTGCACGCGCCCATCGTCCGCGTCTCCGATGAGCGGCGCCAGGCCGCTCGGCTTGGTGTACGCCGCCACGAAGTCGAGCATCCGCCCCAGCCTCGTCCATTGGCGCTCCGGCACCGGCTCGCCGTGCTGCTCGAGCAACAGATACGACGTGAAGAACAGCTCCAGCACGAGCCGGTGGTAGGCCGTCGACTGCTCGAAATCGACGCCATCTTCCGAGACCTGCTCGAACATCTCGTCGCACACAATGCGCCGGCCTCGGGCCAGCCAGTGGCGTCCTCTGGCGGTGTGCTTGAAGAACAACCCGAGGAACACGAGACCGGCGCCGTCGCTCAAGTAGTGGTTTCCGTTCACATCGGACGTTTCGGGGTGCGTGAACACGAACTCGCCGTGCATGAACAGGCTGCGCAGGAGGGCGCGCCGGAACCCAGGGTCCGCGCAGGCCTGAGAGCCTGCCATGAAGTAGAAACCCCAGATCCAGCTGATGGCGCGCAGCGCCACGTCCATCGCGCAGGCCCAGTTCACGCTGTAGGCAAACGGATTGACGGCGATCCAATCCTCGATCTCTGCCCGGTACTCGCGCGCGTATCGGTCGTCGCCGGTCAGCCAGTGCGCCTGCCCAAGGGCCGTGAAGTGCTGACAGCGGCTCAGTTCCCACGGCACTTTCACGTCGGTTGCCTTATCGAGCTCCATGTACGTGATGTCGCGGCAGTACTGGAGCGGATAGTGACGGCCCGTCTTGAAATCGTCGAGCCACGGAAGCCTGGAGCCGAAGGCTTTGGCGCCAGAGCCGAGCAGGTCGAACTCGTGCCGGACGGCCGCGTCTGCTCCGGCGATGACGCCCGCGACCGCGTCCGGGTAGCGCGCGCGAAACGCGGCGGCGTATCGGTCGCGATCCGAAGGATTGAGGAAGAATGGCGCCATCATCTGCCGTTCCCACAGATCGTCATGCGAGCGCGCAGCGCTCTCGCCGATGACCGTGGCGTCGCGAAGCACATGCGGGTAGACGCCGGACCACGGCCGCCTCGCCGCCTGGCGCAACTCGTCGCGAAGCCGGGCCGAAAGCTGGCGGGGCGTCATGCGGAATGCGTTGCGTCCGCGCGCAAGGATCGTCGACAGATTCACGAGGCGAGAAATTCCGTCAGCACCGTCGCGATGCGTCCTGCGGTGTGACCGTCCCAGAGCGGCGGGCGGTGAGGGTGGTGCTCGCGAGCCATGGCGTCAGCGAAGCTGGTGAGAATCGCCTCGGTCGTCGTCCCGACGACGCAGTTGGTCCCGTGCGTGACGGTGACGGGCCGCTCAGTGTTCTCACGCAGCGTGAGGCACGGGATGCCAAGCGCCGTCGATTCCTCCTGAAGACCGCCTGAATCGCTGAGGACTACTCGGGCATGAGACGTGAGGCTGAGGAAATCAATGTAGCCGAGCGGCTCGGTCACGATGACATTGGCGAGCAGTTCGTCAACCCCGAACGTGTTCAACCGCTCCCGCGTTCGCGGGTGGACTGGAAACACGACGGGCAACTGTCGTGCAATGGTGGCAATCGCTTGGAGAATTTGTCGGAGGGTTTTCGGATCGTCCACGTTCGACGGACGGTGCAACGTCAGTACGCCGTACGCCCGGTCTCTCACCGGCACGCGATCCTGAATGCGAGCGAGCGTCGCCATCGGCAGGTGCCGCAGCAGCGTGTCGATCATGATGTTGCCGACGAGATGAATCTTCTCCGGCGGAACGCCCTCGCTCGTCAGGTTCTCGTTGCCGTCGGCCGACGGCGTCAGCAACAGGTCCGCCAGCCGGTCGGTGACGATGCGGTTGATTTCCTCGGGCATCGTCCGATCGAAGCTTCGCAGGCCTGCTTCCACATGCGCGATTGGGATCAGCAGCTTGGCCGCGACGAGCGATGCCGCCATCGTTGAATTGACGTCACCGACCACCACGACCAGATCCGGGCGGTCTGCGAGACAGACGTCCTCGAAACCGATCATCACCCTGGCGGTCTGCACCGCCTGGCTGGCGGACCCAACCTCCAGGTTGCGATCAGGCACTGGCAGCGAGAGCTCGCGCAGAAATCCCTTCGACATCGCCTCGTCGTAGTGCTGCCCGGTGTTGACGAGTATCTGCCTGATGCCCGGCGCAGGCTTCAGCGCCTCCATGAGCGGCGCGATCTTCATGTAGTTGGGCCTGGCGCCGACGACGTGGACGATGGTTTTCACGTGAGCATCAGATCGTTGAGAGTCATCGTTTCCATGTCGTACAGAACATGGCGCGACGTCCGATGAACGCAAAGGCCGCGAAGCCCGCAGAAAATGGGTTGGCTTTGCGCGCTTTGCGAGCTCTGCGTTCCAACCGTCGACATAACGCGCGACCGATCATCGGAACAACCGCGGCGGGCGGAATGTCTGATACAGCCGTTGGCTCGACCAGTCCGCCGGCACCTGCGCCTCGATCCACAGCGGCAGGCTCGCACGATTGATCACCCGGCCGACGTGCTGGACACACGTCCCGGGAGCGCCGGCGACCTCGATACCGGAAAACTTCAAGTAGGTTTGGTCCAGAAACCCCGCCCAGTACACGGGGACGAAGAGACGGGTCGCGGCGGCTCCCGCATCGGGTCTCGCGACGGCCATCGTGATCGAGATATCGTGGCTGGCGACATCCACATCGTATTTCACGTTGAACGCGAGGGGCGTCGCCCCGGCGCACTGCGCCGCGTCGAGCGTCACGACCAGAAAATCTGATCCGCGGTGCACGGGGGGCGGCGCGTAGTCACGAGGCTGCCAGTCGACCCGGACGAACGATTCATTCCGGCGCTCGATCCGCATCTCTTCGGTCGGTTCGGACTCATACCGTGAAATGAGCGATCCGACCGTTCGCGCCTGCACCAGGCGCAATGCCGCCAATGCGACGGCGAGCGCCAGGAGCAGGCCGACAACCCCGACTGCGGCCCGTGCAAGCGCGGGACGATTCCATCGCTGCCCACGATGCTGGAGCAGATAGCCTCCCACCATCAAGCCGGCCCACCACGGAATGAAGCGCAGATGGAACCAATGGCGATGCTCGAACTCGATGGCTGGATAACCGGTGAGGAACAGGACGAATACCGTCAGCGCGACACCGTGACGGACGGACTGCGCCCACGCGACACCAATGGCAGCGAGCGCCAACATCGGACCAAGCGGCGCCACGAGGCTGGTCACGTGCTCCAGTAGTCCGTACGTCATCGCAGCGAGTACGCTGGAAGGGAACGGGGCAGCAGGCTGCGTCATGGCGGGAATCGACAGACCCGCGCGAAGAATGCCCAGAACAGACCCATAGGCATGCGCGGTCAGATCGGCGGGAAACGTCGTCGCCATCTGCATGAAGAGCTGGCCCGATGCGATGTCGTACGCGGGCGCGCATAGATTTGGAAGGGGCAGGTTCGAAATCCGATTTGCGTAGTCGCCGACCTTCAGGTCGACAAAGGTGTCCAGAAAGTGGTCGCCGAAGCGATACAGCGGGTGGACGATGCCGAGTCCGTCCGTGATCGGCGTGGTCAACCCGAGAAGCGCGTAGTGGAACTGACACCCTCCTGCTCTTTTCAGACCCTGGAGCACGGGCCACGCGACGACGAGGAACAATCCTGACATCAAGGCCGCCGCCATCACATTTCGAATCGCATGTGTTTTGAGCGAGCCCGGCAGCAACAGCAACACGACCAGCACGCCGAAGGGTGCCATCACCGCCAGGTCGCCGCGGATGCCATAGCCAAATCCCAGGAGAACGCCATAGACGCCAGCAAGCGACAGCACCCGCCAGAAAGCCATCGGCCTGGCAACCAGCACCACCAGCATGAAAATCGCCACAAGAACGAACGGCGCCTTGCTGTAGTCGCGCAGCGACATCAGATGCGCGAGGTTCACCGGAGAAACTGTCAAAAGCAGCGCCGTGGCGGCGGCCACCCAGCAAGCGGCTACCAGGCGGAACAAGCCATAGAGGGCGATCGTGGCGACGCCTCCAAACACCGCAACGAGACTGTCGAGCTCGGTCCATGAGATCCCGGTGAGACGCCACACGGCCGCGGTTGTTCCGTATAGGTAGTACCAAGTGGTGTTCCACGTGACGGGAATCCGCGGAAAAGACGCCGGCAGAAAGGCACAGTCGAAATCGTTCCGCCGCAGGTTGAGGAAATCCACGAGCTCCTTCGGAACCGCTTGCGACGTGGTGGAAATGAATCCCCGTCCGCACGTCATCATCACGGCCGGCTCGAAATTTCCCTGATAGAACGACGGCTGGATTCCCGCCGTCCGGTATCCGCGCATCGCCGCACGCGACACGATAAAGGAAACCACGAAGAGCGCCAGGACGATCGTGATGTCCACCAGCGGAAACCGAAACCGGGTCATCGGTGCCGGCTCCCCGCTGGCGGTTCGATGGATTGGTATAAGCGCTGCTCCGACCAGTCCGCGGGGAGTTGCATCTCGACCCACAGAGGCAGACTCGCGCCGTCGGTGACGCGCGCCACACGCCCGACGCACGCGGGCGGCGCGCCGACCACTTCGAGTCCGGAAAACCGCAGATACGTGTGATCCTGAAATCCGGTCCAGAACACCGGGACGAATAGACGCGTCGTTTCGGAGCCTGGCTTCGGCCTCGCCACCGTGAACTCGGTCGACATGTCGTGGGTCGGGGCATCGGCCTCGTATTCCACCCTGAGAACCATCGGTGCCGTGCCTCCGCAATTGCGAGCATCGAGGGTCACGACCATCAGATCCGACCCGCGATGCGTGGGAGGCGGCCCGTAGTCTCGAGGCTGCCAGCGAACCTCCAGGAAGGATGCGTCGTGGCGCTCCGTGGGCATCTCTTCCGTCGCGGCAGCCTCATAGCGCGCGATCAGCGAACCAACCCGTCGCGTCTGTACGAAACGCAGCGCCGCCAGCCCGACCACGAGTGTGAACAGCACAACACTGACGCCAGCCCCGGCCCGAACCAGCGCGGGTCGCGTCCAGCCGGGCATGCCGTGCCGGAAGATCTGCTCCCGCACCAACAGCGCCGCCCACCAGGGAATGAACCGCAGATGGAACCAGTGGCGCTCCTCGAACTCGATGGCCGGGTAGCCGGTCAGGAACAAGACGAAGACCGTGAGCGCCAGACCGAGGCGCATCGAGTGCGCCCACGTCACAATGACGGCCGCCAGCACAACGAGAGGACCTAGCGGTGCGAACAATTCGGTGAACCGGTTCAGGATTCGATACGCCTGCGCGGTGAGACGGCCGACCGTGGAAGCGGGCGCGGCATCTGTCAGCGTGGGAATCGCCAGTCCCACGCGGAGGATCGAGAGCACCGATCCGTACGCGTGCGCGACCAGATCGGCTGGGAACGTCGTCGCCATCTGCACGAAGAGCTGGCCGGAGGCGGTGTCGTAGCCAGGCGAGCACAAAGGGGAAATCGGCTGGTTCAGCACGCGGTGCGCGTAGTCACCGACTTTCAGATCGATGAACGTGTCGAGGAAGTGATTGCCAAAGCTGTACAGCGACGGCGTCATGCCGAGCTCCCTCGTCAGCGGCGTCGTCAGCCCGAGGAGCGCGTAGTGAAACTGACATCCTCCCATTTTCAAACCTCGAAGGGCCGGCCAGGCCACGACGAGGAAGACGGCAAGCAGAATCACCGCGGCGAGCCCATTGCGTGCCACGTGGACGCTGAGTGGACCCGGGAGCAGCACGAGCACGACGAACATCCCGAAGGGCACCATCACGGTCAGATCGCTTCGAAACCCCCAGCCGAATCCGACGAGCGCACCGTAGAGCGCCACAAGCGCCAGCGTCGGTCCGATCCGCATCGGCCTGGTCACCAGCACGGCGAGAATCAGAACGGCGATGAGCACGAACGGCGCCTTGCTGTAGTCACGCAGCGACAGCAGCTGGGTGAGGTTCATGGGCGAAATGGTCAAAGCCAGCGCCACGGCCGCGGCGACACTCCGTGGGGCCACGACACGGAAGAGCCCATACAGTGCAGCAGTGACAAAGGCGCCGAACAGGGACACGAG
>QHWJ01000380.1:0-1378 GCA_003222535.1 Acidobacteriota bacterium | reverse complement strand
ACGGCGGCGGTTGTGGCGTACAGGTAGTACCACGGTGCGTTCCACGTCACTGGCACGGTCGGGAACGACCGAGGCAAGAGCGCACAGTCGAAGTCATTCCGATTCAACCGCAGGAAGTCCACCATCGCCGGCGGAAATGAAGGAGCGGTCACGAACCCGCGTCCGCACGCCATCATCACCGCCGGCTCGAAATTCCCCTGATAGAACGACGGCTGGATTCCCGCCGTCCGCTGTCTGCGCATCGCTGCATGCGACAACGCATAGGAAACCGCGAAGAGCGCCAGGACGATCGTGAGCTCCACCAGCGGAAACCGAAACCGGGTCATCGGTGCCGCCTCCACCATCGCAGGTCGATGGACTGGTACAACCGCTGCTCCGACCAGCCCGCGGGGACTTGCATCTCGACCCACACAGGCAGACTCGCGGCGTCGATGACGCGCGCCACACGCCCGACGCACGCGGGCGGCGCGCCGACCACTTCGAGTCCGGAAAACCGCAGGTACGTCTGTTCTTCGAAGCCGGTCCAGAACACCGGGACGAATATTTGCGTCGGTCTGGTCCCTGGCTTCGGCCTCGCCACCGCGAACGCGGTCGACATGTCGTGGCTCGGGGCATCGGCCTCGTATCTCACCCGGAGGACCACCGGTTCGCTGCCCCCGCACTGGGGAGCATCCAGCGTCACGACTATCAGATCCGACCGGCGATGCGAGGGAGGCGGACCATAGTCTCGAGACTGCCAGCGAACCGCCACGGCTGATCCGTCGTGGCGCTCTGTGGGTATCTCTTCCGTCGCGGCAGCCTCGTAGCGCGCGATCAGCGAACCAACCCGTCGCGCCTGCACGAGGCGCAGCGCCGCCAGCGCGACCGAGAGCGTCAACAGCACGAAGGTGACGCCGGCCGCGGCCCGCACCAACGCAGGTCGCGTCCAGCCGAACACGCCGTTGCGGAAGATCTGCTCCCCTACCAACAGCGCCGCCCACCAGGGAATGAACCGCAGATGGAACCAGTGGCGCTCCTCGAACTCGATGGCCGGGTAGCCGGTCAGGAACACGACGAACACCGTGAGCGCCAGACCGAGGCGCACCGAGTGCGCCCACGCCACGATGACGGCCGCCAGCACGACAAGAGCACCCACCGGTGCGATCATTTCCGTGACCCGGTGCAGGATTCGATACGCCAGCTCGACGAATCTGCTGATCGTCGAAGGGGACGCGGGATGTCTCAGCCCGGGAATCGCCAGTCCCTCTCGGAGGATCGAGAGCACCGATCCGTACGCGTGCGCCACCAGATCGGCGGGGAAGGTCGTCGCCATCTGCGCGAAGAGTTGGCCGGATGCCGTGTCGTAACCAGACGAGCACAGGTTCGGCACCGGCTGGTT
>QHWJ01000041.1 GCA_003222535.1 Acidobacteriota bacterium | reverse complement strand
GCGTATCATCCAGATGATGTCACCGAGAGGCAACGATCTTCACTCGCGGCGCCTGGCGCTTGTCGGGTTGGCGATTTATGCCGTCTTTCTCGTGGCTTCTCCCTTCGAGCACCACGACCTGCTCTGTCACCTCAAGACACCGCAGCACTGCACCTCGTGCTCGTCGAGCCAGCTCGGCTCTGATCCGCACACGCCGCTGATTCCCGGCGCCTGGCATCTCGCCGACGCCGGGCGCGCGGTCTCGTTCCAGCTCCTCGCTGAAGGCACGCTGCTCGCCGTCCGATCCACAGGCCGATCCCCCCCCGCCGTCCTCTAGAACCTGTTTCAAACATGCAGGGCGACCCTTTCAGGGTCGCCGTTCGGCGAGGTTGAAAGCCTTCCTATGAAGGAGGACCATGCGAGTCACACGATTCGCGTGCGCATCATTGGTGGCGGGTGGTTTGTTTCTCGCGCCATCGAGTGCGTTCGCGCAGGACACTCCCCAGGCGTTACGGCAGGAAATCGATCAGCTGCGTAAGGACTTCGACTCGCTGAAGCAGCAGTACGGCGATCGGCTGTCCGCGCTCGAGGCGAAGCTGGCCGCCGCGGAAGGCACGCCGGCCGCGCCGGCGGGGGCGCAGCCGGCGCCCGGTCAGCCGCCGACGGCACAGGTGCCGGCGGGCGCGCAAGGCGCCGGCGGCCCGAGCGGCGCGCTGCCCGTCTACGGCGCGGCCGGCGGGTCGGTCGGCAGCTCGAAGGTCTTCAATCCGGACATGGCCGTCATCGGCGACTTCCTCGGCGCTTCCGGCCGGAACACGGTGAGTCCGGCTCCGGCGCTCGAGATGCACGAATCGGAGGCCGCTTTTCAGGCGGTGGTCGATCCGTACGCGCGCGCCGACTTCTTCGTCTCATTCGGAGAACAAGGCGTCAACCTCGAAGAGGGCTTCCTGACATTTACCGAGCTCCCGGGCGGCTTGCTGACGAAGGTCGGCAAGATGCGCGCGGCATTCGGGAAGGTGAACACGCTCCACAACCACGTGTTACCGTGGACCGACCGTCCGCTCGTGATTCAGAACCTCGTCGGGGGCGAGGACGGGATCGACGATGCGGGATTCTCGGTGGCGCGGCTGATTCCGAACCCCTGGATCTTTCTCGAAGCGACCGGCCAGGTGCTCCGCGGCGATTCAGGCGAGACGTTGTTCAAGTCGAGCGAGCGCGGCGACCTGAGCTACGTGGGTCACCTGCGCGGCTACCAGGATCTCTCGGAGTCGACCAACATCGACCTGGGTCTCTCGTACTCGGGCGGGCACAACGCGTCGGGCGTCGTCGACGGTTTGGACGCCGGCCGCTTCAGGACGAACCTTTACGGGGTGGACGCGACGCTGCGGTGGAAGCCGCTGCAGCGGTCCATTTACCACTCGTTCGTGGGTCGGACCGAGGTGATCTGGAGCCGCCGCGACCAATTCGATGGCTTGCAGAAGGCGATGGGCTACTACGTGTCCGGCGACTATCAGCTCGGACGGCGCTGGTTTGCCGGTGCCCGCTACGACCGCTCGGATCGCGCCGACAATGCTTCGCTGCTCGATTCCGGGCAGTCGCTGCTCTTGACCTACTGGCCGAGCGAGTTCAGCCAGGTACGCGGGCAGTACCGCCGGACGAAATATGCGATCGGGCCCACGGCGAACGAGCTCTTGTTCCAGTTCCAGTTCTCCATCGGGGCGCACGGCGCGCATCCCTTCTAGGTTCAAGGTGCAAGGTGCAAGGTGCAAGGTTCAAAGGTTCACGGTTCAAGGTTCACGGTTCAGCGCTCACGGTTCAGAAGTTCAAGGGTGCTTCTATGAAACGCATTGTCGTGTTGCTGACCGCGGTGCTCGCGGCGTCGCCGGCGCGGGCCCAAAGCAAACTGAACGTCGTCACGACGACCGAGGATCTGGCGTCGATCGCGCGTGAGGTCGGCGGCGATCGCATCACCGTCGAGGCGATCGCGAAAGGCTATCAGGATCCACATTTCGTGGAGGCGAAGCCGAGCTTCATCCTCAAGCTGCAGAAGGCGGACGTTCTGGTCGTCGTTGGCCGCGAGCTGGAGATCGGCTGGCTGCCGCCGCTCATCCAGCAGAGCCGCAACTCGAAGATTCAGCCGGGATCCGAGGGGTATCTCGACGCATCGCTCAAGGCGCAGATTCTCGAGGTACCCACGACCCAGGTCACCCGTGCGATGGGCGATGTCCACCCGCTGGGCAATCCGCATTACTGGCTCGATCCTGAGAACGGGAAATCGATCGGCAGGGAGATTGCCGCGAAGCTGGAACAGTTCCGGCCCAACGAGCGCTCGTATTTCGAGCAGCAGCTGACCGATTTCACGGCCCGTCTCGACGCGGCGGAGAAGCGGTGGCTGGCGCAGACGGCGCCCTTTAAGGGTATGAAGGTCGTAACCTATCATCGGTCGTTCCCGAACTTCGCCGAGCGCTTCGGCCTCGACATCATCGGGTACGTCGAGCCCAAGCCGGGCATTCCGCCGTCGCCGCAGCACACGCTGGATCTGATCAACGAGATGAAGCGGCAGAACGTCAAGCTCGTGCTGGTCGAACCGTATTTCGATCTGAAGACACCCAACGCCATCGGCCGGGACACCGGCGCGCAGGTGCTGGTGATGCCGCCCTCGGTCGGCGGCGTCAAAGAAGTGACGGACTATTTCAAGCTGTTCGACTACGACATCAATCTGCTGGTCGAGGCGATCAAGAAGACCGGGGCGAAATAATGCTCGATGCCCCGATGCTCGCCTTTCTGGCGCCGTGCTTCGCCGCCAGCCTCATCCTTGCGGGGATTCACGCGTACCTCGGCGTCCACGTCGTCGAGCGCGGGGTGATCTTCGTCGATCTCTCGCTCGCGCAAATCGCGGCGCTTGGTGCCACGATCGCGTTGCTGCTGCCGTTTTCGAGCGGTGATCCACATGCGCCGGGCGTGTACTGGATCAGTCTGGTGTTCACGTTCATGGGCGCGCTCGTGTTTTCCACAATCCGCAGCAAGCGCGCGCGCATCCCGCAGGAGGCCATCATTGGCATCTGCTACGCCGTGGCGTCGGCGGCGTCGATTCTCGCGATGAGCAAGGCCACCTCGGAGAGCGAGCATCTGAAAGACATGCTGGTGGGCAACATCCTGGCGGTCTCGTGGCCGGAAGTGGGGAAGACGGCGGTGCTGTACGGCGCGATCGGCACGTTCCATTACATCTTCCGCCACAAGTTCCTGGCGATCTCGATCGATCCCAGGCGCGCGGAGGCTGAGGGGATTTCGATCAAGCTCTGGGACTTCCTGTTCTACGCCTCGTTCGGGTTCGTCGTCACCTCGTCGGTGGCGATCGCGGGAGTACTGCTCGTGTTCTGCTACCTGATCGTGCCGTCGGTAGCGGCGATGCTGTACGCCGATTCGATCGGCAAGCGGCTGGCGATCGGCTGGTCGATGGGGACGATCGTGTCGGCGCTCGGCGTGTACCTGTCGCTCAAGCTCGACCTGCCGACAGGCGCCACGATCGTGTGCACGTTCGGCCTCGTGTTGATTATCATGACGATCGTTCGGCCGCTGATTCAGCGCAGCGTCCCGCTCGACGTTCATCAGCTGAGTTACAGCGATCGGGCCCACAGCAATTAGACATATGGTCATATAAACCGCGATGCGAGGGTGACGGTCCTTTGTCCTTTGTTCTTGGTTCTCGGTCCGTTCTTGGTTCTTGGTCCTTGGTCGGTCCTTGGTCCTTGGTCCGCTCTTAGTCCTTGGTCCGTTCCTGGTCCGTGGTCCCCGGTCCGTGCACCAAGGACCAGGGACCGCTGGACGGACCAGGCACGAAGAACCGGAAACCCAGGAGGCTGATGCAGTGCCGGCAGTGCGGAACTGAAATCGCCGACAAGGCGCTCATCTGCTATCGCTGCGGCACGGCGACGACGGAGGCGAAATACCACCCGGTCGCGCTCGGCCGCTTGTCCTCACGCTCGACGCTCGTGGTGACCGTGCTGGCGCTCGCGCTGTTCGTGGTGTTCGCGCTCTACATGGGGCGCGTGGCGGGCGGCGACTCGTCGCGGCTCGCGAGCTACGCGGCCGTCGCGATTGCGGTGATCGTCGTCGGGCTCCGCGCATACGCCAGGCGCCGTCGCTGATGGCGGCCGTGCGATAATTGAGCCTATGCTGATCACGGCCGCGCGGCGACGCGTCGCCGCGCTCAGGCAGCCGGTCCCTGCCGCTCGCATCGCCCGCGCGCTCTGGATTGCGTGGGCGGCCATCGTCTGCAACGTCGTCTTCGATCGCGTGATCGTCGTCGCGGGCCGGAACTACATCGCCGCGGCCGGGCGGGCCGCTCGCGCCAACGTTTCCGGCCCTCTCGTCAACATGGACGAGTGGATGCGCCCGGCGGTCGCGCGCGGTTTCTGGATCGCCGGCGCCGCCGGCGGCGCGGTGCTCCTGACGGGTCTTGCCGCCGTGAAGAAGTCGCGCGTCGCCCCTCCCCAACAACCTTCCGACAGGTGACCCTGTGCGCCTTGCGCCGCATCCCCTGATTTACGACTGGAATCACGACGGGGTGGCCGACGGTCCGACGAAACCCGTCGCGATGCTCGACGACGAGACGCTGCGGGACGGGTTGCAGTCGCCGTCGGTGCGGACGCCGACGATCGAGGAGAAGATCGGGATCCTCCATCGCATGGATGCCCTTGGGATCGACACCGCCGACATCGGTCTGCCCGGCGCCGGAGCGAAGGTGGCGCGGGACGTCGAGCGTCTTGCGCGCGCCATCGGCGAAGGCAAGTTGAGGATCCGCGCCAACTGCGCCGCCCGCACCGTCGTGGCGGATATCAAGCCGATCGCGGACATTCAGCAGCGGACCGGCGTGCCGATCGAATGCGGCGCGTTCATCGGCTCGAGCCCGATCCGCCAGTACGCGGAAGGGTGGTCGCTCGACTTCCTGCAAAAGTGCACGGAAGACGCGGTGACCTTCGCCGTCAGGGAGGGCGTGACCGTGATGTATGTCACGGAGGACACCACGCGGGCCGACCCTGAGTCGCTGCGGCGGTTGTTCAGCGCGGCGATTCGTGCCGGGGCGAAGCGTCTGTGCGTCGCGGACACCGTCGGGCATGCGACCCCCAACGGCGCGATGGCCGTGGTGCGGTTCGTGAAGTCGGTGATTGCCGAGCTCGGCGTCGATGTCGGCATCGACTGGCACGGGCATCGTGATCGCGGGTTCGGCGTCGCGTCCAGCCTCGCCGCCCTCGAGGCAGGCGCCACGCGCCTCCACGGTGCGGCACTCGGCATCGGCGAGCGGTGTGGGAACACGTCGATCGACCTGCTCATGGTCAACCTGGCGATGATGGGCTACATCGATCGCGATCTGACGTCGCTGCCCGCCTATTGCCAGGAGGTGGCCCGCGCGTGCGACGTGCGGATCGCGCCGAACTACCCGG
>QHWJ01000090.1 GCA_003222535.1 Acidobacteriota bacterium | reverse complement strand
GTCCGGCCGCGAAATAGTTGCTGGTGGTGAGCGGCTGCAGCGTCACCTTGAACACCTTGCCCGCCTCCATCCACGCGAGCGGCTTATCATAGCCCTCGCGGTAGCGCATGCGCTGGATCGACTCGTCGAGGTTGAACGCCCGGCCGTCGGGATACACGTCGAGCACTTTCACCGTGAAGTCGGTGTCCTTCGCGTCCGACGACACGTAGAGCGTCGGCGTGATCGGCCCGCTCACTTCCGTGCCTTCCTTGAACGGCTCCGACGTGTAGACGAGGATGTCTTCGCGCGCTTCCATCCGTCGCTGATCGAACGCGCCGGCCTCGACGGCGGTGCCGGTGCAGCAGACGTTGCCGCCGTAGGACAGCACGGGGTTCATCGGATCGTAGGTGAACGCGTCGGGCCTGTCGGCGTCGGGCGCGGCGGCCGTCAGCGCGCCGTCGCCGGCGAGCGAGCTCGCTTTGCCGGCGCTCGAGAGATAGAACGTCGCCGGCTGCGCGCCGGCAGGCGGCCAGACGTCCGAGGTCTGCCACTTGTTCATCCCCATCGTGTAGTAGGTGACCCTCGGCATCGAGTCGAGCCGCGTGCTCCTCTCGCCTTTGAGGAACCGGTCGAAGAACCCGTAGACGATCTCGTTGTAGTCGAGGCGGGCATCGCCCATGCTGCGCTCGCCGACGATGGTGTCGGCGGTCGCACGGTTGTAGGCGCAGTGCGCGACCGGCGCGATCACGGCCCACTGCTGGCTCGCAACCTCCGGCGACGCGGTTCTCCGCACGTGGTTGTAGAGCGCGAGGTTCGGTCCGATCGACACGTCGTACCACGACATGAACCAGAGGCCGGGGACGTTCAGCTTCATATCGTCGTGATACAGCCCGCCGCGGTACCACGCCGGGTCGTTTGGCGCGCGCTGAATCATCCGGCCGCCGGTTTCGACCGGCATCGCGGTCTCGAAGATTCCGCGCGGTCCGTCGACGTGCTTGATGATGTCCTGCACCGGCAGATGCCACAGTGCCTTCGACCAGTCGACCGGCGGCAGATGCTGAGCGAGGTCGAACGACTTCGACGCGCGAATCAGATCCTCGCGCGGCGTGCCCGGCGGGAACATCGGCCGCACCTGGTTCTGCTCGCCGTAGAGCCACGCGATGAACAGCATCTGCACCGCGCCGCCGCGATACCAGTTGCCCTGCTCGTAGTACGGGCCGACGCGGCCGACGCCGGCGCCGAAGCCCTGCACGTTCATCGCCGCGTAGCCGGGATGCCCGAGCGCGGCGACGCCCATCTGGTACTCCGCCGTCGACGAGCAGCCGGTCGTCCCGATCCTGCCGTTCGACCACGGCTGCCTGGTCAGCCAGTCGACCGTGTTGTACCCGTCGGTCTTCGATCCGAGGATGTCGTAGTTGCCCTCCGAGAAGAAATGCCCCCGCTCGTTCTGGACGACGTACGCGTATCCCTTCTTGACGGCGGTGAGCACGGCAGTCATGTCGGCGGGCACGCCGTTGTGCACGTCCCAGAAGTTGAAGTTGTAGGGCGTTCGCACCCAGATCGCCGGCACCTTGCCGGTCGCGTTTTTCGGGCGATAGATGTCTGTGGCGAGCCGCACACCGTCCGGCATCGGCATCATCACTTTGCGCTCCACGACAGCGATCGACTGGAGCTCGTTCTCGGTGTCCCACCGCCGCTGCTTGTCCGCCGCGCTGAGCGAGCCCTGCTGCGCGCGGACGCCGATGGCCGCGGTGCAGGTGGCGATGAGCGTTGCAACGATGAAGTGACGTAGCGCGTGCTGCTTCATGGCGCGATGATAGCGCCTTCCGTCTCTGCTGGAGCGCGAAAGCTCCTGACGTGGCGCGCGAAGCCTGAGAGCGTGTGAAGAAACCTACATTAAGCGCCGAGACCGCGGAGCCCGCAGAGAAAAGTCTTGGAAAAACAGCAGGGCTGGTGGCGGGCTAACGCCGTGTTGCTCCCGGATGCGGTGTCAGACGGCCAGCCTGACCGATCCGTCTCTCCCGTCGTAGACCAAGAGCATCCCCTGGAAGAGGGTACGCCCAAGGAGGGCTTGATGCGGTTGGTTGCCGGCCTTGAGCTTGACGCCCATGAATCGACCGTATTGGATGATGCCTAGCGCTGCGATCCGAACGTGCCCAAGGTAGACGTTAAATTTTTCTTTTCCGCCGATCCCGCTTCCGTCTTGATGATCGATCAGAGGAAGCTGAAGCTGCTGCGCAAGATCTTCGTCGATGCAGCTGTCGCCCGCTCCCGTGTCAATCAGTGCCTCGACGAGCTGTGACGGGGGCTGAGCGTGCGCTGACGCAATAGCTTGCTGTACGACCGCCGGATCGGAATGGAAAAGGTCAGGATTGAAACCGATTTCAACGGCCGTCGTTGGTCCCTTCATCACGAGAGCGTCACGTCCTGACAGGACCTTCGGTGGGTTCGACCCACGAATAATTGAGACCGGGGGAAAGCCGCAATTGGCGATCGGCATTGATCGTTTTCAGCCGATCGCGCGCTGGCGAAACAGTACAGATGCTGGCAATGTGGGAGCAGGCGCGCCAACTTGCCGGATCAAGTATGGTCCGCGGCCAAACCGAGCAACCGCTTCCGCTGCTGCGGCGTTCAGCGTGTCCCACGCCCCGATGAATTCCTCTCCTTTGAAGACAACAAATTTGCCCGGATACACCTTTTCCAGCTCCGGAAGTTTCTTTTCGTATGCTTGAATTTCAGTTCCGAGCACGTTGCTCGTCGTGTCGGCTGCCATTTGGTCCCTCACCCCTAAAGGGGCCGTCGGCTGAAGGGCGAATATTTTATGATTTTTCAGTTTATCCAGCAAGCTCTTTAGTGTCAATTCCTTGCCAACAGAAGCTCGAGACTCCAAACGTGGCACAGACTGCGGAACGGCGCGCGCAAGCGGCGCGGTGGCCTGCCTGCCCGATGGCTTTTCCTTGCACCCTGGCTACGACGTGTCTGTCAAAGCCCTGAGCCTTGCGATGGCTCCCGCCATTTCGCGTCCCTTCGCGTCGATCAGGTCGAGCAACTCTGTCGGCGTTCGTCGATCGACGTCTGTCTTGCGGTTCGGATTGACCGCTTTGAGATCGTAGACGGCGTTGTCAATGTCCTCGGCCTTATTGGTTGCCTCGCGTGCATCCTTCAGAAGGCTTGAGATCTCTGTCTCGGTTTCAGCAATGGCTGGCTGATCGCGCCGCTTCGCTTTCTTCAGCTCACCAAGGCGATCCTTGGCCCGCTCGGCCTCCTGAGACTTCGCTCGCGCCGTGTCCCTGAACGGCTGGGCGTCGGCTGCCGCCTTCGCCTTACGCGCCAACAGATCGAGGGTCCACGAGCGGTCGGAGTCTTCGCGCGCGGCGAGCTTTGCGGCGAAATCCTCGAAGTGCGTCAGCGTGAGCGGTGTCTTCTTGCCGACCTTCACATCAGACAGGTCGTAGTACCAGATCTTCTCCGTCGGTTTGCCTTTGGTGAAGAAGAGGAGGTTGGTCTTCACTCCGGCGCCGGCGGCGCTGAAGACTCCGCCGGGCAGCGAGAGGATGCACCATAGATCGCATTCGTCAGTGAGCTTGCGCTTGGTCTTGACGAACGCGTCCTCGTTCGTGCGGAACAGCACGCCTTCGTCGATAACCATGCCGCAACGGCCGCCGTTCGTTTTCAGTGCGCGGATGACGTGCTGCAGAAAGAGCACCTGAGTCGCACTGGTTCGGTAGTCGAAGTTCGTCTGAGCTGCCGCGCTCTCCTTTCCGCCGAAAGGCGGGTTCGTGAGGATGACGTCGAACTGTTTGGGCGCGCCGGCAAACAACCCGCCGTACACCTCGTCTTCGGTGAGCGCGTTGCCGTGCCAGATGTTCGGACGGTCGATCCCGTGCAGGATCAGATTCGCCAGCCCGATCGGATAGATCAGGTTCTCCTTCTCTCGCCCCCAAAAGGTTTCGTGCCTGAAACGCGCGACGGCAGGCCCGGAGATCTTCCCGCCGATCTTGGGCTTCATGTACTCGGCCGCCTGCGCGAGGAAGCCGCCGGTGCCACAGCACGGGTCGTAGACGGTCTCGCCGATTGTCGGCGCGATGGCACGGACCATCGCGCGGATCACTTCACGCGGCGTGAAGAACTGGCCCGCGTCGGAGCCTTTCTCTCCCATCTTCAGCAGGAGGCCTTCGTAGATCTGGCTGAGAGCGAAGACGTGCGTATCGTCGATGCCTTCGTTCGTGATCTCGTGGACCTTGTCGAGCACGTCCAGCAGGTTCTTCTCGGTGTCGATCCTTGTCTTTTCGACGCCGGACATGATTTCAGAGATCACTTTCTGGCGCGGCGTCGCGTTCGGCCTGTCCTTCAGCTTCTTGAGACAGGGAATCAGATCGCCGTTCACGAAGTTCATGAAGGCCTTGTTTCCTGCATCGTCGAGCTCTTTGCGCTTGTTCGGTTTCACCTTCGCTGATTCGAGCGGCGCGGCCCAGTCTTTCCAGCGGTAGGGTTTCTTGAGCGAGGAGGCGTACGATGCGCCGACCGCGTCCGCTTCCTGCTCCTCGCGGTCTTCAGTTTCGTCGAGGATGCGGAGGAAGAGGATCCAGGTCAGCTCGGGGACGTACTGCAGCGCGCTGGCGACGTTGCCACGGCGCATGATGTCGCAGATCGACCAGATGGCCGCGTCCACCGACTGCTGCGTGACGTGCTTCTTGAGGTTTGGCCTCGCGACGGTCTGCTTAGGTTTCGGCCCTTTGGGCACAGCCCTAGGAGTCTCCGTGGAAGGCCGCACGCAGCAGCGAAGCTGGAAGGGCGTTGATCGCAGCGAGCTCGTTTTGACAATGCGCTACGACCGCGTCGGCCGCTTCAAGCCGATCCGAAAGATCTGCAGCGATCCAGGCTTGGTCCGCCAGTGCCGGCAAGGGCAGTTGCACCGACCCAACCTTGTCGACGCTCAGTGTGTACAGCCCGCTCGTTGAGCGTGCGCGCTCGAGCATCTGGACCTTGCCTGCGGGGCTATTGAAGAACAAGCTGACGAATTGATAAGTCGCGGCGTCACTGAGGCGCACTCGGATGACGTGGTTCTGATGAATCCAATCGACCCCTTCAAGATCGAAGACAGCGTTACGCCCGATCTGCTCAGGGCTTCCGTTTCCTTCCACGACCAGAATGTCGCCCTTACGAAGCCGAAGGCGTTCTAGTTCGGATTCGGTCACCTCAAATCGTTCGACTTGCGATAAATCTAGCGAACCGCGCTGCACATTTCGAACCGTCAGATACGGACAGTGGTGGTTTCGAGGGGCTCGACTGGGCGTCTTCTGCACACCGCCGGTGGTCTGGGCAATATCTCGCAGGTTGACGATCTTCCACCCGCTCGCTGCTGGCCCTTCAAAG
>QHWJ01000089.1 GCA_003222535.1 Acidobacteriota bacterium | reverse complement strand
ATCGTGATCAATCACGTCATCAACGACAACGGCGGGAAGGCCCTGGCCGGTGCCTTCACGATGAGCGTGACGGGCAGCCGCCCGAGGCCGGCCTCGTTCGCGGGATTGGAATCGCCCGGCAAGACCGTCTCCATCAATGCCGGCGCCTACAGCGTCGCCGAGACTGGGCCGTCGGGATATGCGGGTTCGAGCTCGGCCGACTGCGCGGGGTCGATCGCCGTCGGTGAAACGAAGACCTGCACTGTTACGAACGACGACGTCCAGCCGAGGCTGACGCTCATCAAGACGGTGGTCAACAACAACGGTGGCACGTTACAGGTGCCGGACTTCCCGCTGTTCGTGAACGCCACATCGGTGGCTTCCGGCGTGGCAAACGGCTTCAAGGCCGGTACCTACACCGCATCCGAGACACAGAAGTACGGCTACTCTGCCAGCTTCTGGGGTGGCGATTGCAACGGCCTCGGCTCGGTGACCCTGAGCGTCGGTGACAACAAGACCTGCACCATCACGAACAGCGACCTGCCCGGCACGATCATCGTCAAGAAGATCATCAGGCCGGCGAGCAGTCCCACCAGCTTCAATTTCGTCGCGACCGGTTCGGGGTATGTCGACTTCTCGCTCTCCAGCGGGCAGACGAACACTCAAACTCCTCTGAACGCCGGCAGCTATTCGGTGCAGGAGCTGGTGCCACCGGGTTGGCTGCTGACTGGAATCGGTGGTTCCAACGATCCCAACACGCCCTTCAACTGCACGGTCACCGGCAGTGGCGGCAGCACGGGCGCCGGGGATCTGACCACTCAGACCGCCACCATCAGCCTGAAGAACGGCGACACGGTGACCTGCGTGTTCGACAACACCGGCCCGGGTGTGACCCTCACCCAATCCTTCTGGGCGACGCACGCACCGATCGCCAACAGCGCCTGGTTTGGTGGCACCGCGTTCGGTCACACATTCGGGGGCGTTGCTGCCGTGCCGGGCATCGGGGACCAGACGCTCTGCACGACTCGCGTGATCGACGACCTTGGGAAGCTGATGGGCGCCTTCTGGAGTGATGGCCCGAAGACGTCGACGGGAGGCAAGCGGTCTTCGCTGGATCAGGCGAGGATGCAGCTCCTGCCCCAGCTGCTCGCGGCAGAGCTGAACGCGTCGGCCTTCGGCAGCGTGCCGGGCAGCGGCTCCTTCGCTGACTGGGAGAGTGCCTATTGTGGGACGGACCAGACCACCATCAAGAACGCCGTGCAGCAGGCCACGGCATTCAACACGAATGGTGAGGGGGGCACCGTCACGCCGGGGACGTCAGCTGACAGCAAGAATGCCAGAGCGGTGGCGAACAAAGCGTTCTGGGATTCTTTGCCGTAAGGAGTGAGCGAACCCTACAGCTGTTTGAAAATCGGTTCCGATCGGGGCTCGGCAGAAATGCCGGGCCCCTTTTTCGTGCGCAGGCATGCGCGAAGCGCCGTGATAGTCATCACGGTGGCTCGCTCACGAGTCCGGCTGCAGCCGGACCCGACGATGTCCGCTTAAAGGGGACGCCACAGCCTCGCATAAGCGCCCGCCCGGCTGAAGAGCGTGTGAAGAATTCGTTCGATCGTCGAGTGACCGGGCCAGTCACATCCGAGAACGAACCACCTCGGATCGCGGACCTTTAGTCATCTCGATCGCGACCATTAGTCTTCCACTGAAAAAAAATTCTAATGAAATCACGTAGGTTGAACAAAAGCAGCCTCGATGTACTGACTATACTCGCAGCCCCGAAGCAGAAATCCGCAAACACCGAGTGATCGGCGTGCGACACACACCGATCAACATCGGATACGTGTTGACGCATCTCGCGGGTTGTCGATAACACCACGCGAACGCGGAGGAGGATCGCAGTGATTGACTCAATGGCTCTCGCGCATCGAAGCCTTTTGGCCTCGGCAAAGACGCGGGTCCGCCGCGTCGCTGCTGCATTGTCAGCGGCCGCACTGCTCCTCATCTCGACCTCCGTATCGACACAAGTGCCGAACAGGGTCGTCGGGCCGACCGACCCGCGGACCGGATTTCCGGTGGGGATCATCGACGAGAGGGGCACGTCGCTCGCCCCGTGCGTCGACAATATCCTGCTGTGCTTCGCCGGTACGACGCTGCCCGACCTGGCGCTGCCTCCGGACGTCCCGGGGAACTTCCCGGATGAGTTCTTCTATTCCCTCGCCAACGCACACCTCAACGTGCCGGGCTCGACAGTCGCGCTGCTTCGCGTAGGGATTGAAGGGTCGTTCGTCAATGCGCCCCTCGTCGAGGCGGGGCAGCAGACCCTGTTTGGCCGGGTGCGCGTGCGGATTAGGGGCGGGCTCACGATAGGTACGACGTATCGCATCACGCATCCGTACGGTGTGCTGACCACAACGGCCATTGACAAGAATGGTGTTGGAACCATCGATCAAACGGAAGACCTCGGTTGCCCCGCGGCGCAGGTGCTGGCCGGCGCATGCCCGCCCTTCACTCCGATCGTGACCTCAACCCCGTGGCCGTTCCTCATCTGGGATCCGGCCGTTGCGCCGGCCGCGCCCGCAGGATACATCGGCGACCCGTTAGTCCTGCACAGCGTCATCGGCAGCCCGACCGGCAACAACCTGTTCAGGCTCGAAGAGATCAGCGCCAACGGCAGCATAGTGGGAGTCATTGACCAGACGGATCAGTTCGCCGTCGCTGGCAAGCTGATCGACTTCACGCCGCCGGCGGCGACGGTGACCGCCCCGGCCGCCGGCGCCACGGTATCGGGCACCGTCCCGGTCACGGCGACGGCCACCGACTACGTGGGTGTCACGAGCCTGCAGATTCAGCTCGATGGCATCGACCTCGGGGCCGCGGGCGCTTCTTCGCCCGTGACCGTCTCGTGGAACACCGCCTTGTCGACCAATGGCTCGCATCGGCTCACGGCGATTGCGCACGACCTGGCCGGCAACATTGGAACGTCTGCAGACGTGCTGGTCACCGTGAACAATGTGGTCCCCCCCGTCTCCGTCACGGTGCCGAACGTTGTGGGTCAGGCCCAGGCGACCGCTCAAACAAATATCACCAACGCGGGTCTCGTCTTCGCCATCAACACGGCGAACAGCGCGACGGTAGCGGCCGGGCTGGTCATCAGTCAGACGCCCAGGGGCGGCGACTCGGTGGTGAAGGGCAGCACCGTGACGCTGCTTGTCTCGCTGGGTCCGGCGGCGCGCGCCGACCTTGACCAATGCGGCAACGATCCGGCTCCGTCCTCCCACAACGACGGGTGCAGCGCCAGCGCGACCGACTGGGAGAACGGCACCCTGGGCGCCAGTAAGGCCAACTACCTGGAGGGCGACTCGATCCCGTACCGTATGAGGTTCGCCAACCTGAGCACGACGGGGACGCACGCGGTCACCATCGAGTGGGATACGACGAAACTCAGTACGCATGCGATTGATTACCTCACGACTTTCAACCGCACCGTGACTACGGCGAACCCGTGCCTGGGCGTCTCCGGATGCAGCCCCGAAACGTTTACGACGTTCGCGATCCCCGCAGATTCGCAGGTTACGGACGGGGGTGTGACGCCTGTCGCGGGCGACTTCAGGCTCTACGGTGGGACGATCACCGGCCTCAGCGCGTACTCCCGTGGCGCGGGGTTCCCGGCTGGGGACCATTCTCGTCGCATCACCATCAATTTCACCGCCGGCCAGTCGAACCCGGTGCTCGCGTGGGGCGGCCACATCAGCACTCGCCAGGACTGGGGTCTGGGAAACTCCGCCGTCGCGATTCCGGGATCGCCTTACCACACCCGCCTGATCGATCCCGACGACGGCGACGGCAACCAGGACCGTCCGCTTTCAGCCGATGCCGTGATTTTCCCGGGATCGATGACGATCATCAAGCAGGCGACGCCGGAGGGGAGCACGTCGTTTCCTTACACCGCCGGCCCTTCGCCGCTCACCAGCTTTTCTCTCGTGGACGACGGAACGACGGCGAACACGCAGGTGTTTTCCAACATCACGACGTTCCAGACGTACACCGTCAATGAAACGCCGTTGCCTGATGGATGGACGCTCACCAGTGTGACATGCTCGGTAACGAGCCCGAACGGCGGCACGTCCTCGACGAGTAACACCACCGCCACGATCAACATGAATGAGGGAGAGAACTGGACGTGCACGTACGCCAACTCGCTGCAAGCACACCTCATCGTCGTCAAGCACGTGATCAATGACAGTGGAGGCACCAAGGTCGCGGGCGACTTCACGATGCACGCGCTCGGGGGCGGTGCGAAT